>CAYOFH010000070.1:2717-16487 GCA_964403175.1 uncultured Marinilabiliaceae bacterium
AAAGATGGCACAGTTGACAAGATTCTCGATCAACTTTTTGAGAATACAGACAATGCTTATCGTATTTATGACCGCCAGATCGTTATTCTTGAAAATAAAGAAGCCGAAAAATTACCTGTTATTCATGAGAAGATTAATCAAAACAATCTTCGGCAACAACAACCAAATACCATTGAAGGGAAAGTAACAGATAGTGAAGGAGCACCTCTGCCAGGTGTAACTATCACTATTGTTGGAACTACACGGGGGGTAATCACAGATGTTGATGGCAATTATTCCATTGAAGCAAAACCGACAGATAAATTGGTTTTTTCTTTTATAGGAATGGAGAATCAGATTATTGATGTGGGTACTCAGAATACCATCAATGTACAAATGGAGGAAAAGAGAGAAGAATTGGACGAAGTCACAGTCGTGGCTTTTGGAAAGCAGAAAAAGGAAAGTGTAATTTCTTCTATTTCTACTGTAAAACCGGAAGACTTAAGAATACCCAGCAGCAATTTAACCACTGGGTTTGCGGGTCGTATGGCCGGTTTAATTTCTTACCAACGCAGTGGCGAACCGGGGCAGGACAATGCTGAATTCTTTATTAGGGGAGTAACAACTTTTGGTTACAAAAAAGATCCTCTGATTTTAATTGACAATAATGAGGTTACCTCACAAGATTTGGCGCGTATTCAACCTGACAATATTGCAAGTTTTTCGATCATGAAAGATGCAACAGCAACAGCATTATATGGTTCCCGTGGAGCCAACGGTGTTATTCTGATTACAACAAAAGAAGGAAAGGAGGGAAAGGCGAAGATAAATGTTAGATACGAAAAATCTATGTCGAAACCTACTCAGTTGATAGAACTGGCTGACCCAATTACATATATGTATTTGCATAATGAGGCAGTAAGAACACGTAATCCATTGGGTATGATTCCATATTCCCCATATAAAATTGATAATACTCAATTGGAGAATCCGTCTTATGTATTTCCTGCAAATGACTGGTACGATATTTTGTTTAAAGATCAGGCTATGAATGATCGGCTTAATTTTAATATCAGCGGTGGAGGAAAAGTGGCAAGATATTATTTGGCAGGAAGTCTCATTAATGAGACCGGAATGTTAAAAGTGGACAAAAAAAATAATTTCAATAACAATATCAAACTGGGAAGATACATGCTGCGTTCAAATGTAAACATCAATATTACTCAAACAACCGAAGCAGCTATTCGTTTGCATGGAGCTTTCGATGATTATACTGGCCCCATTGATGGCGGAAGTGCCGTATACAATAAAGCAATGAACTCAAATCCGGTATTTTTCCCACCTTATTATGCACCAGATGATGCCAATATACATACAAAACATGTTCTGTACGGAAATTACGATAATGCGCAATATAACAATCCTTATGCAGATATGACAAAAGGTTATAAGGATTATTCCATTTCGCAGATGTCGGCACAGTTTGAATTAAAACAACAGCTTGATTTTATAACAGAAGGGCTTCGTCTGGATGCTATGTATAATATTAATCGGTATTCCCGATTTGATGTTGAACGTTCATATAATCCCTTTTATTATACTATTGGAAGCTATAATAAAGAAACGAAAGAATACGCCTTGTTGGCATTGAATGAAAAAGAAGGAACTGAATATTTAGGTTACAACCAGGCAGGGAAGAATGTAACTTCTACAAATTATTTTGAAAGTAAATTGAACTGGAATAGAACTTTCAATGATAAGCATGGTGTGGGTGGATTGTTGGTTTACACCATGCGTGAAAGACTATATGGGAATGCAGGAGATTTACAGAGATCTCTACCCTACAGAAATATTGGTCTGGCTGGTCGTATAACTTATGAATATGATTCAAAATATTTCACAGAATTAAACTTTGGATATAACGGATCCGAACGTTTTTCCCAAAAGGAAAGATTTGGATTTTTTCCATCGGTTGGGGTTGGTTGGTCTGTGTCGAATGAGAACTTTTGGTCAGAAAGCTTAAAACAAAATATTAGTTTATTAAGATTAAAAGTTACCTATGGTTATGTAGGAAATGATGCCATTGGAAGTGCTTACGATCGTTTCTTTTATTTATCTAATGTTAACATGAATGATGGGTCTCGTAGTGCCAGCTTCGGTGACTTGGGAGATTCGTACAGTTTAAATGGTATTTCAATCTCTCGTTATCCTAATGATGATATTACCTGGGAAACAGCTGAAAAATTGAATATTGGTATCGAACTGGGGCTTTGGGATAAATTAAATATTCAAGCCGATCTGTTTTCAGAATACCGCACTAATATTTTAATGGACCGGGCATCTATTCCATCAACAATGGGGTTACAAACAGCTATTCGTTCAAATGTTGGGGAAGCTTCCAGTAAAGGGGTAGATATTTCATTGAACTACGATCATTTTTTTAATAATGATTTTTGGATTTCGGCTTTAGCCAATTTTACTTATGCTACAAGTCAGTTTGAGGTGTTTGAAGAACCTGATTATCCTGATGCCCCGTGGAAATCACGTGTTGGTCAATCTTTGAACCAAAGGTGGGGATATGTAGCTGAACGTTTATTTGTGGATGAAAATGAAATTAGAAATTCACCAACACAGTTTGGTGATTACAAGGGAGGTGATATTAAATATAAAGATATTAACATGGATGGAAAAATTACTGAATTGGACATGGTTCCTATCGGTTATCCTACAAGTCCGGAAATTGTTTATGGTTTTGGAGTTTCAAGCGGTTGGAAAAATTTTGATTTATCTTGCTTTTTTCAAGGATTGGCAAGAGAGTCATTTTGGATAAATGCAAATTCTACTTCCCCTTTCATTGATAAACAAAGAGCCTTGCTTAAAGTCTATGCTGAAGATCATTGGTCTGAAGATAACAGAAACCTATATGCCTTATGGCCACGTCTTTCCGAAACTGTTATCTCAAATAATACCCAGTCATCTACTTGGTTTATGCGTGATGGTTCATTCATTCGTTTGAAAAATGTTGAATTTGGTTATTCTCTACCTGAAATCATTCCTGAAATTTCCAATGCCAGGGTATATTTTAGTGGCACAAATCTTTTAACATTTAGCAAATTCGATTTGTGGGATCCAGAGATGGGAGGAAATGGTTTGGGATATCCTATTCAAAAAGTCTTTAATTTAGGAATACAAATTTCTTTTTAATATAAAATATTATGAAAATAATGAATAAATTATTAATTGCAGTAATTATACTTTTCACATTTGATTCATGCAATTATCTTGATATAGTTCCTGACAACATAGCAACTATTGATTATGCTTTTAGAAACAGAACTGAAGCAGAAAAATATTTGTTTACCTGCTATAGTTATTTACCAGCTATTGGAGATCTTCAGCGTGATCCTGCAATGAAAGGAGCAAATGATGTTTGAAGAATTTATGCTTCTGAACATTCACCTGCAGAGAACACCTTAATTGGAAGAGGATTCCAGCAAGCAAATAATCCGTTGATGAATTTTTGGGATGGAGAAAGAGGAGGAAAACCTCTTTTCCAGGGAATCAGAGATTGCAATATATTCTTGGAAAATATTGGCAAAGTGCCGGATCTGACTGAATATGAGAAACAAAGATGGATAGCTGAGGTCAAATTTTTAAAGGCATATTTTCATTATTATCTGATGAAATGTTATGGTCCCATACCTGTAGTTGATGAAAACCTTCCCATTAGCGCTAGTGTTGAGGAAGTAAAAGTTTTTCGTGAACCAATAGATGAAGTTGTTAAATATATTGTCAATTTGATCGATGAATCAATTGCTGACCTTCCGGAGGCAAATCAAATTATAACCGGTTCAGAAGGTGGTCGCATCGATAAACTAATTGCTATGGGAATCAAAGCTGAGGTGCTCCTTTTTAGTGCGAGTCCTTTGTTTAATGGGAATACTGATTTATCAGGGATGATTGATTCTCGCGGGATTAGTTTGTTTTCTCAAACTTATGATGAAACTAAATGGAAAGCTGCAGCCGATGCATGCAAAGAAGCCATAGATGCATGTCATGAGCAGAATAAGGAGTTATATAATGTAGTAGATCAGACAATAACTAATGCGCCTGATGTTTTTAAATTACAAACAACCTACCGTCAAACCATAACAGACCGGTGGAATAAAGAATTAATTTGGGGAGGTACTAATTATAGCAACTGGTTACTATCACGCAATACCGCCAGAATTGTACCAATGGCAGCTACCCAGGCAAGTGCATGCAGGCCTGAATGGGCTCCTACAATAAAAATGGCTGAATTATATTATTCCAAAAACGGAGTTCCAATTGATGAAGATATTGACTGGCAGTCAAATAATTGGTATAATAATCGTTTTAAAGTAAGAACTGAACCATCTTCAGGAGAAGAAATTTACTATGTGGAAAAAGGTAAACAAACAGTTTTTCTACATTATAACAGAGAACCAAGATTTTATGCCAGTTTGGGCTTCGACCAAGGAGTACATTTTGGAAATGGATATTATAATTTTCCCGATAATGTAAAATATGCTGACTTCCAATTAGGTGGAGTATCAGGTAAAATAACGAATAATTATTATTCTGTAACAGGCTACAGCGTAAAGAAAATGTCATCATTTAAAAATGGCCAATCGTTTGATGGTATGAATATTAATTATTTTCCTTTTCCTATTCTTAGGTTAGCCGATCTTTACCTTATGTATGCTGAAGCGTTAAATGAAGTGAGTGGACCGTCAGAAGAAGTATTCTACTATCTTGATCTTGTCAGGGAGCGTGCCGGTTTAAAAGGGATAAAAGAATCCTGGCAAAATCACTCATCAAACCCTAATAAGCCAGATTCAAAAAATGGATTGCGCGAGATAATCCATAATGAACGCAGTATTGAATTGGCCTTTGAAGGGAAATATTTCTGGGATATGCGTCGTTGGAAAAAAATGGAAGAGTTAAATGCTCAGCCTGAAGGTTGGAATATTCTGGGTACAAATACAGACGATTTTTATAATAAAATAATTGTAGCAAAAGAACCTGCAGAATTCACAACAAAAAACTATTTCTTTCCCATTAAAGAATCAAACATTTATGTAAATTCAAATTTACTGCAAAATTATGGATGGTAGCATTTATAAAATTTTAAAAGAAAATAAAATGAAAAAACTGTATTTTTTCGTCATATTGATAGCTGCTGTTGTTCTGGTTTCATGCGAAGAAGAACCTGTCGGCCAACAACCATTAGATGAAACTCCTCCGGGGCGTGTATCCGATGTAGTGGTTAAAAATACCCCAGGAGGAGCGCTGTTAACATACAATTTGCCTGATGATGAAGATCTGCTTTTCGTAAAAGCTATATATTCACGGGAAAATGATAAAAAAAGTGAAAGTGTTGCTTCCGTTTATTCCGACACCCTCATGGTGGAGGGTTTCGGAGATACATTAACGCATGAAGTAGAGATTATTACAGTGGATCGCAGCCGCAATGAATCATCTCCTGTAAAAGTAAACATACAACCTCTCGAACCACCTGTCCTGAGCATCGGAGAATCACTTAATATGGTAGAGGACTTCGGTGGTATCCAAGCTTTCTGGGAGAATACTAACCGGGAAGAAATTGCGGTCGTTATTCTAATAGAAGATGAATTTGGAGAATATGTTCCTTTTGAAAAAGTTTACAGCAGTGTTGTGGAAGGATCGGCTACCAAACGCGGATTGGATACTATTCCGTATAATTTTGGAGTGCATGTGGAAGATCGATGGGGAAACAAAAGTGAAACTAAATACTTTAATTTAGTACCGTTATTTGAAGAACAATTTCCCAAAGGTGATTTTCGTGAATTGTTTCTTCCGGGAGACGTACCAGGGGATGCATGGGGGTGGAGTTTAAGTAACCTGTGGGATGGAGTAATTGGTGATGCCCGGGATGGTGTGCATACTCATGCAGGAACGGGTATCTGGCCACACGTATTATCTTTTGACATTGGACATACAGGGAAAGTGAGCCGGTTTATTATATATCCTCGTACAGTGAGGTACTTATATTCCGGAGGGAATCTAAAAGTTTTTGAATTATGGGGCTCTGACGAATTGGACATGACCGGAGATTGGGAAAACTGGACAAAATTAGGAACATACGAGTCGTTTAAACCCAGTGGTTTACCCGATGGCGAAAATACAGCAGAAGATTTAGCTTATGCTCAGGCAGGTGAAGAGTTTGTAGTACCAATTTCTGCACCTGAAGTAAGATACATCAGATTAAGAGTTCTTGAAACATGGGGGAATGTTAATTTCGTTCATTTTCAGGAGATTGATTTTTATGGGAAGTATCGCTAATTTTTTTATAAAAAATTATTATTATGAAATTAAAAAATTTAAATATATATCTTTTTTTATCCCTAATTATTGTTTTTTCTCAGTCATGTTCAGACATGAATGATATGCACAATGAATATTTGCAGGGCGAGCATGTATATGCTGAAAAAGTGGATAGTGTAAAAGCACTTGCCGGAAATGAACGAATTCGTTTTGAAATGTTCATATCATCCCAGCGGATTGAAACCATGAGAATCTTTTGGAATAATTACCAGGACTCAACTCAGGCATCAATCGGACAAGTGGCAGACACTGTGTCTGTAGTGCTTGACAATATGGAAGAAAAATCATACATTTTCCAATTTGTAAGCTTAGATAAATTTGGAAATAAATCCCTTCCTTTTGAAGTAAAAGGAATCGTTTATGGCAGCACTTTTCAATCAACAATTTTAAACAGGAGCATCAAAAGTATTACACCTGTTATTGATGGAGAAGTTACCATTAGATGGGCCGGCGCCACTGATAAAACTCTTAATAGTGAGATAAAGTACATAAATCTCAATGAAGAAGAAGCCACTTACCGGGTTCCAACAGATGAGTCAGTTACCGTATTGAATGATTTTAGCTCAGGTCTTTATTACAGAACACTGTTTCTTCCCGAAGAAACAGCTATTGATACGTTTTATACCGATTTTGATACGATAAAAGTAAAAGGACCTCCTATTCATATTCCTAAAGAAGGATGGACTGCAACTGCTTCAAGTTTTGACAGCAGGTCTGGATCAAAGTATCGTCCTCCTGAAAATGCAATTGATAATGATCCTTCTACAATTTGGGCTAACGGTCCTAATGATGCTTCTTATCCTCATACACTTACGGTAGACATGGGCCAAATCATTGAAGGTGTTGAAGGCATCTCATTTATATTGCAGCAAGCAAAAGGTACTCCTAAAAAAGTTGAGCTCTTTGTGAGCGATAACGGGGAAAATTGGAATACCATGGGATTTTATTCCCTGAAGAATGAGGCTGACATTATGCAATACAAAACTTTTCCTGGAGCTCAGGATATTAGGTACTTTCGAATGGTCGCACTCGAACCTTCAGGAAACACAGGCTGGATATTAATCCCGGAAATTGGGGCTTACACTTTTTGAATTCCAGGAGAACAAATATATCAACAAAGAACATAAAGATATATTTATAAATAACGGAACAACAATAATATAACTGTTTAAAACATTTCGTGAAATAATTATTTATATCTGGGAAATGAACCCTCAAACACATAAAATTCTTTTTAGACATTCTTTTTTCTTGTTGATTTTTAAATACAAAACAAAGGGCATTGTTCAAAAATATTTAGCTAATCAACAAAAAAGCAAGAATAAGAGTAGTAACATACAAAATCCATTATGAACATTAAATATTTTTTTAAAATCGTTTTATTCAGCATAGGAACCTTGGGAATCTTTCTATTTATATCTACTTCCTGTAAAAAAGAGAAAAAGAAAGTATCTACAGGTCCCAACATCTTAATTCTTATGTCTGACAATCACTCGTGGAACCACTTGAGGTGCTACGGTGATCCGGTAGTCAGGACGCCTAACATTGATGAATTGTCATCTCAGGGTGTCAGATTCACACATGCTTTTTGTTCTGCCCCTTCCTGTACTCCGGCCCGGGCTTCCATGCTCACCGGACAGGATTTCTTTCGGCTGGAGGAAGGAGCAAATCTATGGGGCAAGTTGCCGGATAAATTTGCCGTGTATACGGATATTCTGGAAGAAAATGGTTATCGGGTTGGTTATGAAGGCAAAGGTTGGGGCCCGGGAAATTATGAAGCCGGAGGCTGGAACCAAAATCCTGCCGGAGAACGGTTTTATTCGTTTGAAGAGTTTCTGAATAAGCGGAAAAATGGAGAACCTTTCTGTTTTTGGTTCAGTTCACGAGAACCCCACCGACCATTCAGAACAGGAGGCTATAAAGACCTTGGAACAGAGGTAGAAAATATTGAAGTCCCACCCTACCTTCCTGACCAGCTGGAGGTAAAAAAAGACATAGGTGACTATTATGCAGTTATCGAGGATTTTGACAAAGAGGTTGGTTCGTTCATCGAATTACTGGAAGAGAAAGGAGAACTGGACAATACTCTGGTCATCGTTTGCAGTGACAACGGCTGGCAGATGCCTCGCGGATTAACTAACTTATATGATTTTGGAACTCGCATTCCGTTAATTGTTTCCATGCCAACAAGGTATAAATCAGCCAGAGTGATAGATGATTTTGTTAGTCTGAATGATTTTGCGCCTACTTTTCTGAAACTGGCAGGCATTGATATACCTGCAGAAATGAACGCACGCAGCTTTTTGAATATTTTGGAATCAGAAAATGAAGGTATTGTGGATTCATCCAGAGATTTTATAGTTACCGGGCGCGAGCGTCATGCTTTTGTACGCAAAGATGGAGCAGGATATGGAGCCAGGGCGTTGCGCACATCTGATTTCTTATACATCCGGAATTATGAACCCGACGCATGGCCCCAAGGTGATCCTCCGCTATATGGTGATATCGATTCCCCGCGTCTTGACTACCCTTGCCCCACCAAAATGTATATGCTTACCAACAGGAAAAAAAATTCTGTTAAAGAATTGTTTGAACTGGCATTTGAAAAGCGGCCGGCCGAAGAATTGTATGATTTGAAAAAAGATCCCTGGCAAATGAATAATGTAGCATATGATGAAACTTATAAAGAAAAGAAAAAGACTTTGGCAAATCAACTTACCAAATACTTAAAAGAAAACGGAGATCCGAGGGAAACAGATGCAGAAATGAAATGGATTGGTGCAAAATATTTCAACGAAAAAGGTAAATCGGCTAAACCAGGAGTAGAGGCCCGTGAAGCACTAAATCTAAAAGAAGAGTACACATATACAGAAGAATAAAGTTTCACAACAAATACTAAGTATTATTCAGATGAATACGAACAGGCGTAATTTTTTGAGCTTTATGAGCCTTGGTACCGCCGGAGTCTTAGGAAGAGGTTTTAAATCTTATGATCCGAAAACTGATTTTAAATATGTTCCGGGGAAAAGCATATTTCAGGTAGGTATGCCTGGAACTTACATTCCAGGATCTACCGGTAATAATCCCCGTGAGGTCAAACTCAATGTAAAAATTGTTTACTATGCGATGATCCATTCCGGGGTTTGGCAGGGGCCTTGCCGGTTTAGAGGCGATGAAACGGGCCCGGAAGAGGAAATCGTACAGGCAAAAAAAAGTTTTGAGAATTATGTCCGAAACTTTAAAAAGAATTTGAGCCCGCATGCACGAATGCTTGAACCCGTTTTGTTCGAATTTCCGGAAAGTAAAAAAATTACCCGTCAGGATCTTCTCAAGCTGGAAGCAGATAAAGACGAAGTTGATTTATACGTGGTACCTTATACCCAATTAAGTGGGTATTTATCATCTATAATTGGAGAAATATACAAAAAGCCAGTAGCGAACATAAGACAAAGCGCTGCTTATCTGAAAAGTAGAGGTCTGGAAGGTTATGTGGCCAGCAATTATGGAGGAACAAATAAATTGATTGAGCTGTTAAGGGCGAGAAAGGTTTTTCAACAAACCAATATGCTACTGATAACAGATGTTGGAATTCCGGGTTATCCGACACCAGGATCTGTGTCTGATTTTGAGGATCTTAAAAATCGTTTTGGTATTGGAACAACCATCATTGGAATCAATGAGTTGGTTGAAGAAAGACAACGATTGATGAACAACAACAATCACATGAATGAAGTGGAAAGTTACACAGATGACCTCATTTCCAAAGCCAAAAAAGTAAATGACATCGGGAAGGAACAACTAATGGGCGATGTGCTGATGTTTTTTGCAATAAAAAGTTTGATGAAAAAATACCATTGCAATGCATTCAGCATCGAGTGTTTCGAGTTCTGTGGAACCCGCAATCCGGATAAATGGCAGGCAAATCCATGCCTGACGCATTCACTATTGCGCGACGAAGGATTTCCATCAGCATGCGAAGGAGATACTTCTGCCCTGCTCACTCTGAGTGCCTTTATGGCACTGGCCAATAATTCGGCATTTATGGGTAATCTGGATGGAACGAAGAAGGGACGGACACGAAGTTTTCATGCCTGTGATGGATCAATCAGGGTATCAGAAGACTGGGTAGATGGGGCTGACACGGAAGGATTAAAAATTTTATTTGGGCATGATGTGCCCGGATTAAAAATGCTGGGTTACGACAAACCTGATCTTCCCTATGAAATCCGCAATTTTGTATGTGCAAATCCGGGATGGGGAGCACAGTTGAAAATAGATTTTACAAAAATTAAAGAAAAAACAGTGACCATTGGCCGTTTTGACCCTTTGGCAAAAAAAATAGTAGTAACCCGTGGAGAAGTCATAGGAATGAGAGGATTTGATAATTTCGGATGCAGCACCAGGGTCATTTTGGACATGAAAGATCCCCAAGGATATTTAAGAAAAGCATCTGATTACGGACACCATTATGTGATGGTCTATGGAGATCATATCGCGGATTTGAAAAATCTGGCAGAAATACTTCAAATAGAATTGGATTTACATCAAGTTTAATTAAAAAATACGATCATGACCAACAAGAAAAAATTTTCCAGAAGAAACTTTATTGAGCGCAGTATAATGGGAATTGCAAGCAGTGGCTTAATATTATCAGGAAGTCCACTTATAGCATCGCCCCTTGGATGGGGAACATCTTTTACCGGAAAACCCTTTAAACTTGGGATCATTGGATGTGGTAACCGGGCAGTGCCTCAGATAAGGGGAATTAATCAAATTCCGGAATTGGAAATTGCTGCCTTGTGTGACATCGTACCGGAAAAAATGGAAGAAAAAAAGAGAATGGTCAAACGCGGTACCCCAAAACTTTATACTGATTATCAAAATCTATTACGGCAGGATGATTTGGATGTGGTGGCCATAATCACTCCGAACTACCTCCACAGAGAGCAAACCGTTGCTGCCTTTGAAGCTGGGAAACATGTGCTTTGTGAAAAACCGATGGCCTTGAATGTTAAAGACTGTAATGCTATGATAGCTGCGGCAAAAGAGGCAGGAAAAGCATTACAGATTGGAACACAACGCCGTCATGAGACTCCTTACAGGCGTGCAATCGAAAAAATTCATCAGGGAGAAGTAGGTAAAATTCTCTATTCTGATATCAGCACTTATCGAAGTGACTGGGCTGTCTTATCTCCCGATCCTAAAGTCGATCGGCAACTGAACTGGCGATTGGATAAGAAAAAAGTAGGTGGCGTTGCATTTGAGCAAGGAGCCCACACCATTGACCTCAACAACTGGATCATTGGAAGTGAACCTGTGGAAGTTATCGGCAGAGTTGGTGTAAATAATAAAACTATGCGCCCACGGACTTCTGACGATCATGCAGCTATTATTGCACATTACGCCAATGGTGCTGTTACCAATTATGGAGGAAATCTTTATCATTACGGCCCGGTAATTCCCGATTATTATTTTGCGGAGAAAGCCACCATCTCCTTGTCAGCTAAAGAATTTTCGATGCACTATGGATATCCCAAGGGAGTCCCGCATACAGAACCGCTGCCAAAGTCTGTAACGATGGACCTGCCGCCACGGGACGGAGAACTAAAGCAGTGGCAACACTTTGTTAAAGTGATGAAAGGGGAGGCTAAAGCTTATCCCGATGGCATCACAGGCAGAATGGCTATTCAGGTCATGTACGGAGCCGAAGTCTCTACCGAACAGGGTTGTGCAGTAAAAGTTAGCGAACTGGGTTAGATAAAAAAAGAAAAAAAGATGAAGCAAATTATTTGGGCATGGATGCTGCTATTATTGTCACAGGGATGCATGAACAATGAGATGGATAACGAAGCAACTGACGGGAAGCCGCAATGGAAATCGTTATTCAACGGAAAAGACCTTACAGGTTGGGAAGTGGTTGGTGCAGGGAAGTGGTTTGTAAAAGACAGTTGCTTACAGGTAACCCGGCAGGAAGGTCAAAATGGTTTTGGATGGTTGGTCAGCCGAAAGGACTATTCTAATTTTAAACTGCGCCTTAAAATAAAAATGCTCATTGAGGGGAATAGCGGTATACTTATCCGGGATCCAGGTCATGCCAAAGTTTACCGTCCCGCTTTCAACGGATACGAGGTGCAGGTTTTTAATGGTGAAGGAGAAAAGCGAGAGAGCCTGTTGTGCAACACCAGCGGCGCAATCTACGACTTGAGCCGTTCCTATTTTACAGAACTGAAAACTCAAGAATGGAATGAGTTTGAGATTCATTGTGAAGGAGAATATATAGCCACATTTATCAACGGGAAAAAAATGGCTGAAATCCATGATCGCCGATCTTTTAAAGGGGCTATTGGACTTCAACTCCACGGTGGCCTGGAACCGGCCCATTACTGCTGGAAGGATATTGAGATACTGGAATTACCAGAAACAGAGCCCGCATGGCAACTGATGGAGGAAGCAGCAGAACAGGCATCAGGAGAATATGTAGATCTTCTGGAGGACAGGTCAATTGATGATTTTGAAATATATTGGTCTGGAAATGCAACCTGGACACTCAACGATGGAGTCCTTCGGGGTGAAAATCCTAAAGAGATCTCCTGGATTTTTACCAACCGGGATTATGCTGATTATATTCTATCCTTTGATGTACGTGTAAGCAAAGGAGGAAATGCCGGCGTTTGCCTGCGATTCCCATGGGAAAAGGCAGATGGTGAAAAGGGGCCTGCTTTTCTTGGATATGAATGCCAGGTACTTGACGATCTCTCCTGTGCAGAAACCAATCCATCAGGATCCATTTACAACATTTCAAGAGCTTTTCCTACCGATTTATGGGGAAACCCCATATTTAAAACAGGCCAATGGAATTCCTACAAGATCTATGTTCGGGGAAATCATATTGTAACGTATGTAAATAATCGAAAAACAGCTGATGCACATGTAACTCGGGATCCCAAAGGAAGAATCGGATTTCAGCTACATCCGCCTGCCAAATGGGTAGAGTACAAAAAAATGAAAATAAAAGAATTAAAATAACGCCATAAAGAAAAATAATATGGAAGATAAGCATTTAATGTTAGTAATCTTAGGCGTTTATATCCTTGGGATTACAGGCTTTGGTATATATATAGGGAGGAAAGTAAAAACCTCAGGTGAATTTTTAATGGCTGGTCGCGGAGTACATAAAATTTTGCTGGCTGGCTCTACCCTGGCCACTATTCTCGGTACAGGTGCGACAATCGGGGCTTCGGGTTATGCATACAATCACGGATTTGCCGGAAGTCTTTACGGTATTGGGCAGGGGCTTGGAATTATCATTGTTGGTCTGGCCTTTGCACGAATGCGTCGTTACAATTTTATGTCGCTTGGTGAGGAAATTTCGGGTTTTTGTTTGGGGGATTAACCATGGGCGCG
>CAYOFH010000071.1:0-16251 GCA_964403175.1 uncultured Marinilabiliaceae bacterium
GACGCAGATTATTATTGTCCGAAATGTGGAAAGTTCGCTCTACAGTTTATATTAACCGGACTCTTTGATTAAAGTTTTTAGTGTTTTTAGAGAGCATCTTTCCGGATGAGGGAGATGTTTAACCTGGTGTCGTTTTCAATTGAGTCTAAGGATAAGAGTTTGTGAGTAGACATTTCACTACATTAGCTGCCAAGTATTAGAACCCTGTAAATAAGTTTTACCATTTATAAAAACCAGGAACATAAATACTACCAAATAAGCTTTTTAATTATCAATTTGTGTTACCAACATAATCATATTTACTATTTTTTGTAATAAATTAGTTTGCAACAATGAAATTTTCATTTTCCTTTTATTAATTTTGGAATAGACATTATTATAATAAAGTTATTCGTGAAAAATTTTACAGTTTTAAAGCATAGTCAATAAAGATTATCAAAATTATTCATAATGAGCAACCAATTCTTCGAACAGCCCATACTCAACTCCCCGTACGAATACCCTTCAAAACACTGGGAGCTGGATGAAAACGGTCAGCCCACGCAGAGAATCATCGAAAAAAGAAGGCGTGCCGAGTTCATAACTCCCATTCCCAAACCCAGGAAACAGAAAGGAGATAAACAACAAAGTCGATTAGCATTTGATGAAGGCAAAGGCCTTTCTACTCAGGAGCAACAATACGACCCTACTTCCGTCATCAATGAGCTCAGAGATTACATAGATGAATGGAGAAGCCTGTCCAATCCCGCCGACTGGAAGGTCACTCCTGAAACCGCCAGGTTGCTTCAGCATTGGCGTCATCATAAGTATAGCAGTTTTCAGCCGTTTTTCTGCCAGATAGAAGCTGTGGAAACGGCTATATGGCTTACAGAGGTTGCTCCAAAAAAGGGAAAGTTGGGACAGAAATTTCTTGATTATCTTTCTGATGCCAATGAAGAGGCCAACCCGGGTCTGATGCGTATAGCCCTGAAAATGGCTACCGGGGCCGGCAAAACTACAGTGATGGCTATGATCATTGCCTGGCAAACCATCAATGCCGTACGCAGGCCCAATAGCAAGAATTTTACAAGGGGCTTCCTGGTTGTTACACCTGGTTTGACCATCAAAGACAGGCTCAATGTATTGAAACCCAATGATCCTTACAGCTATTATCAGAGCCGTGAACTTGTGCCCAATGATATGTTACCTGAACTTGAAAAGGCTAAAATAGTCATCACCAACTATCATGCCTTCAAGCAAAGAGAACGAATGGAGCTTTCTGCAGGCAACCGGGCGCTTTTGAAAGGACGTCACGGAGAAGACATTCAAACTACGGAAACCGAGGGGCAGATGATTCAGCGTGTCATGCCCGAGTTGATGGGCATGAAAAACATCATGGTAATGAACGACGAAGCGCACCATTGTTATCGTGAGAAGCCCGGTGTAGATGGGGAAGAAGACCTTAAAAAGGAAGAAAAGGAAGAAGCCAAAAAAAACCAGGAAGCCGCGCGTCTATGGATCACAGGTCTGGAAGCGGTAACCCGGAAGCTTGGTATATTAAGGGTTATGGATCTTTCGGCTACTCCCTTCTTTTTAAGAGGATCAGGTTATGCTGAAGGAACGTTGTTCCCCTGGACCATGAGTGACTTTTCCCTGATGGATGCCATTGAATGTGGCATTGTAAAGCTACCCCGTGTTCCCGTAAGCGACAACATCCAGGATGGAGAGATGCCTAAGTTCAGAAACCTGTGGGAGCATATTCGCAACAAAATGCCCAAAAAAGGAAGAGGCAAAGCAAAAAACCTTGATCCTTTGGATATCCCGGCGGAATTGCAAACAGCGCTCGATGCGCTTTATGGACACTACGAAAAAACTTATAACTTATGGAAAAAAGAAGGCATGGATGTTCCGCCCTGTTTCATCATTGTATGCAACAATACCTCAACCTCTAAAGTGGTTTATGATTATATCTCCGGTTTCCACAGGGAAAATGAAGACACTTCTACAACACTGGAAAACGGTCGTTTGCCTCTTTTTCGCAATTTTAACGAACATGGGGATCCACTGGCGAAACCCAACACCCTTTTGATTGACAGCGAACAACTGGAATCGGGTGAAGCGCTGGACAAAAATTTCCGTAAGATGGCCACCGATGAGATTGAACGTTACCGGCGTGAGATCATAGAACGCACCGGCGATCTCAAACAAGCGGAAAACCTCACGGACCAGAATTTGTTGCGCGAAGTGATGAATACTGTCGGGAAACCCGGCAGATTGGGTGAAAATATTCGCTGCGTGGTTTCCGTATCCATGCTTACCGAAGGGTGGGATTCCAATAATGTTACTCATGTGTTAGGAGTAAGAGCTTTTGGTACCCAATTGCTTTGCGAGCAGGTAATCGGCAGGGCCCTGCGGAGGCAATCCTACGAACAGAATGAGGATGGTCTTTACAATGTGGAATACGCGGATGTATTGGGTGTGCCTTTCGATTTCACCGCCAAACCGGTTATTGCACCACCTCAACCTCCCCGGGAAACCATCCAGGTTAAGGCCGTAAGGCCTGACCGCGATCACCTGGAGATACAATTTCCCCGTGTGGAAGGATACCGGGTGGAACTGCCGGAAGAAAGGCTTACTGCTGAGTTCAACGAAGATTCTGTGCTGGAGCTCACACCTGATCTGGTAGGACCCTCCATAACAAAAAATGCCGGTATCATAGGTGAAGAGGTGGATCTGAGCCTCAAACACCTGAAAGATATTCGCCGTTCTACGTTGATATTCCATGTCACGCGCCGGTTAATCTATACCAAATGGCGTGATCCGGATGAAAAGCCCAAAACACATCTTTTTGGTCAACTTAAAAGGATTACCAGGCAATGGCTGAACCAATGCCTGGTATGCAAAGGCGGCACCTATCCGGCCCAATTGATGTACCAGGAACTGGCCGACATTGCCTGCGAACGGATTACTGCTGCCATTTCGCGGGCTGAAACTAAAAAGGACCGCCCGGTTAAGGCCATTCTGGATCCATACAACCCTACGGGATCAACCATGCATGTTAATTTCAATACCTCGAAAACCGAACGGTGGCAAACCGATCCACGTAAATGTCATTTGAACTGGGTGATTCTCGACAGCGACTGGGAGGCCGAATTCTGCCGGGTGGTTGAAGATCATCCGAAAGTAAAGGCTTATGTGAAAAACCACAACCTGGGACTGGAAGTCCCTTATCGTTATGGCGGAGAAAACCGGAGATATTATCCCGATTTTATTGTGTTGGTAGATGATGGAAACGGCGATGAAGATCTTTTGCATCTTGTGGTAGAAATAAAGGGTTTTCGACGTGAGAATGCAAAAGACAAAAAGGAAGCCATGGAAAATTACTGGATCCCCGGGGTAAACAATCTTGGTTCATACGGACGGTGGGCAATTGTTGAATTCCGGGATGTTTTTGATATGGAGGAAGATTTTCGCCAAAAAATGGAAGAAGAACTGGAAAGGGTTATTCAGACAAAAACAAAACAGGAAATTGCATAAAATAATTAAACAATAACATACATGAAGAAAGAAACCATACAAACACTTACGGCCACTTTTGAAGCCAATGCTCAGCAAACTGAGGATGGTGTTGAATTTTGGCTTGCCAGGGACATTCAGCATTTATTGGGTTACAAAGAATGGAGAAATTTTCTGCTAGTAATCAATAAAGCCAAAACTGCTTGTGAAGTCAGCGGACATGCTATCATTGACCATTTTGTTGACGTCAACAAAATGGTCGAATTGGGCTCAGGAAGCAAAAGAGAAGTAGATGACATCATGTTAACCCGGTATGCATGCTATCTTATTGCTCAAAATGGTGATCCCAAGAAAGAAGAAATTGCCTTTGCTCAAACTTATTTTGCAGTTCAAACCCGCCGAGCAGAAGTTATTGAAAAACGAATCCAGGAAGCAGAACGGATATCAGCAAGAAAAAAACTTACGACTTCAGAAAAGGAAATGTCGAAGGTGATTTTTGAGCAAACAGGAGGTAATGAAAATTTTGCGCTTATCAGAAGTAAAGGAGACCAAGCCCTGTTTGGTAAATCTACAAAAAGCATGAAATCACAATGGAAAGTACCAGCTAACCGACCATTGGCTGATTTTGCGCCTACCATTATCTTAAAAGCTAAGGATTTTGCAACAGAAATTACTATCCACAATGCGCGCAAGAATAAAATGAAAACGGAAAAGGATATATCTAACGAGCACATTACCAACAACAAAGCTGTAAGAAAAACCCTTCTAAACAGAGGAATCAAACCTGAAGAATTGCCTCCATCTGAAGATATTAAGAAAGTTGAGAGACGGTTAACCAGCGAAGAGAAAAAATCACAGAAAAATCCTGACAAACTTAAGAGTTAAATTAAGCTATGGCCAAAAAGAAAAAAACACCCAAATCTGTTGAACACCTCAAACACGAAGAGTCAACCCGGAAGAATATACCCCCTGCGGAATACCAATCCATGGTATCCAAAGATGTTCAAAGTCCGGTTCAGGTAGCTTATGAACGCCGGAATCGCGATCTGGATCCCCAACTGGTATGGCGCGGAAAGGATGAGCAGGACTGGTCGGATTTGGTTGTGCAGGCACCGCCCCTTTACATACAGGAAAAGATCCATCCCAAGGTATTGATAGAAGACCTGAAGCGCCGGAGCGAAAAAGGAAAAAAATCTGCAGATACGCAGATGAGCCTTTTTGCCGATTTCAATGGCATGGAAGACCAGCAGAAGGAAACCGAGTTTTACCAGCACGACAAGAACTGGACCAACCGGATGATCCTGGGGGATTCTTTGCAGGTGATGGCTTCACTAGCCGAACGGGAAGGTTTGCGGGGAAAAGTACAGTGCATTTATATCGATCCTCCCTACGGCATTAAGTTCAATTCCAATTTCCAGTGGTCCACTACCAGCCGGGATGTAAAGGACGGGAAAGCCGAACACATTACACGGGAACCGGAGCAGGTAAAAGCTTTTCGTGATACCTGGCGCGATGGCATTCATTCCTATTTAACCTATTTGCGGGACAGATTGACCGTAGCAAGAGACCTACTCGCTGATTCAGGTTCTGTTTTTGTGCAGATTGGAGATGAAAATGTGCATAGGGTTCGGGCCCTTATTGATGAGGTATTTGGGGAGGATAATTTTATAAGTCAAATAACTTTTAAAAAGACCCATTATCAAGAAAGTGATTATATTTCAAACATTACTGATTATTTACTATTCTACGCGAAGAATAAAAGTCAATTGAAATTTAGAAAACTTTGGCGACCAACTCAGCGTAATGATATTGATTATAGTAAATATACAAAAGCATGGGACGAAAATGGAGAATTAAAAATAATTCCTAAAGAATTTAGAATCGCTCCAGAAAATATGCCTTCAGAATGGAGACCTTTTCGTGATGATATTACTTTAACTCAAGATGGAGGAACAGAAGAAGAAAATAAACCTTGGCATATTTACGGAAGAAAATTCTATCCAGGAAGTGGGAGACATTGGAGAACTCATGATGCTGGACTCCATAGATTATATTATGCAAAAAGAGTAAAACCTGGAAATAAAAGACCATTCTATATAGAGGGATATAATGATTCTCCTTCTGTTAATACACAAAATATATGGACTGAAGCATTAGCTGGTGCGCAGCATAAATTATATATTGTTCAAACAAATATTAGGATTATTCAATCTTGTCTTATCATGACAACGGATCCAGGAGATCTAGTAATTGACCCTACCTGTGGAGCAGGAACCACTGCTAGTGTCGCCGAACAATGGGGGCGTCGCTGGATCACCATCGACACTTCCCGTGTGGCATTGGCATTGGCACGGTCCAGACTGATGGGCGCCAAATATCCATACTACATATTGGCCGACAGCAAATCGGGCCAGAAAAAAGAAGCAGAGCTTCAGAAAAAAGCGCCCTCGGATAAACCTACATACGGCAACATCCGGCATGGCTTTGTTTACGAAAGGGTTCCGCACATTACGCTGAAATCCATTGCCAACAACTCGGAAATTGACGTGATCTGGGACAAATACCAGAAAACTATGGAACCTTTGAGGGAAAAATTAAATGCTGCACTGAACACCAATTGGGAGGAATGGCAAATACCCAGGGAAGCAGGAGAAGACTGGCCCAAAGAAGCCAAAGACCTGTATGCCAAATGGTGGAAGCAACGCATCAACCGGCAGAAGGAAATCGATCAGTCCATTGCAAACAATGCGGATCAGGAATATTTATATGACCGTCCGTATGAAGACAAGCAAAAAGTACGGGTAGCAGGGCCTTTTACGGTGGAAAGCCTTTCTCCGCACCGCACCCTGGGTGTGGATGAAAACGACGAGCTGATCGATGAAGCATCCGAATCGAAAGGCGAATATGAGAAGGAGCGGGATTTTACGCAAATGATACTTGAAAACCTGAAGCAATCAGGTGTACAGCAAGCCCATAAGGAAGACAAGATCACTTTCACTTCGGTTACCCCCTGGCCGGGAACCATGATAGCCGCCGAAGGCCGGTATATGGAAGGCGATGAAGAAGCCGGCAACGAAAAACGGGCAGGCATATTCATAGGACCGGAATTCGGAACGGTCTCCCGTCCAGATCTGGTGGAAGCAGCCCGCGAAGCTGCCGACGCAGGTTTTGACGTGCTCATCTCCTGTGCCTTCAGCTACGATGCCCACTCATCGGAGTTCAACAAGCTGGGTCGCATACCGGTATTGAAAGCACACATGAACGCCGACCTGCACATGGCCGAAGACCTTAAAAACACGGGCAAAGGCAACCTGTTTGTCATCTTTGGCGAACCCGACATTGACATTCAGGATGCCGGAGACAATCAGATACAGGTTCAGATCAACGGGGTGGATGTGTTTCATCCCAACACGGGAGAGATCCGCAGCGATAACACCGAGGGCATTGCCTGCTGGTTCATCGATACCGACTACAACGAGGAAAGCTTTTTCGTGAGGCATGCCTATTTTCTGGGAGCCGGTGATCCCTACAAATCCCTCAAAAAAACCCTCAAGGCCGAGATTGATGAGGAGGCCTGGGAAACCCTATACAGCAATGTATCCCGCCCCTTTGAAAAACCCAAAAACGGACGCATTGCAGTGAAGGTGATCAACCATCTGGGAGATGAGGTAATGAAGGTGTTTAAGGTGTAATAAACCTATATTTATATATTAATTTATGTCAAGAAGATCAAAATCATATCAACTATTAGAAAAGTCTATACAAGCAGTCTTATCAGCTATTGAAATATATAACAAGCCAGACTTTAAATATAGAGAGGAAAGTTTTGCAATTTTAATGGTTAATGCCTGGGAAGTTCTTCTTAAAGCCAAGATACTTAAAGATAACAATAACCAATTAAAATCTTTATATGTTATTGATAAATCTCTAAAAAGAAAAGATGGACAACCATATAAAAAACTTAAATATAAAAAAAATCGTTCTGGGAATTATGTAACGATTGATATATTTTCGGCACTCTCAAGAGTTACCATTGATAAAGCCTTATATGATAATATTGAATTACTTGTAGAAATAAGAGATAATGCAATACATTTTTATAACCAGAGTAAACTTTTTGAAAAAAAGTTCCTTGAGATAGGAACTGCAACATTAAAAAGTTATGTTGAAATAGTTAATAAGTGGTTTGACTATGATTTATCACAATATAATTTCTATTTAATGCCCATATCTTTCTTTCATCCCCATGAAATGGAAAGTTTCTCAATTCATAAAGAAGATATTCAACATAAAAATTTGCTATATTATATTTTTGAGAAAGAGAGAGAACATCCTTCTAATGAAAAGACACCATACAATATCAGTCTAAAGCTTGAGACGAGATTTGTACGATCAAAATCAATTGATGCATTACCAGTAAAATATGATAAAAATGGCAATGCTGATATAACTGTCAAGATGGACTCAGAAGAAGAATTTCGCAATAGATGGCCTTGGGATTTTGAAAATCAACTTAAACCTAAGTTAAAAGAAAGATATTCTGATATAAAATTTAATCAGGAATTTTGGGAGTTGAAAAGAGAACTTGAAAAGGATAAAAAATATTGTAATATAAGATATTTGGATTGGAATAATCCTAAAAGTCAAACGAAGAAATTTTATAGTACTGAAATATTAAAGGAATTTGATAAATATTACACAAAGAAATAAAGCTTTATTTAAATTCTTATAAATATAATCAATGAAACATATTCAAGCATCTCACCTGGGTCAGATTACCGAAGCCGATATATCGCTTGGCGATTTCACGGTATTTGTCGGTCCCCAGGCCAGCGGGAAGAGCATCCTGCTGCAAATGATGAAACTGGCCCTGGACAGCTCTGCCATCAAAGACACCCTCAACAAGCACGGATTTGACTGGAACGGCAGCACCCATGAATTCCTGCAGCTTTATCTGGGTGAAGGCATGGCTGATGTGGTAACGGATAAAACCCGTTTTTCCATAGATAACAAGGAATTTTCCGTGGAAAAAATCCTGAAAGTAAAACAGGGTAAACCGGAAAGCTTGTTTCTGATACCGGCACAAAGGGTAACCTCCATATTGAATGGGTGGCCGAAGAATTTCACAGGTTTTGAAACCCGCGATCCCTTTGTAGTCAAACAATTCAGTGAAAACCTACGATTAATGATGGAATCCGGAATGGGGCCAGGAGACGGCAGCAACATTTTCCCGAAAATGGGGCATATGAAAAAACAGTTCCGCGATAAGCTCAATGAAAGCATCTTTTTCGGTGCCCGGATCGAACTGGATAAGAAAACCCTTAAAAAACGGATCATGCTCAATGTAAAAGGAAGCATGCTTCCCTATATGGCCTGGTCAGCAGGTCAGCGCGAATTCATGCCGCTGTTGCTGGGATTATACTGGCTCATGCCCTCACAGAAACTTCAGAAACGTGAAAATGTTCAATATGCCGTCATCGAAGAGCCGGAAATGGGGTTGCATCCGTTTGCCATTCAGTCGTTGCTGCTTACCTTTCTGGAGCTCATCCACCGCGGATACAAGGTGATCGTTTCCACCCATTCACCTATTATCCTTGAATTAATATGGGCCATAAAGTCCATGCAGGAAATGAAAGCGAAGGATGATCATCTGTTCTCCCTGTTTGAAATAGAAAGAAAGGATCAGGCCATAAAAGACATCTTTCAGAATATCGTTCAAAACAAATCGTTCAAAACCTATTTCTTTGAAAGAAGAGAAGATGGTGTACATACCAAAGACATTTCTTCCCTCGACCCGGCTACGGAAGATCCTGCTTTATCAGAATGGGGAGGCATTACCTCATTCAGCAGCCGAGCCTCCGATATTGTTTCAAACATAATGGCAGGCAATCATGGCGTTTGAGCAAAAAGTGAAAGAACATCCCGAACTCACCAACTGCTACCAACCTGGCTTAAGAGCCATGAAGGGTTACTCTTCCAAAGTAAGACCGGCAGACACCCGGAAATTAAACGGCAGTGTATTCATTGAGGACTGTTTGAAAACTGACTATAGGGATGCAGCGCTTTGGGATTATATGATCGCGTATGAGTCCTCGGTATATTTTATTGAAGTACATCCTGCTTCTTCCGGTAACGTGGATGAGGTGATCAGAAAATTGCGCTGGTTGCAAAACTGGCTTAAAAATAAAGCAACCGGATTTTTGGAGATGAAATCGAGCCAAAGACCTTATAGATGGGTTACAACCAATGGTGTGCATATAACTAAAGGGAGCCGGCAGGCCAGGAAACTGGCTAACATTGGTATTTCGTTTCCTGAAAAAGTAACCCGTTTGCCTTGATTGATGAATTCGTTCTATAAAAAAATTACATGAATGTTTTAAGATTTATAAAGTCAAAGATGATATAACTATGAATAATGATTTTGAAATGAAAGGTGAATGGTTTGTTCCCTCAGATAAGAGAAATAGAGTTTTTGGAACTTTATTCTTTAATTCAGAAGGAGCATCAAAACTTGAATTATTAGGAAATTTTAATAATGAATCTATTTTCCCTGAATTCAGAGAAGACAATATTATTTTAGGTATTACCAATAATAGCAGTTTAGTTACATTATATAAATGCTATACTTCAAACATCGATGGACCAAAATTAGTAAAAGGACAAGAATCCGGCTTGCCTAAAATAATTTACACAGTTAACTATATATTAATTGGGGTTCATATTGAAAATGAGAAAGACCTAAAATTTGATAAAATCTCATGTGAAATCTTTAACTTTGATGAGTGGGTAGGGATAAGTGGATTTGAATATAACCCAATGAATCAAAAAAAACATGAAATAACAATTAGCTATAAATTACCAGATCCTATAGAGTTTCCTATTGATAATAAATGTAAAGGCAGGATTAAATTCGTATCGAATTCTCCAAGATGGTCAAGATATCAGAAGACTATAGATATAACACAAAGAGTAGAATTACAAATATATTCTTATGATGAAGAAAAAAGTCTATCAGAAATGCTAGAATATTATTTCAAATTTCAAAACTTTTTAATTCTTGCTTTATATCAAAATACATTTCCAATATCAATTTATTTAACAAGTAGTAAGTATACAGAACATTTTAGTAATGTCAAACCTGTAAAAACGAAAATTCAATTATATATTTCTACATCAAATATTAATCGATATACTAAACCCAAATTCGATTTGGATATGTTATTTAGTTATCAGACTATAAAAGAAGAATTTCCTAGCTTAATAAAAAGTTGGTATAAAAAATATAATATATTAGCTCCTGCATTTAATCTACTTTTTGAACAATTTTATAAAGCTAATCAATTTAATATTAATACCTTTTTAAATTTAGCTCAAGCAGCAGAAACTTTTCATGCTAGATTGAATAATTCCAAAAAAATGCCTAAAGAAGACTATAAGAAAATGAAAGAAGAAATTTTAGCTGTTACTCCTTCAGTATATCATGAATGGCTCCATGAACAATTTAACTTTGGAAATAATTTAAAGTTGCATGATAGATTAATGGACCTTTTGAATAAATATTCTAACAAAATCATTGATAAAATAATCGGCGATAAAGAAAAATTTATTAAGGAAATAAAACATTCTCGAAATTACTATACACATTATTCACAAGATTTAAAGAAAAAAGCAATTAAAGGAAAAGATCTATTTTATTTAACAGAAAAATTAAAAGCTTTATTGGTTTGTGCCTTTTTAATGGAAATAGGATTTACAAAAATTAAGTTAGAAGAACTCTTGGATAATGTGAAATGGAGATTTTTTAATCATTTAGTTGATTGGAAAAATGAAAATAATTAACCAGCCTCTACAGGCATTAATAAACCATTAGAGTTAAATAAGATAAACAAATGCATTACCACGCTGTCTATAGTGGGTTAAAAAGCATGAAACACGAATTTTTACCAATTCATACTGCAATGTAACAATAAAATTTTATATGAATTTCCGAATAGCCAATACATTCACTGACAGTCTAACCAAGCTCACCAACGAGGAACAAAAAGCGGTCAAGACCACCGTATTCGATCTGCAAATGGATCCTGCCAATCCCGGAATACATTTTCATAAACTGGATAAAGCAAAGGATAAAAACTTTTGGTCAGTACGGGTAAATAAGGATATTCGCCTGATCGTCCACAAAACCAAAGAAAGCCTCTTGCTCTGTTACGTGGATCATCATGATAAAGCCTATGAATGGGTGGAAAAGCGAAAAATGGAAACCCATCCCAAAACCGGCGCTGCCCAGATAGTGAAGATTCGGGAAACCGTAAAAGAGATAGAAATACCCAAATACATCGAAAAGGAAAAACCCGCGCCTTCAATGCCACCCCTGCTGGAAAATATCTCTAATGATGAATTGCTTACCTACGGCGTACCCAATGAATGGCTTGAAGATGTAAAAAGTGCCGATGAGGATCGTTTGATGCAGTTGGTGGATTATCTGCCGGAAGAAGCTTCGGAAGCATTGTTAAAGCTGGCAACCGGGGAGAAACCAATTGTTAATCAACCCCCTGAAACAGCTAAGGATCCCTTTGATCATCCCGATGCCCAGCGTCGATTTAGGGTCATGAAAAATGTTGATGATTTGGAAAGGGCTCTTCAATATCCCTGGGAACGTTGGAGTATCTTTCTTCATCCGGCCCAGCAACAACTGGTGGAACAAAATTACAGCGGGCCAGCCAGAGTTTCCGGTTCTGCTGGTACGGGCAAAACAGTGGTTGCTTTGCACAGAGCAGTATATCTGACCAGAAATAATCCCAAAACCCGGGTTTTGCTTACCACATTTTCCGAAAACCTGGCCAATATGCTCCGCAGAAAGCTCAAGCGTCTGATCAGTTACAACCATGAACCCAAACTTGGTGAACGGCTGGAAGTGCATTCCATGAACAATATAGGTCTTCGTTTATATGCCATGCAATTCGGACAGCCCAATATTGTTACGGATGAGGAAATCCACAGCATCATCTCCAAAGCTGCTAAAGATATTGACGGGCATAAATTTTCCCTTCCCTTTCTCATCTCGGAATGGAAAGAAGTGATAGATGCGCGCCAGATAGAAACCTGGGAAGCATACCGGGATGTGAAACGCCTGGGGAGAAAAACAAGATTACCGGAAAAACAGAGAAACACGATCTGGTCGATATTTGAACAGGTTAAGGCCGAATTGCAAAACAGAGGACTTATAACCTATGCTTATCTGTTTACACAATTGGCGCATAATATCAGTCAGAGGACCAATCCTCCGTTTGATTTTTCAGTAGTTGACGAATCCCAGGACATCAGCATTCCACAACTCAAATTTATGGCGGCCTTAGGCAACAACCGTCCCAATAGTCTGTTTTTTGCCGGCGACCTTGGACAAAGGATCTTCCAGCAGCCTTTTTCCTGGAAAGCATTGGGTGTGGATATCAGGGGCCGGTCAACCATCCTTAAGATCAATTACAGAACCAGCCATCAGATCAGGATGCAGGCAGACCGGCTATTGGATCCTGAAATATCGGATGTGGATGGCAATATGGAAGACAGGCGGGGTACGGTATCCGTATTCAATGGGCCGAACCCCGAAATTCATGTACTCGATGATCAGGAGAGTGAAGCGGAGACTGTAGCGACATGGATCATGGAATGCTTCGATAAAGGTGTATTGCCTCATGAAACAGGTTTTTTTGTGCGTACTGAAGATGAATTACCAAGAGCTCAGAAGGCCATACAAAAAGCAGGTTTCAAATATCATTTGCTTGACTCGAAAACAGAACCGAAAAAGGATTGCATTGCACTTTCGACCATGCATCTTGCCAAAGGCCTCGAATTTAAAGCTGTAGCCTTAATGGCCTGTGATGATGAAATCATCCCATCGCAACAAAGAATTGAGACAGTCGGGGATGATACCGACTTGGAAGAGGTATACAACACAGAAAGAAACCTGCTTTACGTGGCCTGCACCCGTGCAAGGGATTACTTGCTTGTCACCGGTGTAGAACCTGCCTCGGAGTTTCTGGATGATATGGATATTTGATTATCAGGGAAAAATAATAAATGGTAAAACCCAATGGAACAAGAAGTTTACGAACAATTAAGCCTTACGAATTTGAAAAGATAGATATTCAAAGTTTTGACCATGCCTGAATAATCTTCGAGGTAAGGGATAATGCCTTCTCTTGCCAATAAGAATACCATACCGCAAATAGGGATGCACATTTTTATGAGTTTCTGCCTTTTTGCTATAAGTGATGGCAATTTTACTTTATCTTCTATAAAACATTTACTAAATTTGAATTAAGAAGGATTGGGGGAAATAAATTTTTCCTGCTCAAAATCTACTTATAGCAACCAAAATAATCAATTACCTATGGAAGTACCTAAAATTCCAGAAAAATACAGGCATGAACACATCAGAAATGTGAATAAAAATTCAACAGAGGAACTATTTACTTTTCTGGTGAGAAAAGTGTATTTCAAAGGCAGGGGAAACGAATACTTGAACCATATTCAACTAAGCAATCTGGTTTTTAATGAAACAGACAGCATCTTTCTAAAACGTATTACTAATGAATACCAAAACTATTTTGATTATAAAGGCAAACAAAAAAAGAAATTAAATTTTGAAAAAATCTACCAGGAGCATCCTCATATCTGGGGGGAGAAAAAGAAATCATCAAAAAATAATTTCAAAGAAGATATTTTGGATGCGATTGATGATGAAATAAAGGAAACCAGGAGGCATCAATCAAAATATTATATAGACATACATAACATTTCCTTAATCACCACTCAAAATGAATTCAATATTTACGAAGCCTCCGTGGTAATAAAATATGATCAACCGGTATCATTGGTTGAAGGAAGTAAGGTCAAGTTAATTGACAAACATAGAAATCATATCTGGGTAACCATTTTGGAATTTAATACTCAGGAAGAAAAAATTGCTTTAAAATGCTTGGACAGGCTTGAAAATAATCCGGCTAAAATACAAATGTCAAGTACATTCCTTTTATATAAGCAAAAGGAAGTAATTGAAAACCTGGAAAAAAACAACAATCCAGTTTGGAAACTTATGAATAATCACTCCTTCCCCAATAATCTTGAATTTTCAGGCAAAATTTGGGACTCAAATTTGGATGAAAGCCAAAAGAAAGCTCTATCCCAGTCACTAAAAAACGACATTACATACATTTGGGGTCCGCCTGGTACAGGGAAAACGTATACGCTTTCCAGAATACTTATTAATCTTTACAATCAAAATGAAAAAACGGTGGTTTGTTCAATTGCCAATGTTGCAGTGGATGGTTTACTGGAAAAAACAATTGATCTCTTAAAAGATTACTCTACTAATACCAACAAGGATATTTTAAAAGAGCGCAAAATATTGAGAATAGGTTATTCTCAGTCGGATAAGGTGCGAAATATTGAGGAAATAAAATTTGAGAACTCAGCTTTAAATGTTTTGGCCAATGAAATTGAAAAATTACAGGTTGAAATTAAGGAGATAGAAGAAGATAAGAATATTGAAGATTCAATGAAGAAAGAAAAAAAATACCAGATCCAAAGTAACATTGATGAGCTGAAACGAAAATACGATAATGAATGCAAAAGATTCATATTGGATTCAAGATTGCTTTTCCTGACAGCTTCAAAGTTTATTGTGGAAGATACCATACTTCATGATGATATTGACAATCTTGTAATAGATGAAGGGAGCATGATGTCTGTACCAAGCCTGTTGATGCTTGCTTCCAAAGTCAGAAAACGAATCATTATTGCCGGTGATTTCAGACAACTTGGCCCCATTGCCTTATCCAATAGCAAAAAAGCAAAAGATTGGTTGCATAAGGATTTATTTTCACTATTAGGAAATGAAAAACAAATATATAGTCACTCTGCTTTACAAATGCTGAAATATCAAAGAAGATCAGCTAAAGAAATAGTTGATTTGATTAATGAACCTTTTTATAATAACAATCTGGTTACAATAGATGATCCTTCCCATTTTGTTGCAAATAAGCTACCTCCTTCTCCTGGACACATTTCATTTATTAATCTGCCAAACGATGAATCCAATAAAGCCAGTTTTTCAAAGAATTATTCAAAATATAACAAACTTTCGCGGCAGAAGGCTATTGAGCTGTTAAAATCAATAATAACTCAGAATATAAAGATTGATGAAATAGGGATTATCACGCCCTATAGACAGCAACTGATGGATTATAAAAATGAACTTGGAGAATTGCTTGACAAGGAAAATCCTAAAATAAAAGCAGGAACTATTCATACCTTTCAAGGTTCTGAGTCAGATATAATCATTTGGGATATTGTAGACACTCCTCTTCAGGATCGTAATCAGGGAATTGGAAGATTATACAAGGGTGAAACCGGAGATCGACTGGTCAACGTTGCCATAAGTCGAGCTAAGAGTAAGCTAATTATTATCGGCAACAATAGAACCTTTCATGAATGCAATGGCAGAGATTCCATTAGCTTTGCTATAAAAAAAATAGTAAAAAAAGCTTGGGAACTGTCGCATAAAGCAACCTAAAAAATGGGATTAATAATTAATAAACTCAAAATCATGAATAGTAAATTCAACACGATTAATGAAACGAACTGTAATAAATTTCAAACTTCGCCACTCGATTATTCTGATTTAGGAAGGGTAGCCCGGATTGTAACACATATATGGAATCACTTCCTGGATGATAATTACCAGGCCTACTATAA
>CAYOFH010000072.1:0-16170 GCA_964403175.1 uncultured Marinilabiliaceae bacterium
AGATTTTCAATATTATATGATTTAGCTTAAATCTTATATCTAAAAGTCTAACGATATATTGAAAATATTTGACTTCTCTTTATATTTGGGGATAGAATAGCAGGATTTTGCAATATTATATTGATGTTATCCCTGGTGTGGATTTAAAGGATAATTAGATGAGGAGGTGAGGAAGGTAGCGATTCAAAAAGATGGTATCATTATGATTTTTGATAGTGATTATAGGGAGGTGATAATTTAGAAAGGATATCGGGCTTCAGTCGAAATAATTTTTTTGAGTTGGGGTGTTTCCCAGCCTGAAGAACCGGATCTCTATTTTGATTAATATATTAAAAATTGGAATTTTATATTTTGAGAATCAATTGACTGTTGCTTCCGAAAATATAATAACACAAAGAAAATATTAAAATCATTCTGGTTTCCTGTTAAGTATGCAAAAAGACAATTATCAAACGATTAAATATCCCGCCGAAGGGCTCTTCAAAGAAAAAGGTAGTAAATTTCTTGCTTTTGCCTGGCCTGTTCAAATCGAAGAAGACATTACCGGGCATTTAGAAGCGGTGAAAAAGAAGTTTCACGATGCCCGGCATCACTGCTACGCCTGGGAGTTGGGCATTGATGGCATGAATTTTAGGATGAACGACGATGGTGAACCCTCCGGAACTGCAGGTAAACCTATTTTGGGACAGATTCATTCGTTCGAGCTTACGAATGTTCTGGTGGTGGTTGTTCGATATTTTGGAGGGGTTAAACTTGGAACGGGCGGTCTTATTCAGGCTTACAAAACTGCTGCTGCCGATGCCCTGAAACAAGCAGAAAAAGTGGAGTATACTATTGACAGGGCTTTTACCATTCGGTTTGCCTATGATATGATGAATCCTGTAATGCGGGTGGTTGATGAAGAGGGATTGAATGTTAAGAAACAGATTTTTGAGGCAGATTGCTGTTTGACACTTTCCGTTAGGGAATCAAGATATGAAGGATTGGTAAACCGGTTTCAGCAGACTTACGGGATTGAATTGATAGATTATGATTAAAAAAAACGCTGCCTGATTTTTCAGACAGCGTTTCAATTTTGTGCATTCCCCAAAAGGAATTAAACTCTTTTCTCTTTAATACGGGCTTTTTTACCGGTAAGCTCACGCAAGTAGTAAATTCTCTTACGACGAACTTTACCTTTGCGATTTACGTCAATCTTGTCGATAAACGGTGAGTTCATCGGGAAAATACGCTCAATACCCACGTTGTTGGAGATTTTACGAACGGTAAAACGCTTGTTAATACCGGTGCCTTTAATCTGGATCACTGTTCCGCGGAAAACCTGAATTCGTTCTTTGTTTCCCTCTTTAATTTTGTAGTGAACCGATACGGTGTCTCCTGCACTGAATTCGGGCATTTCACTTCCTGACTTAAATGCCTCTTCAGCAACTTTCATCAAATCCATTGTACTGTCTTTTGAAGATTTAACATTACGTGCAATATTACCTGACTCCTCTATGTTCAGTAAGAGATTACACGAACGGCTGCAAAAGTAGTGTTTTTGTTTCAATTATGGAATAGTTTGCGCTTCTAATTTGAGAAATTCTTCTCAGCCTCAAAGTATTTCTCTTGTTTTACTAGTCAGTTTTGGCTTGAAATGCGGCCAATTATGTTATTTTTGTCATTCATAGAATAAGACAGACAGGGACAAAGGCAAAACCAAAGGGCATGATGCTTAAATTATTTAATGTCAGAGGATTATTTTTGTATTAATGGTTTTTCGCAAACCTTTTTGTTTTGACTATAGTAAAACAAAGCGTTTTTGTCATTTGATATTGCCTGGGGTATGGACCTCTAAAATATTCAGATTATCAACGTTACAGGATTCATATTAATCTTATATCTTAAATTCTAACGATCGATTGTAAACGGATAACACCTAATATTTTTATTATTGATGTCAAAGAAAAAACCATTTACTGTCTGGCTTTGGTTGTATCAGTTATATAAGTGGCCGGTATTTCTTCCGTTAATGCTTGTCAACTCAGTCGTTAATGCAATTTTTGCCGCTTTGTTTTCAATAATAATTTCACCATCTGCCGGTAGTTTTTGGGGGATGTTGTGGGCAAAAATAACCTGTTGGATTACTCCTGTCAGGACAAAAGTTCACGGACGAGAAAATGTTCAGCCCAAACAATCGTATGTGATAGTGGCAAATCATCAGACCGGCTTTGATATATTTTTGCTTTATGCTCATTTGGGGATTGATTTCAAGTGGGTTATGAAAAAGGAACTTCGTAAATTACCATTTATTGGTTATGCAAGTGAAAAGGTAGGCCATATTTTTATTGACCGGTCATCCTCAAGGGCTGCCTTCCTTTGTCTCGATGAAGCCAGACGAAAGCTATCAGGAGGTTCTTCAGTAATAATATTTCCGGAAGGTACCCGTAGCGGAACCCGGGAGATGCGTCCTTTTAAACGTGGAGCTTTTAAACTTGCACTCGAACTGAAATTACCCATACTTCCTGTAACTATTGTTAACTCATGGCAAATAAAGAGACGGGGATTTCTTAATATAGTTCCGGGAAGAGCTGCTCTGGTTATTCATCCTTCTGTAAAAACCTGTGATTATTCCGGTAATCCTGTTGCTTTAATGAATACTGTAAGAGAAATTATTGAAAGTGGAAACAGAATTGAATATACCAGAGTATAAATGTTTAATGTCGTTATAATTTTGATATAGATTTAAGAAAAACCCTATAAGCCTGATATCTTGTGATTTAAAAAATAAATTTTTTAATCACAATCTTTTAACTTAAAGCGTGTTGTAAAGGTATAACGGAGTATTGAATGTAATCGGACACCAATAAAAATTATCAGGAACTCAAGGAGAAAAGGGGTTTCAGGTTTCCTGCCAGTTAGAAAAATATTATGTGAGAGTGAAGCGGTTCCATTCGATCTCAAATTTTTAATTGTTTTTTATCAGAAAATTACAAAATTCTAGAGGAATGAAACGAGCATAGTAGTATTTGCCAAAAAGGAATATGTATAAGTTCTTTTATGCGAGTTTCATCAGACAAATAACTTAAACAAATTTAATATTGATGAAATCTCTTTTTTTGTCCTGTTTAATGATTATTCTTTCTGCAGGAATTGTTTCTGCACAGAGTCTGTACAGCATTGACAATAAACGAACGATAAAAATTTATGAAGAAGGACGAAATGCTTATGCTTCAGGTGACATTACTGAGGCTGAAGAAGCACTTCGCAAAGCTCTTGACCGGGAACCCGGCTTTATGGAGGCAATGCTTTTGCTGGGAGATTTGTATCACTCTCAGGGACACTACGAAAAAGAATTGAAAGTGCTGAGCGAGGCCTTGAATAAGGATTCTACTTTTTTTGTACCAACCTATTTTAATGCTGGTATTGCTGCTTATCAGGTCCGGAAATACGATGTTGCACTTAAGTATTTCAAAAGTTACCTGGCTTTAACTAACAATGAAAATGCTGTTAAGCGTGCAAAGTCTATGATTGAACGGGTTACTTTTGTGAAACAGGCTATGGAGAATCCTCATGATATTGAGTTGCAGAATGCAGGCAACGCTGTTAATAGTGACCTGGACGAATACTGGCCTAGTATTACAGCCGATGAGCAAACAATGGTTATTACCGTTTTACGCCCCCGGGATAGGCAACTCTATCGTGAAAAAGGGAAGGAACTGCCAAAAAATTCAGTGTTTTTTCAGGAAGACTTTTATATGTCGCATGCCGACAGCTCAGGTAAATGGCAGGAAAGACAATTGTTGAAGGGGCATCTCAATACGGATAAAAATGAAGGTGCTCAGACCCTTTCAGCTGATGGAAACTGGATGTTTTTTACAGGATGTGGGCGACCCGACTCCAAAGGCAGTTGCGATATTTATTTCTCAAGGAAAACAGATCAGGGTTGGAGCGCTCCGAAAAATATTGGAGCTCCTGTAAATTCTCCGTTTTGGGAAAGCCAACCTCATTTTTCTGCCGATGGTCGAACGCTTTTTTTTATTAGTGCCCGCGAAGGCGGGAAGGGAGGAAAAGATATCTGGCAGGCTACCTTAGCCGGGATTAATGATGATGGAACCCCTTATTTTGGAGATTTGAAAAACCTTGGATCGGTAATTAATACACGCGGAGATGAAAATTCTCCATTTTTGCATCATGATGGAGAAACACTTTACTTTTCCTCTAATGGTCATGAGGGAATGGGAGGTATGGACTTATTTATTAGTCGTAAAGACAATGAAAATGGCTGGAGTGAACCGGTGAATATGGGATATCCCATTAATTCTGAAAAGGATGAAATAGGCCTGATTGTAACAGCCAGCGGTGACAGAGCTTATTTTTCGACAGATGGCCGGGATTCTTCCTCCGGAGGTAAAGATATTTTCAGCTTTGGTTTACCGGAACAGCTACAGCCCAATCCTGTATTATATGTCAAAGGGAAAGTTTTTGATGTGGAAACAGAACAGGTTCTTCCTGCCGATTTTGAATTGAAAAGTCTTGAAACAGGCGAAACGATAATTACTTCCCGGGGAAGTAGTTTCTCGGGAGAGTTTTTGGTGTCCCTGCCATCGGGAGGTGAATATGCCTTTAAAGCCGATTATCCCGGATATCTTTTTTATTCGGGAAACTTCGATTTGGCTGGTGACCATCCTGCTGATAAGCCCTATTATCTGGATATCGGATTGCAGCCGATTAAGGAAGGAGCTTCTGTCCGGCTGGAAAATGTGTTTTTTGAAACTGATTCTTACACGCTGGATCCTCGTTCGAGAGTGGAGTTGAAAGAGGTAGTGGAGTTTCTCGGGGACAATCCCGGGGTTCGCATTAAACTTGAAGGACATACCGATAATATTGGAAGCAGGGAATACAATCTGGAATTGTCTGATAACAGGGCCAGGTCAGTCTATAATTACCTGTTAGAGCAGGGGATTGATGAAGAGCGTCTTGAATATGAAGGGTATGGATTTAATCAACCAGTGGATACCAACGAAACGGAAGAGGGCCGGGCCCGTAATCGCAGGACCGAGATGCGGATTCTTTAATTCACGAATGTTTATTTTTTGAAACGAGCATGGCATTGTTTGCCTCAAAGGAACCTGGAAAAGTTCTTATAATGCGAGTTCCATCCGACCTTAATAAATAAATTCCATACTGATGAAAAGGATATTTTTTCTTTTTTTGCTCCTTTTGCCGGACGCTGCTATTTCATTTGCAAATCCGGTTGAGTTTGGTATTTCCGAAATAAAGTATTTTAACAGGAGGCAATACGGAGGAGCAACCCAGAACTGGAGTATTTCACAGGCAGAAAACGGATTGCTTTATTTTGCCAATAATGACGGAATCCTTGAATTTGACGGAGCTAGTTGGCAATTATTGGAACATCATGAAAATCTCATAAATAACCTCCCACGTTCTGTTTTTGTTATGAACGATAAGATATATGTAGGGGCTACAGACGAATTTGGATATTATCAGACTGATTCGGCAGGGGATTTCTCCTATCATTCATTAACTGATTCTTTTAATGTAGAGAAACTCGGGGATTTTTGGAATATATTTCAACTTAATGATCAATTGATTTTTCAGTCCCACAACGGATTGTGTTTATATACTCCTGATGATTCGGTGGAGATTGTTCGTGCCGCTTCGAGAATATCAGAAGCCTTTCTTGTGAATGAAATTGTGTTGGTGCATGATGATTTGGAAGGATTAATGGAATTAAGAAATGGGGCTCTTTTTAAAGTTATTGGTGGTGAGGTGTTTAAATCGAAGACGATAGGGGGAATTCTGGCATTGTCGAAAGAAGCAATGGTGATAGGTACCATGGATGATGGCCTCTATTTATGGGATGTGGATGGCATCAGACCATGGAACGTCCCGGCGGCAGACTATCTTAAGAATACCAATATATTTTGTGCTGAGAAGGTTGGTGACAATTTGGCTTTCGGAACCATTCAATCTGGTGTGGTAATAGTTGATTCGGCAGGAAATATAAAGATGATTGCAGGGAAGGATCAGGGCCTGAATAATAACACGGTGCTTGATCTTTTTGTGGATCGGCAGAAAAACATTTGGGCTGCCCTGGATAATGGAATTGCACGAATTAATTATAATTCAGCAGTTAGTTTTATTGAGGGATATTTTGATCTGGGAACCGGCTATGTCATGGAAACCAAAGCAGATCGTTTCTATCTGGGAACCAACCAGGCGCTTTATACTATAAAAGAGAATCGGTTTTCCAGTCCTTTGAAAGACCGTGATGATTTTCATATGGTGAAAGGAACCAATGGACAGGTATGGTCCATCTTTAAAGATGAGAAAAGCCGTGAGATCCTTGTTGGCCATAATATGGGAGTATTCAGGGTTGAAGGAGAAGAGGCGAGCCTTATTACACCGGGTTCCATAAACGGAGCCTGGATGTTTAAAAAGGTACCAGGAAGAGATGATATGTTGATGGTGGGATATTATAGTGGTCTTTTCCTTCTGAAAAAAGATAATAACGGTAAATGGGAGTTTTATCAGAAAGTAAATGGTTTTGGGGAATCTTCGAGGTTTATAGAGTGGGACAACAATGGAAATTTATGGGTAGCTCACGGATTAAAGGGACTTTACAGATTGCAGTTTAATGAATCATATTCACAAGTTACGGATGTAAAAGCTAAAGAAGATTTTGATGGTATTGATTGTTTCGAGGGTTTTTCTTTGTCAAAAATTAATAGTCGTATCGTAATGGCAGCTAGTCACGGACTTTACTCAATTGATGCCCCGCAGAAGGATGTCTTTGTAAGAGATGAACTGGAACAGTTCTTTTTTAATAATAGATTTCCCGTTCGATTGCAGCAGGATCGTTTCGGAAATATCTGGTTTTTTGAGAATAATGGAGTGGGTGTTCTTCGCTATCAGGAGGATGGCACTTATCGTAAGATTGACAACCCCTTAATTCCGCTGAATAGTAAACTGGTTAATGGTTTTGAATCGGTTTTCGTCCTTGATGAAGAAACTGCATTTTTTGGTATTGAAGATGGTTTTGGACAGTATTCTGCCAGTAAGGATGTCAATTATTATCAGCCTTTTGAAGTGCATATCAGAGGTTTTAGGAGTACGCAAGTAGCAGATAAGAAGTATTTTGCCAATAGCTCTTCTCAGCAACAAGAGTATGTTCCGGTTTTTCCATATAAGAATAATGCTTTTGAGGTGTTTTTTTCAGCAACCTGGTTTGGAAGCGGGGAAGTAGAGTATTCTACTGTTCTTGAGGGATTTGAAGATCAGTGGTCCGGCTGGGGAACCATCCGTAACAGACAGTTTACAAGAATTCCTGAGGGAGATTATATTTTTAAAGTAAGAGCCCGCAATGTTCATGGAGTACAGAGCAAACCGGCCAGTTTTACCTTTACGGTAAGTCCTCCCTGGTTTCGAAGTGCTACAGCTAAGGCTGTCTATATTTTTCTGGCAATAATTCTTTCATTGCTGATTCTTTGGAGTACCGGACGAATTGCAGAGAAAAGCAAGGAGCGGGAAAAATTGCGTCAACAGAAAAAGTTTAAGGAGAAAGAAGAGGAATTGCATCGTAAGGCATTGGAAAAAGAAAAAGAAATGATTCGTTTGCGTAATGAAAAATTGCGAAATGAAATGAAGCATAAAGAGAAGGAACTTGCGAGTTCAACAATGCATATTCTTCATAAAAATGATTTTCTGATAAAGATTAAAGACGAATTACAGAAAGTCCGAAATGTTGATAGTCAGTCATTATTTGATAAAAAAATCAATTATGTAATCAGGCAGATTGATAAAGATATCGATAATGATGCTCACTGGGAAATATTTGAAAGACACCTGGAGCAGGTTCATGAAGATTTTTTGAGTAGATTAAATGCTGAACATAGCGATTTGACAGCCAGAGAGATGCGTTTGGCGGCTTATCTTCGCATGAATATGACTTCTAAGGAGATTGCTTCTCTAATGAACATTACCTCCCGGGCAGTGGAAAATAACCGTTATAAGCTACGTAAGAAACTGGATCTGGAACAGGGGAATAATCTGGTGGATTATATTATGAAGATTTAAGCGGAGTGGTATTGATAGCTATCAATTTTCAATAAATGGAGGTAAAAGATTTCTTTGAGAAACCGGTTGTTACTCGTCAGCTCGTCAACTCACCAACATCTATGCCCTGCAAATCTGCCAGAATAGTGATTGCCTCATTTCGATTGTTTCCGCAAACCAGTTGCTCGGCTTTAAAGCCGGCGCAAACAGATGGCCGGTCTGGTGAATGGAATATGGCGCATCCATACTTGTCAGTAAGATGGATACACCTAACTCCTGCGGGTTTACCGTTTGGCATACCCGGAATAGGAGAAGAGATTGAAGGTACGATGCAACAGGCACCGCAATTGGAACGACATTCCATACATTATTTTTTTGCAAAGAATTGAATAATTGATTGAATTTTCAACATAAATTATAGTTTTAATGTTTTTTAAGGAAAAGCTAATTCACGGAACCCTGATAAAAAGATACAAACGATTTCTTACTGATGTCAAAATGGATGATGGTTCTGTTGTGGTGGCTCATTGTACTAATAGTGGATCCATGAAAAGTTGTCTGGAGCAAGGAGCTGAGGTTTATTTATCTCCTGTGAATGATCCAAAACGGAAAACCAAATATACCTGGGAAATGATTAGCATTAATGATTGCTGGGTAGGTATTCATACGGGGCGTCCCAATCAGTTGGCTGTGGAAGCTTTGAAAAATGATGATATCCCTGGGCTTACAGGTTATTCCAAAGTGGTTCCTGAGGTAAAGATTCATGACAGCCGTCTGGATGTTATGGCTGAAAATGATGAAGAAACCTGTTTTATTGAGGTTAAAAATGTGACTTTGAAACAGGGAAAATACGCTCTGTTTCCGGATGCTGTTACCATCAGGGGCCGTAAGCATCTGGAAACCCTTATCCGCCTAAAGTCTGAAGGATACCGGGCTGTGATGCTTTACATTGTTCAGCGTATGGATGTGGAGGTGTTTGCACCTGCCAAAGATATTGATCCGGGATACTCTGAAACACTAAAAAAAGCATTGGATAGCGGAGTTGAGGTATTTCCGGTACAGGCAGAGGTTTCGCCCGAAAGAATCGTGTTAAGAGAGTTGCTTCCCTATGAGATTTGAGCATCTTTACCTTTTGGTCGTTGCGATTAAAAGAAAGATGACGAAAAGGGAATTACCATTTTCTTTATAAGGCAACTCAATGAAATCATAGGTTCCGGTTGAAAAATTGGAAATTGCTTCAACGTTCGCAATTAACGAGACATTACTTAAACTTGGGTGATTGATATAATGATTTGTTGTTTGGAAATCTTAAAGCATACACTTCATTTTAAGCTTTAATGCCCATTAAGTTTTCAATGTTTTCTTTTACCTTATATCCTTATGAGTTTATTTACTGATTTTTAAACAGACTCAGATCAATGGATTCCCCCATTCTTTTATATCCTTTCTCATTGGGATGCAGAAAGTCTCCGTCATGTAAGTCTGACTTAATAGTGAGTGTATCTTCTGGATTGCGCATCGTTTTGTCGAAATCAATAACTGCATCAAACCGTCCGCTGTTGCGAATCCAGTCATTGACTGTATTTCTGGCTACCTGACGGTAGTCTTCATGGTAGAATGATTTGTTAAATGGCAGAATGGTAGCGCCATAAACAATAATTCCGTTTTCATGAGCTTTTTCGATCATTTGGTCGTAGGCAGTAATCAGGTCTTGGGCAACTTCTGCTGCTGAAGTGCTGTCGGGTGTCTGCCCCAGATCATTGATACCTTCCAGGATAATGAGCCATTCCACACCATGTTGTGAAAGCACATCTCTTTCAAACCTGTTGATGGCTGCAGGACCAAGACATTCGCGCAAAACACAGTTACCTCCAATGCCCTGATTTAGAACAGCAATGTGATCAGTTTCAGGGGTGTTCAATAATCTTTCCGATAAAATATCTGGCCATCGGTTCTGTTTATTAGTTCCTGACCCGCGACCATCGGTAATGGAATTTCCCAGAATAGCTATTGCTGCTGCTTCTTCAGGTGCTTTTACATCAATGGCATTGATGATATACCAATGGTCGGTTTTTATGGCATCTTCAAAGTCCCGGTTTGCTACCTGGTTTCCTGAGAGTATGTACGAAGTGGTACGGGAGCCCGGATGACCTGTAACATCCGGAGATACTTCCCCAAAATGGATGGTAATGGCCAAATCCATGCGTGGTTGCAAATCAAACTTTAAAACATCTGAGGTGATGTTTTCTCCTGCCTGCATGGTTACCTGTTCCTTTTTGTTAAATTTTAGTGTTTTAATGGTGTTGGGGTCAATAGAACTGCCTTTTTCAGAAACAGCAATGGTTGCTGATTTTATGGTAGTAGGACTTGTACTGAATTCATTTGAAAGCGTTAACCTAAGTTCGTCTCCACCCAGAGAAACCCTTAAGATTTGACGGATTGTGCTGTTACTTAACCCTGGCTCAGGTGCCATGTTGTGCGGTTCCACTAATTGTGGCGCTGTGGTCCATGTACCCACCCACTTCTGAGTACTATCTTCTATGTTGCATCCGCCGAAAATAAAACAGGTTGATAAAAGTCCGGTTAATATCAGTAAGCAAATTGATTGGTTTATTTTGTTTACTGACGTCAATGATTGAGAGGAATTTCTTTTTTTGAATTTCATGATTGAGAAAAATGATGTTTGTTAATTTCAATCAAAAATGGGGAAAATCTAAACATCCGGGCACCCCAAAAGAAGGAAAATGGTGGAAATATTAGTTTTCTTCGTCTAAAAACCGCTTGGTAAGCCCTTCATAAGCATCAATTCTGCGATCGCGGAAGAATGGCCAGATGCGGCGAACATCTTCTGATCGTTTGAGATCAATATCTACTACAAGGTTACTTACATTATCTACAGGGGCTTCAATAAGAATTTCGCCTTGAGGACCAGCCACAAAACTATTTCCCCAGAATTGTATGCCACCCGTTGCTCCGGAAGGATCAGGTTCCAGTCCCACGCGGTTAACAGAAATTACCGGGAGTCCGTTGGCAACTGCATGTCCTCTCTGAGAAATTATCCAGGCTTCCTGCTGGCGCTTTTGTTCTTCAAGTGTGTCGGACGATTCCCAGCCTATGGCAGTGGGATAAATGAGCAGATCAGCACCGCGCATAGTCATCAGACGTGCGGCTTCAGGATACCATTGGTCCCAACAAACTAAAACTCCCAGGCGCCCAACACTGGTAGCAATGGGTTCGAAACCTGTATCCCCTGGGGTGAAGTAGAATTTCTCGTAATAGGCAGGATCGTCAGGAATGTGCATTTTTCGGTATTTTCCAGCTATGCTGCCATCTTTTTCCAGTACCACGGCAGTATTATGATAAAGTCCGGGAGCACGTTTTTCAAACAATGATGTTACGATAACTACTTCCAATTCCCTGGCAAGCTGACCAAAACGTTTGGTGGAAGGGCCTGGAATTGGCTCTGCCAGATTAAAAAGATTGGTTTCTTCAGTCTGACAGAAGTAGAGACTGTTATGGAGCTCCTGCAATACAATGAGTTGAGCACCTTTTTCTGCTACATCTCTGATGTTTTTTTCCAGACGATCCATGTTTTCCTGGTTGTTGCTTGTATTACTCTGTTGTATGAGTCCTGTGGTAAGCATATCCTGTATTTTAAAAATCAAATTTGCGTTTATCAATTGGAATGGATCTAACTTTCTTAATGTTTTCTAATATTTTGTTGCAGGTAAATTCCAGTTTTTCTATTTCTGGTGGATTTCCCCAGAATAAATCATCAATCTCCCATTCTTCCGCTTTCAAAAATTCTCTGGTCATTTTTTCCGCTTTACCAATAAATTCATGCTCACTTTTACAATGGCCTGATAATACTCCATAATGCAAAGTCAAATCATGAGTTAGTTTTTCGGCTTCAATTAATATGCCATCGTAAGCTTCTGTTGACAAATCATCTGTGTCTATTTGTTGCTGATTTTTATATGTTTAATACTCAGATAATCAATGTAAACACATATCTTAACCTCATAATTGAAATCTGAGGATCAGTTATATTTTAATTTATGCCCTTACTCTCAACACTGATACGAAACTCAGAACTCAAGACTCAAAGTCCCCTTCGGTAATTGCATGGTTACACAATGCAGAGAACCGTGCTGTTTGATTAATGCCAAACAATTGATACCTATTATTTCCCGATTTGGAAATACTTCTGTCAGTGCTGCTTTCGCTTCCTCATCCTTGGGACTATTGTAAAATGGCACCAATACAGCCTCGTTGATGATTAAAAAGTTGGCATAAGTGGCCGGCAATCTGTGTCCGTCTTCAAATACAGCATTTGCCATAGGAAGGGGGACAAGTTTATAAGATTTTTCTTCCGAGGTTCTGAATTCCTGCAACTGTTGTTCCATTTTTTGAAGTGCAGAAAAATGTTCTTCGTCCGGGTCTTCACACTTAACATAAGCAATGGTGTCAGGATTGCAAAAACGGGCAAGGGTATCGATGTGGCTGTCGGTATCATCACCGGCAAGGAATCCATGATTCAGCCATAGTATGTTATCAGCACCAAATGAACTTTTTACTTCACTTTCAATCTCCATTGCAGAAAATCCTCCGTTTCTGTTGGGAGATATCAGGCATTCCGTGGTGGTAAGAATTGTACCCTTGCCATCCGATTCAATACTGCCTCCTTCCAAGACAAAACTGAGGTGGTTTTCTCTCTTTATTTCCGAGGTAAAGATGTTGTTCTCAAAAAGCCGTTTTGTAATAAGGTTGTCCTTGTCGGCTGCAAATTTTAAGCCCCAACCGTTGAATTTGTAATCAAGTCCGATGAAAGTTTTGTCCTGTTTAACGAATAAGGGTCCAAAATCCCGGGCCCAGGTATCATTAAACTGACATCTAACAATTCGAATATTCTGGTTATTTGTATATTGATCCGGCTGAAAAGAAGCAATATCCTCAACCAGGACAATTACTTTCTCATATTTGGCAATTGCTTCAATAATTTGGCTGAAACAGGCACGAGCTTCTTCCAACATATAAGCCCAGTCGGTTCGTTTATGTGGCCAGGCGAGTAAAACGCCATCCTGTGGTTCCCATTCTGCCGGGAAATACCTATATGTATCCATATTGTTTTCCATGAAAAAAGTTCGATAAAAGCACCTGTATACCGGACTTCAAAATTGCGAAAAAAATTAATGGTAACCGAGATATTTCGGAGATAGCTGTACATGGTTGTCAATGAACCTGATATTTCTTCCCTCCATTCCTTTAACTCCTTACCTTTATGTTGCTATCAGTATGAGAGATAAATAAAATTGTTTTAGAAAGAATAATTTATCCCGAAGCCAAAAAGCTGTTTAAACTGAACACGTGGTCCGTGTTCCATTCCATCTGAATCCACATAATTGATATCATGATCGTAAAGAAGTGTTGTACTCAGATTGGCTGAAAGAAAATTATTTACTTTAAAATCGAAAATGGTTTCCCATTCCACATCAACTCTCTCAGGATGGTCGGTAAGATTGGAAAACAAATTCAGTTTGGTTTTGAAATTCACATTCTCAATAAGGTTTTCCTTTTGATAGATACTTTTTACCGAAGCGCCAAACTCCGACCTCAGGTTGTCGCCGGGATCAACTCCGAATGCACCTCTGTTTGATAATTCTTCGTCATGAACAAAAGTCATTTTGCTGGTAAGAGGGGAGAGGTACAGTGAAAATTTATCATTGGGCTTATAGTCCATCCCTAAAGACAAGAGTAAATAAGCCGGAGACATGAATTTGGAAGTCATAATAGTATTTTCCGGTGGATCTTTATAGCCCAGATCCATTTGGGTTTTAAAATCAGCCAGCATGGTATAAAACCAATTTTTGGAGGCCTTATATCCGTATTTGGAGATTATCTGAAATCGGTCTTCTGTTTTTACAGAATTCTCTGCTCCCTGACGTGTAAGGCCGTAGCCCACATCTAATGTATTTTCCCATGCGCTTTGATTTTTTTTGTAATTGAGAAATGCATTGAAAAGAAAAGTTCCTGATATGGAGTTCTCTCCTCCTCCTGCCCAGTTGCTCAGAGACACCTGAGAAAAGTTAAATGCGGTTTTCCCCCCGCCTTTCCAGTGTTTTACGGTATCCGGTTGTTCCTGGGCATATATTAATGCCGGAAAGAACAGTAAGATGATTAGAATTCGGGTTTTAATATTCATAAAATGCTTTTTTGGTTTATACAATAAAATGTGCTATTTATATGGTTTTGTGGCTTTAGTTTGATTACGTGCTCTTAATTCCCTTAAAGTCAATGCATCATGACAATGCTCTTGCAGCCCCCGGGGTTGTGGCGATCGTATGATTGAAAAAAAGTCCGCCCAAAACCTCTTAAGCCACCGTATTGGCTTCCCTTCTGGTAAATCTGAATTCTAATACGGGCACCCCTGCAGGGGCTTGGTTTTTGGATTTACTGCGTATCGTATGCTACCAAACGGACGCCCTTGCCAAGGCTTTTAAAATTAAACGGTATGGTAAATTCCTAATAGCCACCAGCCAAGAGCTCCACACGCCATGCTCCATGCTCCATGCTCAAAACTTCACTTCGTCTGATACAAATGTACATCCCTCTGCGGAAACGGAATAGACACTCCCTGTCGGTCGAATTCTTTTTTCACTGATTCCTGCATGTCGAAGAAAATGCCCCAGTAATCGGCCGCATTGGACCATACACGTGTCACCAAATCCACGGAATTATCGCCAAGATTTATTACTCCGATAAAGGGTTCAGGATCTTTAAAAACACGATCATCTGCATCAATAACCTCCCTGATTACATTTTTGGCTTTATCAATGTCATCGTTGTATCCGATTCCAAAGGTGAAATCAACCCGACGAACCGGCTCAGTGGAGTAATTTACGGTGCTTCCGTTTGCTACCGGTCCGTTGGGCAGGATGATGGTGACTTTATCGGGAGTATTCAGTATGGTATGGAATATCTGAATTTCTTTGACAGTTCCTGAATGTCCTTCAGAGGTGATGTAATCTCCCACCTTAAAGGGTTTTAAAATAAGTATCATTACCCCTCCTGCAAAATTCTGAAGTGTTCCGCTAAGGGCCATGCCAATAGCCAGGCCTGCAGCGGCAAGAATGGCAATGAAAGATGTCATTTCCACACCCAGCATGGTTATGACGCTGATAACCAGTAGTATTTTCAGGACAATGGAGGACAGACTAATTAGGAAAGATTGTAAACTGGCATCAACATTTCGTGTTTGGAATACCTTTTTCATTGCATTAATTATCTTTCCGATTACCAATAACCCAATAAGCAGTGTTGCAATTGCAAGAAGCAACTGGGCTCCGTATGCAATAATTATTCCCGTGAATTGTTCTGGGTTGCTGAACCATTCTCTAATTTGTTCCATTTTTTCGAGTTTAATGTAAATCTTCTTTGGAAAAAAATGATTTTAAATTTCAATTTCAATGATTAAAAGAGTTGGAATTGAAAATTGTTTGAAATTTAGATGGGTTTTTTAGAAAAGTAAAGTTATAGCGGCCAAAATTATGTGCGAAAGGATTATCCAAATTTAATGTCTGGTTGAAATAATTTTCTGAGTTCGGTTTTGAATTAAATTTTTGAATTGGGGGATTAATTTTAATTATTTGTGGAAATATGTAGCGTCATATTTTAACAAAAATTGATTATTTGCATTTAATAACAAAATTGAAATTGTGAGTTAATATAATTTATTGGATGAAAAGTTAGTGATATCGTTAAAACCTAATAAATCAATTAAAAATGATAATTTAAGTGAGTTTTTGATGAGTTAAAAAATGTATAAAGATGAGTTTTTTGTGAGTTTAAAAATTAGGTTTGATTAACACTTAGGGTTACGTTTGCATTATAGTTTTACTAAAATTCACAAATCAGTTTTGTTATGAGAAAAACATTAGGAATTTTGTTCTTATTGATGTGGACAACCCTGTTGTTCGCACAGGAAGTTACCGTTACAGGAGAGGTAACTTCTGCAACAGATGGCATGCCCATACCGGGTGTAAGCGTCGTACAACAAGGAACCACAAATGGTACCATTACGGATGTCGATGGAAATTACTCCCTGACTGTTCC
>CAYOFH010000073.1:0-16049 GCA_964403175.1 uncultured Marinilabiliaceae bacterium
TTTGCTATTTGACAGGCCAGGTGGTATGTCCGTTTTCCGGGCCTGTGGATGGCAAAAAGCCAAAATTGGTAGATGTTCAAGGCCCTGCGCAATGTCCGGAAATTTTGTCTGATTATTTTGGATAAGATTGATTTATCCCAAAATCCTATGTTATATTTTCAATAATATCCATCTTTCCTGATTATTCTTCAACTCCCTTTTTATTTCAAAATGTGGAGGTTTCAACAAAAAATACATCACATTTGTTACTTTATTGCTCCCAAAAAGGAGATTATGGTCACAGGTAAACCATAGAAACCGGCAAGTTTTCACTAAATTTGTCAATCTGTAACCGAAAACATATAATCATCTTACAAAAATACATTTTACCATGGCATTCGACATTGATATGATTAAAAAGGTTTATGCCGGAATGGACGAGAAGATTAAGGCTGCTCGCGCCCTTCTGAACCGACCTCTTACTTTGACCGAAAAAATTCTTTACAGTCACCTGGCCGACGAACTACCCTCACAGCCATTCGAGAGAGGCAAGTCGTATGTAAACTTTGCCCCCGACAGGGTAGCCATGCAGGATGCAACAGCCCAGATGGCACTTTTGCAGTTCATGCAGGCAGGAAAAGATAAAGTTGCGGTACCATCCACTGTGCATGCCGACCACCTTATTCAGGCGCAGGTAGGGGCCGCAAAAGATCTTGAAGGTGCAAAAGTTACCAACAGGGAAGTATACGATTTCCTGAGTTCCGTTTGCAATAAATACGGTTTGGGATTTTGGAAACCAGGAGCAGGAATTATACATCAGGTGGTGCTTGAGAATTATGCATTCCCGGGTGGGATGATGATCGGCACCGACTCCCACACACCCAATGCCGGTGGTCTGGGAATGATTGCTGTAGGTGTAGGTGGCGCGGATGCTGTGGATGTAATGGCCGGAATGCCCTGGGAAGTAAAATTCCCCAAACTTATCGGAGTTAAACTGAACGGAAAGCTGAATGGATGGACATCACCTAAAGACATTATCCTTAAAGTTGCCGGATTGCTGACCGTAAAAGGAGGGACCGGATACATCCTTGAATATTTTGGAGAAGGTGCTCAATCCATTTCAGCCACAGGTAAAGGAACTATCGGAAACATGGGCGCCGAAATTGGTGCCACCACCTCTACATTTGGATTCGACGAAGCCATGGTTCGTTACCTCCGGGCCACCAAACGTGATGACGTTGCCGATGAAGCCCTGAAAATAAAAGAACATCTGACAGGTGATCAGGAAGCGTATGCCAATCCTGAAAAATATTTTGATCAGGTAATCGAAATTAACCTGAGCGAATTGGAACCACACCTCAACGGCCCCTTTACACCGGATTTGGCGACGCCAATCTCTAAAGTCCGCGAGGAAGCAGCGAAAAACGGATGGCCTACAAAAGTAGAGTTCGGATTGATTGGTTCCTGTACCAACTCCTCCTACGAAGACATCTCCCGGGCAGCCTCAATTGCCAAACAAGCAGTGGATAACGGACTGAAAGTTAAATCAGAGTTTACAGTCACCCCCGGTTCGGAGCAGGTTCGCTTTACAATCGACAGAGACGGCTACATTGATATATTCGAAAAGATGGGTGGAAAAGTATTTGCCAATGCCTGCGGCCCATGTATAGGAATGTGGGCACGCGAAGGTGCCGACAAGCAGGAGAAAAACACAATTGTACACTCATTTAACCGTAATTTTGCCAAACGGGCTGATGGAAACCCCAACACCCATGCATTTGTGGGATCTCCCGAGCTGGTTACAGCTATTGCGATTTCCGGCGAACTTGGTTTCAATCCACTTACCGAGACATTAAAAAACGACAAAGGAGAAGAGATAAAACTGGAACCTCCCACAGGTTTTGAGCTTCCTCCAAAAGGCTTTGATGTGAAGGATGCAGGCTATCAGGAACCCGCAAAAGACGGCTCCGGTGTGGAGGTAATCGTTAAGCCCGACAGTAAGCGACTGCAACTATTAACCCCGTTTGAGCCCTGGGATGGTAAAAACCTGACAGGCGCCAGACTCCTGATAAAAGCAGCAGGCAAATGTACTACCGATCACATTTCCATGGCCGGACCGTGGTTACGTTTCAGAGGTCATCTGGACAATATTTCCGACAACATGCTGATAGGAGCCATAAATGCCTTTAACAAGGAAAGCAATAAGGTGAAAAACCAGCTTTCAGGCGAATACGGAAAAGTACCTGATGTGCAAAGGGAATACAAAGCCAATAATATCCCGACGGTTGTAGTGGGCGACCACAACTATGGCGAAGGCTCATCCCGCGAACATGCGGCAATGGAACCACGCCATTTGGGTGTTAAAGTGGTTCTGGTTAAAAGTTTTGCCCGAATTCACGAAACCAACCTTAAGAAACAGGGAATGCTGGGGCTGACCTTTGAGGATGAAAATGATTATGATAAAATCCAGGAAGATGATGTTTTCAACTTTGTTGATCTGGATCAGTTTGCACAGGACAAACCGATTACAATTGAAGTGGTGCATGCCGACGGAAGCAAAGACATCATCAAAACTCTGCACACCTACAATGACCAGCAAATAGGATGGTACAAGGCAGGTTCTGCACTTAATCTCATCGCCAGAAATAATGCCTGATAAAGAATCTGAACTATATTAAAACCAATTAAAGAGGCTGTCCAAAAAAGACATAAGTTTAGAGCCTTTTGTCATTCTGATTTTTTAGAAGAATCTTATAATTAAAGATCTTCAACAATACTTCGTTAAACTTTTATAAAAGACTAAATTTCAAGCGTTTGCAAGCGAATGAATTTTTGTCTTAAAGTACGGATTATCAATGTCATATGATTTAGCTTAAATCTTATATCTAGAAGTCTAACGATCTATTGCAAGATATAAAATCAATAACTATGGAGGCTTTTTGGACAGCCATTTCATTTTGAAACATCCCCCTCCTGATATTTGATATATGCACAAAAAACAAGATATCAGAATATTATTGGGACTTTCAAAAATATCATAGACGGGATCTATGCAGCATAAAAATTTATTATTTGACTGATTTCATGCAATTAGTTAATTTTGTAACAACAAAAACCAAATAAGATAGAAATTATGAAAGATGTTAATGAATTACTCGGACTAAAAAACACAGAGGAAGTAACTGAAAAACTGAATGAATTGTTGGCAAGTTTTCAGGTATATTATCAGAATCTGAGAGGCTTTCACTGGAATGTGAAAGGAAAGATGTTTTTCACATTACATAATAAATTTGAAGAGCTATATGATGATTCTGCAGAGAAAATTGATGAAATAGCAGAACGCGTTCTTACTTTAGGAGGGACACCTCTACATACATTTGAGGACTATCTGAAAGTTTCCCGCATTGCAGTAATCAGAGATGAGAGTGATGGATTAAAACTGGTTGAAGCCACGCTTGAAAACATCAGTGTTCTGATCACACTTGAGAGAGACCTGCTGGAAGCAGCAGGAAAAGCTGATGATGAAGGAACTTCAGCACTAATTAGCGACTTTATCTCAGAACAGGAAAAAACAGTTTGGATGTTAAATTCTTTGCTTGACTAATTCCTGTTTTCAGGAGCGTTTTCCCATTTCCCCTGTCAGCTTTACTGACAGGGGATTTTTGTTTTATAATAGCAAAACTCCTGTCCGGGAAATCAATTTTTGTAGTCATGATATTATACAGGCTGCTCCTCAAATATCAAGAAAATACAACCAACTGCAAATAAAATGAATGCAGAAAATAACTTATTATTTTCAAGCCCTGTTTATTGAGGACGATTGCAATTCACAGTTCGACGGACATAGATCATTTTTGAATAAAGCAGGATTGAATAATTTTTGAAAATCCTGTTTGTTTGACCATCAGCAAAAGATTTTCACTATCATTGTTGTCTAATTGACGATGGTTCGTTAAACTTTTGTAACCAACTTATATAGTTGTTTAAAAATCACAAGATAATTATACTAACTTGCAGACAATCAGCATTATTTGAATATATCATGAATCTCATATCTAAAACTCTAACGACGTGTAATTGAGACAAATATTGAAAAAATGAATCAACACCCACTTATCCGTAAGGCATCAGGCGAATTGGAGCTATTTAATCCGGCTAAGTTAGAAGCCTCTCTCGAACGTTCCGGAGCCACTCCTGACACCATACATGAAATAACCAAAAACATAGAACCGTGGCTGACAGAAGGAACTACAACAAAGCAAATATATGGAAGGGCGTTCAGTTTATTGCAAAAAAAACGCAGAAGCATGGCTGCCCGTTACAGCCTGAAAAAGGCAATCATGGAACTGGGCCCGTCAGGTTATCCTTTCGAACAGTTCGTCGGACACCTCTTTAAATGCAAAGGATTTGACGTGGAAATAGGGGTCGTTGCTAACGGGCAATGCATAACCCATGAAATGGATGTTATTGCCTCGGATGAATGGAACCAACACCTGGTTGAATGTAAATATCATAATAATCAGGGAAAATTCTCAAGCGTCCAGGTTCCTCTGTACGTCCGCGCAAGGGTAAACGATATTATTGAAACAAGACAAGCCCTCCCGGAATATAGTAACCTCAGGTTTCATGGCTGGGTGGTTACCAATACACGCTTTACGGCAGATGCTATGGATTACGGACGCTGCAGCGGGTTAAACCTCATGAGCTGGGATTATCCCCGGCAAGACAGCCTGAAGGCACTAACTGAAAGGTTCAATGCATTTCCCGTTACCGCTCTGACACAGTTAACCAAGGCTCACAAACAATTTCTTTTAAAAAAAGGAATTGTGCTTTGTAGTGAATTAAAAGAACAGCTTGGTTCTCTTGCTTCCCTGGAAATCCCCGCTGCAACGCAGAAAAAGATCAGAATGGAAATAGAAGATCTCCTTGAAAGTCAATTGTAAGCAAAGCGGCCGCCCGGCTATGCCGCTTTGCTTCGCAAAGAAAGCTGAAAGAAAAATCAAAGCTCCATACTCGTTTCATTTTCTTAAATCTAAGATCTAAAAATCTAACGATCTATTGAAAAGTTAATCCTCACATTTCAAAAGTGCTTAGATATCTTTCCCCTGTATCGGGCAAAAGAACAACAATTCGTTTACCTTTCAATTCGGGACGTTTGGCGACCTCAATGGCAGCCCACAGAGCAGCCCCTGAAGAATACCCACAAAGAATACCTTCCTTTTGGGCAGCCAGATGAGATGTATGAATAGCATTTTCATTTTCCACAGTGACCACTTCATCTATTACATCCTCATCCAGATTCTCAGGAATAAAACCGGCTCCAATTCCCTGAATCTTATGCGGTCCGGGTTGACCACCAGACAACACAGGAGAAGCAGAAGGCTCCACAGCCACAATTTTTACCCCCGGGATTTTCTTTTTAAGGTGATGCCCCACTCCGGTAATAGTTCCACCGGTTCCCACTCCTGCAACAAAAACATCCACTTTACCTTCAGTATCATTAAGAATCTCTGTCGCAGTGGTTCTGTAATGCGCATCAGGGTTATTTTTATTATTAAACTGTTGAGGAATAAACGACTTTGGGTAATTTGCGGAAAGCTCATGTGCTTTAGCTATTGCCCCCTTCATTCCTTCCCCTGCAGGTGTGAGAACCAGTTCTGCACCGAATTTCTTCAATAACTTGCGTCTTTCAATGCTCATACTTTCGGGCATTATCAAAACCAGCTTATACCCCTTTACCGCAGCCACCATTGCCAGGCCGACACCGGTATTCCCGCTCGTTGGCTCAACAATTACAGTATCCTTATCCAATTGTCCTTCTTTCTCAGCTGCCTCAATCATAGACAAGGCAGGACGATCTTTCACTGATCCACCCGGATTATAAAACTCTAACTTTGCAACCACTTCGGCCTGAGCTCCTTCATTAAGCTTATTCACTTTTACTAAAGGAGTATTCCCAACCAGCTCAATCATGCTTTTTGCTATTTGTGTCATAATATCTGTTTTTTATTATTATTTCTATATCCTTTTCTGAAGACCGACTTAAGATTATATATAATACATTAATGTGTCATCCATAGTATGTAGCGCCGGAAGTACATCTAAAAAAATTTCCCCAAAAACTTTATCCACTGATGATGAAGTCTGGTTTAAAAATGAAAAAACAGTATCCTGTTTGGAGGTCTGCCTGTTCCGGCTGCTCTCTGTATTTTGTCTCTCCCACTCAGGGTCGAGACATCGAAGAACCTCCAAAAGTGATATTTCTTTCAGCGGACGAGCCAGCCTGTAACCTCCCTGTGATCCTCTTTTCACATCAACAATCCCTCCTTTACGGAAATCGGAAGCAATTCCCTCCAAAAACTTGGCAGGAAGCTGATCCAATTCAGCTAGTTCCTTTACTGCTTTATGATTTGGCCAGAAGTAATGCAACTGCAACAAAAATATAAGACCGTAATTAATACGTTTTGAAAACCTCATTATATCATTCTATTTTAATATGTTTTACTGCAAATATAGTCACTTAATTCTATCTAATAAACTTTTATGTAACTATATTTAATTCCTCTATTTTTATATGATATAACAATACAACTACAAAAATGTTTATCTTAAAATGAAAAATACCTCATAAAACAACAAACCCCCGGGTGCAGAAGAAAATCTCCACACTACCCGGGGGTACAGTCAGCATTAGGATTAAGAAAACAATAGGGAAAGAATTATAAGGCTGGTGTTAGTTATTGTAAGATTAAAGGGTACAAAAAAACATTCAACCTTTCACCCAAATCAATGAAGCATTAATAGTTGTAAAAGGCCTTAACTCATACATGAAATTTTCACGTGCAATCAACATAATCACAACAATATTGTGTGGATTGTTCGCGACAACTCCTATCTTAAATTTTCTGACAAACGAAATATTTTCAATAAAAAAGTCAACGATTCGCACATATGATGAGGCTTTAAAATCAAGAATGGCTTTACTAAAATCCAACACAACTCCTTTCATTTCCGCTGGAAGAGAATCACACTTCATAAGTTCTTCCCAAAAACACAGAATATTATCAATTGAGATTTTACCTTCAAAAGCCCCAACAAGCGCGCTGGAGTCAGCATTGAAGTCCACGGAAAATCCCCCCTCAATCAATGACCGGGAAAAAGCTGCCTTTTCTTTAAGTAAATTCATGATCAATTAATTAAAAAATTTTAAAAAGTTCCCCCCGGGCACCAGGGGAACTTTTTGAGGAGGGGTATCAACATCCGGGCGGGTTTATTCGTTTATCCTAAACTTACCTACATAAGTGGAACTTCCCAGGTTCAATTCTAACTTGTAATCACCAGCTTCAAGAGGTAATATATTCATACCGTAAACCCCTGACTTTCTGACTAAGAAATCGTCATGCAAACTTTGACCTCCTGAAAGCCCGGTAATATCAATCTCCACTATTCCATCAAAGTTATCAACAGTCACCAGCAATTCACCTCTCAAAATCTCTGCATCTACAGAAACAGGAACAGAAATTAATTTAAAACTATTCATACTGTTAGTAGATTTCAAAACCAAATCCCGAATCCGTAATAACTCAATTACAATTTCATCATCAGTTGAATCATCATCATCATCATCATTTTCTGCACTTACAATACCGGAAAAAACGATTGAAACAATGAAAGCGATCAGCAAAAACATTTTCTTTAACATGTCAAATATCTTTAATGTGAGACACAAATTGATATTTCAAAGTAAATGCTTTAATCCTCTCATTTAACACATTATACAACAACCTACATTTTTTTAATGCCATTAAATAGCCCAAAAACCTTGTCTTCAGGCAATTAACCCCTACTCTTTAATAACCGTGGGATAAATGGAAGACATACATAAACACATGGGATAAATGGATAAAACGATTGAAAAACAAATAATTAACAATCAAAAAAGTCAAAAAAAGGCATACCAGCAACCAATATGAAATTTAATTGCCTTTGGAAGAAATAACTCAAAAAAGTGAGAGCAAAGAATCAATGGAAGGATAATCGGAGAGATTTTCCACAAATCGTTTCTTCAGATTTGATTTTCTCACCCTTAGATTATTGGCAGAAATTCCCAAAACATTGGCTATTTCGGTAGAAGGAATCTCATAATTTAGCAGAAATAATATCACTTTCTCTGTATTGGAAAGCTGAAAACTGTGAGGAATATCAATGTTTGAGTAAAACAGATCATCATTCATCAGGTCAAACATCATACCTGAGAACTCCTCTTTGAGTGCCACCAACTCAGTTTGCAATTCATTATGCGCAGCAGGATCCGACTTGACAAACCTTTGCGAAAGCATATCAAAACGTTGTTGAGCAACCATTTCCCGCTGAGTAATAAGCTGATAGAACCGAAGCAAATGTCTTCGCTGGTGACTTTCCCTCATCTTCCCTTCAACCTCCTTCTCTGCTGTTATTCTCATCAGTCGCTCATTCTCTAACTCTACCCTGCTTCTTTTTAAGTATAGGTAGTAAATCAAAAAAACAAAAACAATTAAAATCAGAAAAGCACTTGCCAAAAAAACAAACCGCTGAAATTTCTGCTTTTGCTTAAGGGTTTCCACTCTGGCTTGTGATAAATCATACTTTTTTTCCAACTCCAGAATTTGTTTCTGATTTCTTTCATCTATTTTTTTAAGCAGAAAACCCACTGCATTCCGATAATGATTAGCAGCCAGTTCATTTTTATCCAGTTCAACAGCAATATCCGCTAGATTCGTGTATAGATGGTAATCCCGATACTTACCTACCGAATCAGTAAAGTATTCTACTGACTTCCGGGCGTAAAAAAAAGCAGAATCAATTTTCCCCATTCCCTTATAAGCATTGCATATCGAATAATAAACATTTGAAAGCCGGGGTTCTCCCCTCATTTCTGATGCAAGTTTCTCCAATTCAAGATATCCGTTCAACGCACCCCGGTAATCCCCGGAAAGCATAAAGTATGCAGCATTTCCATTAGCAATGTCATACTGGCGTTCTGTGGAAATCCCCTTCAAATCATCCAGATCTTTTAGCACACCCAGCGCCTTATCTTTCTGCCCGTTTCGAAGATCCATCCAAAACACCGCGAGAGAGGTCACAACAACAGACTCAACATCCCCTACTTCTTTGGCTTTGCTCAAGGCCATTTTCAAATATTCATCCGCCAGTTGAAAATTCTGATTTTCTTCATGCAAAAGGCCAAGATAAAACCACAGCTTAACAAGATCCTCACCGGAAACAATATCGGGATAAGAATTTACCAAAGATTCTGCCTCCTTAAAAGATACAAAAACCAAAGAGTCGGAAATATTTTCAACTTGATGACGTACAATACCCTGAAAGATAAGTGATCTTACATAGTTTCGATCAGGGAAAGGTCGCCTGAATAATTCTACTGAAGTACTAATAGTTGAATCACTTATAAATTCGTAGTTTAGCTTACTACCGATAACCGATTGAAGCAAAAAATAGTAAGCCTTGTTTTCTTTATTCAGATCTTCAAGATGAATAAGAGAAAGAGAATCTTCAGCAGCCTTAATATTTTCTTCAATCAAGCTATCTGCTGAAGCCAACCTTTTCCTTATCTCCTTTTGATCAGGAGACTGACAATCCCAAAACAAAAATGGCAGGAAAACGAAAAGAATAAAACGACCACTCATATAATAACGTAGACCAATGGATTTTTTAGATATAAGATTTAAGATGAATCGTATGATATTAAAAAATTACACTTTAAAACAAAACACCATTCAATCTTAAAGACTGACCCTGAGGTTATTGCAAGGATTTACGGATAATTAATAATATTGATTTGCTAAAAAGCCTCTTTCAAAGATATAAAAAAACCCCTTTGGCCCGTGGAAGAGACTCCGAAATCAAACCTTACATTTAATGGATCGTCGGGAAGCATACGGAAACGAAGTCCACCGCCAACAGACGAAACAACATCTGCAAATGGTTTCCTGAAGTGGTCTCCGGATTGCCCCAGCCCTGAAAAAGCTACTATTCCCAAACGCCACCACAGATGTTGCCGTATTTCGGCACGAGCCATCCATACAGCATTTCCTGTTTCCCGCATAGGATGTCCTATCCCCCTTAAACGCTCTTTACCACCTAATTGAGGCTCTTCAAAAAACGGAACTCCCCCGGAAGCATAATCCACAATTACCTGAAATGCAAGTGTAGTAAATTCATCCTGCAAAGGAACATACTGTCTGCCATCAAAAGTAATTCTTTGATATTCATAATTACCCATGCCGGAAAACAATGGAAGTACCTGAAGCCAGGTTCCTCTCTGGGGAGATAGTGTCCGGTGTCTTGAGTCATATACCACATTAGGTCCGAGGCCAAAAAGCCAGCCGCCCTCTGCTCCTTCTAATTCATCTTGTTTAAAAGCATTCACACCATTTTTATCAAAACGATTTTTATTGACAAGAATATTTCCCCCAACCCAAAGGTTAGGAAATATATTGTACGAAATATCTCCTTCAATCCGAAATTCATTTCTGTCGAAATATAATTCTTCCTGCCGGTCTCCCATCCAGAAAAGATCCTCCCTGCTATTTACAAATGCTTCTCCTGTAGTTAACCATAATGGATGAAAATACCATTCATGCTCAATCTGAAGCTGCAGCATTCCCTTAGTGGAATGTTCGGCATTCACTGCAATTGTATTAAACATCCCCTTTCTCGAACTGTTCCATTTCACGGCGGGCATTACTCCGTAAGCAAAGCCATTCCGGGGACTAACACTAATGGATGGGTACACGGTAAGAACGAAGCCGTTTCGTTCCCAGGTAACCCAGTCAAGAACTTTCTCACCCAAACCTGCAATTCCCTGCACAGCCCCTACTGAATCATTACTGGCTGAAGACAACATCAGCTCATTCCGGCCATAAGTTAAATAGGACGAAAAAAAAGCTGCCAAAAACAAAAATAGTTTAATATACCGCTGTATGACCATCGAAGTCTGTTATTTTAGTTTAATTCTTTGTGTTTGGAATAATTCTTGAGCAACATTTATTCATAAGTTTTTGTTATGAAATATTCAAAGACCAATGAATACAGGCCACTGCAAATAAAAATGACTTGAAAATAGTTCACTATTTCCTTTATCAATTTTATTGAGGCCGCCTGTATTGAGCAGGTAGTTGAACATAGCAACATACATTTATAAATAATCCAGGTTGCAGTTAAAAACGGAAAAATAGCGGTTTTTTGTAACAATTTGGCTGGTTTTTTCGTTTTTCCTAGTCAAACCATGGTTTTTAAAAGGAAGTTACAATACTGATTTCCCTTTTTACACTTAGTTGTAAAAAGAAATATAGATTGACAAACTAAAACAAAGAGTTCCCCACTTTATGATATATAAATTTCGCATCATATCGAGTGAAAACGAAGAATTCATCAGAGAAGTAGCCATAAACAGTCATGCCACTTTTTTTGATTTGCACATGTTTCTGGTAGACGAACTGCATTATGACAGCAGCCAGATGACTTCATTTTTTTTGACCGACCAAAACTGGAATAAAGAGACTGAAGTTACCCTGATTGACATGACAGACGGACTGGATTCGGATATTAAGGTAATGGACAAAATAAATCTGGGTGAACTCATTACAGAGAAAAAACAACGATTGCTCTATGTTTTTGACCAGTTTGCAGAGCGTTCACTTTTCCTGGAGCTTTTTGAAATCAACAATGGAGAATTGCCCCACACTCAGTGCATCCGTAAAGAAGGAACTCCACCTGTTCAACTGGACAGTTCCGCCATGGAAAGCGGAGATCTGGAAGACATAGACCCGGATGAGTTTCTCAATGAAGAAGACCTTAAACACTTCTCTGAAGATCATAGAGATTTGAATTCTTATGATGAGGAGGATTGGTATTGAGTATTCAAAAAAATGTTATAGTCATTACAGGCCCTACCGGCATTGGCAAAACAGGATTAAGCGTAGAGCTGGCCAAGAGACTCAACTGTTCCATAATATCGGCCGATTCCAGGCAGATCTTTAAGGAAATGACTATAGGAACAGCCTCACCTTCACCGGAACAGCTGCAGGAAGTCTCACACCATCTGGTTGGCACCCGTTCCATTTTTGATTATTACAGTGCTTATGAATATGAGCAGGAAGCAATGGACGTGGCAATCAGGCTTTTTAAAGAAAACAATAATGTAATTCTTGCCGGGGGCTCCATGATGTACATCGATGCATTTTGCAACGGGATTGATGACCTGCCCACCATTGATCCAGAACTTCGACAAAACTTACAGGAAAACTATAAAAAAGAAGGCATTGAAAGTATTCGAAGACAACTAAAAATCCTGGATCCTGTTTTTTATCAACAAGTGGATCTTAAAAATCCTAAAAGGATTATACATGCACTGGAAATATGTCTGATGACCGGCCGTCCATACTCAAACCTCAGAACGAATACTAAAAAAGTCCGTCCTTTTCAGATAATAAAAATCGGACTTGATATGGATCGGATATCATTACACCAGCGCATCAACCAAAGGGTAGACCAAATGGTTAAGGAAGGGCTGGAACTGGAGGCCTGTAATTTACACAAACATAAGGACCTTAACTCACTGAATACTGTGGGTTACAGAGAATTCTTCGACTATTTTGACGGGAAAATTTCACGCGAAAAAGCCATTGAGCTCATCAAACGAAACTCACGCAGATATGCAAGAAAACAACTCTCATGGTTCCGGAGAGACAAAGAAATTAACTGGTTTTCACCGGATAATCCGGAGGAAGTTTTTAATTTTGTACAGAATAAAACCCTTTAGGAGAATATCCGCTCAACCAAGTTTAGTGTAAGAAAACAGACCGGGGTCCGGATTAAATTTAATCTCTTTCTCGCGGTTTACAATCTAAAGAGAAGGGCCCCGGTTTTTTCAACATATCATGACGCAACCAACCTGTTTTAACATCAGAGTTTATGGCATCTGCATCCAAAATCACCGGTTACTTGTATCCGATGAATACGTTATGGATATGTATATGACCAAATTCCCGGGGGGCGGATTGGAATTTGGCGAAGGCCCTATCGATTGTCTGAAAAGAGAGTGCCGCGAAGAGATGGGCGGCGTGGAAATAAAAGTTACCGGACATTTTTATACAACAGATTTTTTTCAACCCACCCGATTTTTTAAAAACACCCAGCTCATTAGTATCTACTATCGATTTAAGCTTCCGGAAAATCATCAACTTAACATCTCAACGGAAAAATTTAATTTTGTAGAGACCAAAAACGGCAGCCAGTCTTTCAGATGGATTTCTTTGCAGGATCTGAATCCTGATGAAATGACTTTTCCCATCGATCAAAAAGTAGCAGCGCTTATTAAAAGAAACAGCTAATCAATGAAATGACTTAAGAGCAGAAAAAATGAGAGGTATTGAATCTTCCGAAAACGATTGTCCGGAAAAACTTCCGTAAAACCGGATATCTTCATAGCCACATTCCGCCAGCAACGCATAAATTTGTCTTTTCCTGACAGGATAAAGACTCACAACATTCTGGATTTCCTCTCCTGACTTTTTGACTTTCAAATGTGTTCGAAAATCTATTTTTTCTTTTGATTTATAAAAATCATAAAACCGTTGAAATTTGATTTCTTCGTTTTCAATGGTTGGTAGCTCTGTAATTCGTTGATCCAGAATCCTATCGTAATTAATAATTTGAACTATCAGATGGCCACCAGGTTTAATCACCTCCTTTGCCATTGCAAAAAAAGATCTGACCTGGGATAAATTATCCAGATGAACAATTGTGTTTCCATACGAAACAACTACATCAAAAGTATTGGTTTTCCATTTCTCTGAAATCTGTAACATATCCATTCCAAAGAAATTAATATTCTCTCTTCTGCCAGCTTTCTTCCGGGCATAGGCAATCATTTCTTCATCAAGATCAATACCAACGGTCTGTGCCCCCCGCTCCCACAGCAACATTGCCAGATTGCCGGTTCCTCCGCCAACTTCCAGAATTCTCCTGTCCTTAAGATTGCCACATATTTTTTCAATAAACTCAACCTGCAAAGGAGAAGGCGGAAAGATATAATCGTAATATGGAGCAATTGACTTATAGAATGACATAAACTAAAAACTAAAATTTTTCAGAAATAGCATAATCATTTCGCTTGGGACGATTTCGGGACACTAACTCAGCCAAAAAACCTGTCACAAAAAGCTGAGTTCCCAAAATCATGCATACAAGCCCGATATAAAAAAACGGATTGCTGGTAACCAACGGTACAAATATACCATGCGCTACACTATACAGCTTGTTGGCGCCCAGCCATATAGCCAACCCAAAGCCCATCAGAAACATCAAAGAGCCAAGGGCCCCAAAGAGGTGCATTGGTCTGTTCCCAAATTTGGAGATAAACATAACAGACAACAAGTCCAGAAAACCTTTCATAAAACGCTCAATTCCAAACTTGGTAACTCCGTATTTACGCTCTCTGTGATGTACAACCTTTTCCGTAATTCTTTCAAAACCTGCCCGTTTGGCCAGGACAGGAATATACCGGTGCATCTCGCCGTAAACTTCAATATTTTTAACCACCTCTCCTCGATAAGCTTTAAGCCCACAGTTAAAATCATGCAGTTTGATTCCGGAAATTTTTCGGGCTGTATAATTAAACAATTTGCTGGGAAGTGTTTTATTTAAAGGATCATGGCGCTTCTTTTTCCATCCGCTAACCAAATCGTATCCCTCCTCCCTGATCAATCTGTATAGTTCAGGTATTTCATCGGGACTATCCTGCAGATCAGCGTCCAGGGTTATTACCACATCACCCTGCGCAACCTCAAAACCTCTGCTTAATGCAGCCGATTTACCATAATTTCTTCTAAACCGGATTCCTCTCAAAAAGGGATATTGGTTTTTCAGATTCCGGACCACCGCCCATGAATTATCAGTACTGCCATCATCAACCGCAATAACTTCGAAATCCAGTTGCATCTCTGAACAGACACGATCAAGCCACTGAACCAGCTCGGGCAATGACTCTTCTTCATTAAAAAAAGGTACAATTACAGATAATTCCATTAATCAATATTTTTCATGGCATCAGAAAACGGATCGTCTTTACGACGTTGAAAAATTGCAATAATCAATGAAAAAATGAGTGCAGTCCCTCCTACCCCGAAAATTCCAGAGAAAATCATAAGTACCGGATTGGCAACCAGAGAAAACATTCCTTCCATCTGAGCCACTTCATTTTCCGACATTCCCATGGCCAGATAGGTTTCCTGCATCTGGATAATTAAATCCTGGGTATATGCAGGATTTATAACCTTCATATATAAAAACATCCAGGCACCAATAATAATTCCGGCCAGCATTCCCATTCTGGTTCCCAGCCAAACGCCCTGTCCGTAACTTAGATTACCATCCAGATAATTATCACGATAACGAACCATTGATAAATGGATAAACGTGATAAAAACTATCCAGCTCAGGACATTTTGAAGGAAAGAATCCATCATTCCCAACAAATGCGTAAACATATACACTGCAACCAGCGCCAGTCCCATAAAAGTACCCTGATTTAAGACAAACCGGGCTTTAAAACTTTTTTCGCTTTTTTCTTTTTCTTCTGTTGACAAACTACTCATTATTCAGGTATATTAAATCCACGGCTAAAATAAACAATTTGTGTGGAAATAGCTGCCCGGAAGGATCTCCTTTTAAACAAAGAAGAAAAGATTTTAAGTCCGGCGAAGGCCAAAGAGAAAAAAACAGTCATTTAAAAAAAAAGTTTTTGCCAAAAACGAATTGAATTCAAACCCTTTAGCCAAAAAAATGCAACAAAGAACAATTTTTTTTGCGCTGGAAATTTGCGGGCATTGGTAAAATTTCTACTTTTGCAGCCCGGGTAAGTCCTATACGACCAGCTCCTGCTGAATTCCCCCAGGGCCTGACGGCAGCAAGGGTAGGCGGTTGTAGCGGTGCGATATAGGTAGCTTACCCGCCCTGCCAATATAGCTCAGTTGGCCAGAGCAGCTGATTTGTAATCAGCCGGTCGGGGG
>CAYOFH010000074.1:0-15715 GCA_964403175.1 uncultured Marinilabiliaceae bacterium
GCCCAAAACTTTTAGCATTAATCATGATCATTGAATTCTTTATATTTCAGACAAATTATCAAATATCGATGTGAAAACTTCAAGGGTTACATTTTTTACGTTAATAGTATTAGGGTTAATTTTTCCCATGGGTTGTCAAAACAACTCAGCAGAAAAAGAACGTAAGCCGGATCTTATCGTTTATTGCGAGAACGGTATTCTGGCCCCTGTAAAAGAATTTACCGAATATTTTGAAGACAGCACCGGACTAAAGGTTTCGATTCAAAATGATTGTGCCCGGAATCTTACCAGCCTTATTCATTACCGCCGCGAAACAGATATATTCATCCCTGATACACGGCAGGCAATTGATAACTTAACATTAATACCCCCTGACATAATTTGCGATTCAGTATACCTGGGAAATCAAATGCTAGTATTTATTGTTGAAAAAAACAATCCCTCTAAATTAACCGGAACCATTGAGTCTTTAACCAATTATGAAAACGGCATTATCCTGGCCAATCCGGAAAGCAGTACCCTGGGCCATATTACGGGCGTTTATCTCCGACAGCATCAAATTTATGATACAGTCATGAATTCAGTTCTTTTTCTAACAACAGATTCACGGGGGCTCATAAGGAATATTGCAACCAGCCATGCATCGCTTGCCATCGCATGGAAGTCCGATTATCTAACCAACAATATTCGAAAACAAGTAGATACATTATCCATTCATTCAGGCTATACAGAGTATCCTGCTGTGGCCGCACAGTTAACTTTCGGAAAAAATCAGGCTAATGCAAAAAAGTATCTTAAATGGTTAAAGCAGCCGCAGGCCGTGGAAATCTTTGAAAAATATGGCATCCAAAAGCCTGATTAATCACGATAAATCGTATCTTTAGGTAATTGGTTAAAACACTCCTGTCAGGAAAAATTCATTAAACATTGGGACTAAAACCGAATAGAACGATCTTAAAGAAGCTCCCGTTCGGGCAGAAAAGAGGACTCTTTAACGAGCCGCTGATCAACAAATTATACCTCCTTCTGGGGATTTTTATTTTTACGATCGCAGCCATCCTTACCATCGAAAACTATTTTGATAAAACGCATACGCTTCACTATCAAAACACCATCCGCAATCAGGAACAAAAACAACGTATTGAATCTCTCCTAAAAGAAAATCTTTTGGATATTAATCTCAGCTTCAGATCTTATTCTTCTGTAGCCCACCCTCAACAACTTAATAATCTGCAAAATAAAATCAGACTCAGCATAAATAAAAGCCTGAAAATGCTGGAAAAACTGGATAAAGGAGGCAGCATTACAGTAGTTAAAGCTGTCAATATGGAAGATGTTGACAGAATAAAAGAAATAATTGAATACAATAAAGACGAATATGCAGGCACCATCTCCGAAATCCAGGACATTCCTCCTATGCTTTACGAATTGCAGGCACTAAGTGCAAAAATTACCGGGTCTATAGAAGGGCAATTAACAAATGGAGAATCTGTAGCACAGCGGAATCTGGAATCGATTACCTTCTATCAAAAACAGGCCGAAAGCATTTTTGCAAGAATCTACGAAATAGAAAACCAAATTTCTTATAAAATCAGTAAAACAATATCGGAACTCAATGACCGGTCCAATATTATTTTTGAAAGATATTCAAACATCAAATACCTTAGCCTGATTGTTTTCTCTCTGCTTGTTTCTTTTGTTACCTTCATTATAATCAACCAAATACGGGTTGTCATACTTCACCGACGCAAAGCTGAAGATTCAAACACCAAACTGCTGAAGGCCGTAGAGCAAAGCCCTGTTTCAATTATGATTACCAACACCAATGGCATTATTGAATACGTTAACAAAAGTTTTGAACAGAGAAACAACCTGGCAAAAAAAGAGATCGAAGGTACCAGCCTGCATCTTCTTCAATCGGAAAAGGACGATGAATTTGCCAAAATACTACTCGATAATATACAGGAAGGAAAGGCCTGGAACGGAGAAATTAAATCAATCAATAAAAAAGGAGAAACAGTCTGGGATAAAATATATATTACACCAGTGCTTAATGAAGAAAATACGATCTCCAATTTTATTGCCATCAAAGAAGATGTAACAGAAAAACGACTCCTTACGCAATCGCTGAAAGAGTCAATCGAAACTCTTAAAACCATTACGGAAAACCTGCCGGTGGGTATTCTTATTACTGCCGGGAACCAAACCATCACAGAGATAAATTCCACTGCTGCCACCATAATGGGTTTTGAATGTCTCGAAGATGCAAAAAATGCAATTAAAAATATTGATTACAGCCAGTTTTTCAAAACCCTCAAACGACAACAATACATGGATGATGCTTCCGGGCTAACGATATCTACACTGGAAGAAAGATTAAGTGTCAAAGAAAATAACATCTCCCGTACCATTCTGAAAAGCATAATCCCTGTAAAAATTAACAATCAGGAGGTTAGACTGGAAGCCTTTATGGATATAACGGCTCAAAAAGAGATGCAGCAGCGCGAAGCGGAAGCAAATAAGGCAAAATCAGAATTTCTTGCCAACATGAGCCATGAAATCCGAACCCCTATGAATGGCATAATAGGGGCCACCGAGCTATTGGGACAAACACGTCTCAGCAGAGATCAGCAAAACATAGTGGCAATCATCGGTCGCTCATGCGATAATTTATTAAATATTATCAATGATATCCTGGACTTCTCAAAGATTGAAGCAGGAAAGATGAAAATTGAAAATTACTCTTTCAATATCCGCTCAACAGTGGATTACCTGCTCGATCAGATGGCTTTCAGAAGTCACGATAAGAATCTGGAACTTATTGCTTCAGTGGAAGAAACCATCCCTTCCCACCTGATAGGTGACGAAGGCCGTTTAATTCAGATAATCATTAACCTGATGGGGAATTCCGTGAAATTTACTCAGGAAGGAGAAGTGGTTCTTAAAGTAAATCTGGAAAGGCAGGATGACCAACAACTGTTGGTACATTTCGCTATTGAAGATTCCGGCATAGGAATTCCACCTGAAAAAAGGGAAAAAATATTTGAATCGTTCACACAGGCAGATGGATCAACAACCCGGAAATACGGAGGTACCGGATTGGGCACCAGTATCTCCAAAATGCTGGTAGAACTAATGGGAGGAAAAATCTGGGTGGAGAGTCCTAATCCCAACTTTGCCTGGTCAAAAGAAAATCCAGGGTCGGTATTTCATTTTACTCTACCTTTCAAGATCGATAGAAAACATCGGGGTAATGAGTTTGAAAATCCAAAAATGAAGTCTGTCAAGGCCCTTATTGTGGACAATCACAAGACCAATCTGCTGCTGTTGAAAAAAGCATTTCACAACTGGGGCATTACTCCTGTCGCTGTCAGTGATGAAAAATCGGCCCTCAATTATTTAATGAAAGATCCCAAATTTGACTTAATTCTGATTGATTCTCATATCTTCAGCAATAACAATGAAAGCATAATTGGTGAGATAAAAAAAATTGTACCCACCATAAAAACGCTGCTTTTCTCATCACAGAATAAACACCAGTTTAAGGAATTTGATATAGTATTGGAAAAGCCAATCAAGCACACAGAACTCTATCTTACAATCAACCAACTACTTTTCGGGGAAAATCCGGACCATAATCATAGCATAGCTATATCACAGCAAAAAAACAACAAGCGTGTCTTATTAGTGGAAGACAATCTGATTAATCAAAAAATTACAAAAAAAATGATGGAACGAATCGGATTGTCCACCTCCATTTCAAACAATGGCCAGGAAGCTCTGGATCTGGTACTAAAAGACAATGAAATCTTTGACGTGATTTTAATGGATATCCAGATGCCGGTTCTAAACGGACTGGATGCCACCCGGGAGTTGAGAAAAGCGGGGGTAACCACCCCCATTATAGCCATGACGGCCAATGTACTTAAAGGCGACCGGGAAGCCTGTCTTGAGGCAGGTATGAATGATTACATCGGAAAACCAGTCAAACTGAATGATCTCCAAAACACCATTCGCAAATGGATGTAAGCAGCATTATTTATCAGTAAAATACCTATCAGAAACAACTGCAGGATTTCCCCATTACCGGAGCAACAGAGTTTTTACATAGAACTACAGAAACAACTGTGCTGCAACTGTCCCCAACAGTAAAAACCACAAAAAGAATTCCCTCCAAAACTTCCGGCCCATTTTATCAAGCCAGAATGCCAACACTATTGAGGGCCCGATAGCAACAAGCGGAGCTATTTCCACTGAAAAAAACGGAGTAAGACAAAGTGCTGCAGTCACAAGAATCAACCAAACAACTACCCTGAAATGCTTACGGGTAGCAATTTTTTGAGTTGGCATATATCTTACCAGGGTTATCAGTCCCACTATTGTAAGCAATATCACCGCAGGTAAATAAATCTGAGATGCCAGATTGTGATCAAACTGCCCGGTATTGCTAAAAAGATTTAACACAAAATAAACTGCAAGTTCCTCCACATTAGAAAAAACAAAATAATAACCGGCACTCAGAATAACCGGCAATAATACTCCAAGGATGCCTGCGATAAATGACCGAATAGTAAGAACACGCAAAATTCCCATTGCTAAAACAAGAACGGGAAAAAGATAAATTCCTTTGGCGTAAAACAACACTCCTGCACCCAAAAGAACCCCTGCATCAAAACAACGAACCTCTTTACGTGAAGAGGCAGAAGCTCCCATAATGCGTTCTATCGCCAATAAAAAGAAAAATGAAAACACCCAGACCATATGAAGTCGCTGGACGGATAAAAAAGCACTAACCAACAAACCAAAAATAAGAGCAGGGAGAACTGACTGCCTGCTCAATAAACCATAACGGCCAACCATACGGTTGACCGTAAATGCCATAAGAATAGCAAGAAGATATGATATGACCGCAGCCAGAAATACACTTTGCCCGAAAACAGAACGAACCAGCCAATCCCAAAGGGGCATGGACATTCCATCAAAACTAATTGGTTGTAACCCCTCAAAAAGAAAAACCCTGACCCAAAACAAGAGAATAATAAAAGGGACAAGAATAAAAGCAGTTAAGCTATTATTATGCAACGTCCTGTAAAGCATGTTCAAATTAATTTAAATCGAATCCGATGTCCTTTCGGTAATACTTATTTTCAAAATTAATTTTTTCAGCATTTTTATAGGACTTCTCAAGTGCTTCATCTATAGATTCTCCGAGTGAAGTCACGGCAACAACCCGACCTCCTGAAGTAATAACTCCGTTGCTGCTTTTTGTCCCTGCATGAAAAACAATACTGCCTTCTACGTTACCAAGGCCCAAAATGTTTTTACCCTTTTCATATTTCCCGGGATATCCTCCGGAAACCATCATCACAGTAACAGCTGTTCTGGGATCAAAACGTGCAGTCAGGTCTTTCAACCGGCCTGATGCAACGGCCTGAAACACCTCAACAATATCGGACTGAAAACGGGGCATAACCACCTCTGTCTCAGGGTCGCCCATTCTAACGTTATATTCAATTACATAAGGATCACTATCAACTTTTATTAAGCCAAAAAAGATAAAACCTTTATATTCTATTCCATCCTCTTTTAATCCCTCCACGGTAGGTCGAATAATGCGCCGCTCCACTTTGTCCATAAACTCTTTGTCGGCAAAAGGTACAGGAGATACAGCTCCCATACCACCGGTATTCAACCCTGTGTCCCCCTCTCCGATACGTTTGTAATCTTTAGCTTCCGGAAGAATCATATACCCATGCCCATCTGTTACTATAAACACCGACAATTCAATTCCCGAGAGAAATTCTTCGATAACCACAGTATCACTTGCTTTACCAAACTTCCCGTCCAGCATCATCTGTAGCTCGTTTCTGGCTTCATCAATATCATCAATAATTAAAACTCCTTTTCCTGCAGCCAGACCGTCAGCTTTGAGTACATAAGGAGCTTTCAGAGACTTTAAAAAACGTTCACCCTCATCAATGGTATCAGCAGTCACTGCAAGATACCTTGCTGTTGGAATCTTATGCTGAACCATAAATTGCTTGGCAAATTCTTTACTCCCTTCCAATTGAGCTCCCCGCGCTGAAGGACCGATTACAGGAATCCGCGACAGTTCGGCATCATTCAGGAAAAAGTCAGTAATTCCTTTTACCAAAGGAACTTCTGGTCCAACCACCACCATATCGATTCCATTGTTCAAAACTGCATTTTTTACCCCGTTAAAATCCTCCGGGGCAACATCCAGATTTTTCCCAATCAAAGCAGTTCCCGCATTTCCCGGTGCAATAAATAGATTATCGAGCAATGGACTTACCCTCATTTTCCAGGCAAGCGCATGCTCCCTGCCACCTGATCCCAGAAGCAATATATTCATAACGTTCTCTTATTTTGGTTTATAGAAGTCAAATAATCTGTTTCATAGCCATTATTCCGAAGCCATTCCAACACTATGGGTAAAACAACTTTCAGGTTTGGCCAGGCTTTCAATGAATCGTGAAATACAATTACCGACCCGGGACGGACATTCTCAAGTACATTGTTCGTAACTTCTTCAGGTGTCAGGGCACGGTCATAATCACAGGATAAGACATCCCACATCGCCACATTTAATCCTTTTCTATGAATAAAAGGCATCCACCAGGGAAAAAGAATACCATGCGGCGGGCGAAACCATTCAACTGTGCCACAATATTTCAGTCCTTTATCTATGTCCTTCAAATAATTCCGGAGCCCCAGTCTGTAACCTGGTTGGTGTGTATAGCCATGACAACCTATGTGAAAACCATCCCTTTTCACCTTTTCAAAAACCCGGGGATATTTCCTGACATTATCACCTACACAAAAAAAAGTAGCACGGGCTCCGGCAGACTTTAACTGATCTGTTACCCAGGGGGTAATTCCCGGAACAGGACCATCGTCAAAGGTCAGAAAAACCCGCTTTTCGGTTATTTTTTCCCGCCACACAGCAGAAGGAAAAAATAACCTTAGCCACAATGGAGGCTTAACAATCAATGAGCCAGGTCTGAAAAAACTTTTTTTTGCCAAACTCATTATTGAATTTTATTCTATTCAAAAACCCCCATCTTTTGAAGACTGGAACTGTACTTTTGTTCCATTTCATTCAACATTTCCTCTCTCTCAAAACTTTCAGCGGTACGAACTATTTCTCCATAAATGGCCATATTTCGACGAATATCAGACATCGCGGCACTACGTTTACGAGGAGATAATGAAAGGAAAAAATCCAGTTCCTGAAAATTAAGACCTGCCAAATCTGTAAGAATTTCATCCCCTTTCTCCATGTTATCAGCCCGATAATAACTTTCGGCCATAAATATGGAGAAATAATTATGGGGAACCCTTTCAGCTGGCAATAACTCCATAGCTCTATCAAGCACCTCTAATGCTTTTTCCGGCTTATTTTCATCCAAAAGAGCTGTAGCCAGACGGCCCATATTATTTCGAATATTTATGGCCATTCTCTGATGATTTTCATCCAGATAGACCCGGGGATCCTTAAAATTCTCCAGATTATATACCTCCATAAAATTTCGGTAGGCTTTCTCTGTGTCAACCCTTCCTGTATATCCCATCTCCTTTTCGGCTCCGCCTTTAATGGGCACAATCCGGTAACCAAAGCCTTCAAGCTGGAAATAGTCTTCAAGTCCTACATAGTTGTCACTACCCACTGTGACAGCATAAAAAATGGGACGTTCCCAATCATTATGGGCCAGCATATCCAACACAATCATCTCATTCTTCAGTATGTAATCACGATTTTCCAGATCAAATTGCATTACGGAATCAATCATATGGGCATACTCCTCGCTTACAAATCCTTTTTGTAAGAGCTTCAAACTGTCAGCTTCCAACACAAAAGAATCGGAAGGTAAGTATTCAATTCGCCCGCTATAACCGGGAACCCTCTTGGTGCGTTCATTTTCACTTCTGAGAAACTTCATAGCCTCCTTTAGGTTTGTAGCTCCTTCGGTTCTGTTGATAACATACACCATGTCGCGCGTACCAGTCACATATTCATCATGTTCCATGGCAATAGGCAAAGGATCGGATTCATAGGCTTTTCTTTTCATCTGGTCAATGTACCAGTCGGTTTGCAGGTAACTCAGGTTACATACTCTCACATCTGTACGAACCCCTTCAACTTCCTGCACATACCACAAGGGGAAAGTATCGTTATCACCATTAGTATAAATAATTCCGTCCTCATCTATAGTATTGAGATAGTTAATGGCCAAATCCCGTGCTATGGTTCTGTGAGAACGGTCATGATCATCCCAGTTCTCAGCAGCCAGTATCCCCGGCACCAAACCTAATGCCACGGCCGTTGAGGCTATTACAGAACCTTTGCCACCTATTATTTTTCTTAATCCATCCACCAGAGCCAGGACGCCCAGACCTATCCAGATGGAATAAGCATAAAAGGAGCCGGCAAAGGCATAATCCCGTTCACGTGGCTGTAAAGGGGTTTGATTAAGATATAATACTATTGCAAGTCCGGTAAGAAAAAACAGAAGCATCACGATCCAGAAACCTTGTTTTCCCTGGCGACCTGCCCCGTACTGAAAGAGCAACCCGATTAATCCGAGAAGAAATGGCAGAAAATAATAGGTGTTACGCGCGGGGTTTTCCTTTAAATGATCAGGTAATTTATTCTGATCGCCCAGCATGGCATGGTCGATGAACGGAATACCTGAAATCCAGTTACCGTGGTGCATTTCCCCATGACTTTGAATATCGTTTTGCCGTCCGACGAAATTCCACATAAAATAGCGCCAATACATGTGACGAATTTGATAGTTGAAGAAAAACTTCAGATTTTCCCCAAAGGTCGGCAGCTGAATCGTTTTGGGTTCTCCATTGCTGTCCATGACAGAAACAGGGCGTCCGTCAATATTGGCCCATTTTTTATATTCAGAAATGTGATTAGGCTGACGACTGTACATCCGGGGGAAAAATGTCGTTGTATTATCGGTAAAAACATATTCCGGGCGATGCTGAACAATCTCATATTTCCCGTCCTTTTGGATTCTGACCGGAGATCCCTCTTTTTCTTGTGATGCCTGCCGGTCAATTTCTGAGTTGTAGTATTCACCCACAAATAAGGGACGATCACCATATTGTTCCCTGTTCAGATAGGAAATAAGAGAAAAAACATTATTGGGAGAATTCTGATCCATTGTAGGATCAGCGGCGGAACGTATTACAATCATCGCAAAAGATGAATATCCCATAATGATTACAGCAATGGCCGTAAGAGCGGTATTGAGTACAACCTTTTTATGCTTGTATGAATAATAAATTCCATAAATCAGCCCGCCAACAAGAAGAATTCCATACACCAAAAGACCCGAATTAAAAGGCATTCCCATACCGTTTACAAAAGCCAGTTCAAATGACCCTGCAATTTTCGGAATTCCTGGAATTATTCCATAAAGGATAAACAGCAAAACTACCGCTGAGATTCCCAAGGCTCTGAGAGTATTATTCCTGGTTATTTCAAATTTCCGGAAATAGTAAACCATCACTATGGCAGGAATAGCCAATAAGTTCAGAAGGTGGACTCCTATGGAAAGCCCCATAAGGTAGGCAATTAGAATCAGCCAACGGTTGCTGTGGGGAAGGTGAGCTACATTCTCCCATTTGAGAATAGCCCAGAAAACAGCAGCGGTAAAGAGACTCGACATGGCATAAACTTCACCCTCAACAGCAGAGAACCAGAACGTATCGGTAAAAGTATATGCAAGAGCTCCTACAAGACCACTCCCCAAAACAGCCCAGTAACGCCAGGTTTCAGGAGACTCCTGATTATCAACAAAAATTTTACGGGCAAGATGGGTGATGGTCCAAAACAAAAAGGCAATCGTCATCGCACTTGCCAGGGCCGACATGGAATTAACCATAGCTGCCACATAAGTTTCATCGGGAGCAAATAACGTAAAGAACCTCCCCACCAGCATGAAAAAAGGGGCTCCGGGAGGGTGCCCCACCAGCAGTTTATATGAAGCTGAAATAAACTCACCACAATCCCAGAAACTGGTTGTTGGTTCGATGGTTAACAAATAAACCAGGCCTGATATAAGAAAGGTCAGCCAACCTAAAGCGAGATTAAACTTTTTGTAATGTTTCATCGGTATTTTGTTTTCCTTTGATTTTGGTTTCCAAAACATCATAAAACAACTGACAACCATCTCAAAGAATCCATGATTTTTACTTTTCCATTTACATGGAAACATTTTCGGATCTGCCTGATCAATCAGAAGTTTGTCAAAAATACATAAAAGTTAGAAAAAACCCTGCTTTATCCGAAGAGAAGTATCAATTACATTTCTGCAACCAGCGAACCTTTCACCTTCTCCTCAAAAAATCTCAACCGCCCCAAAACATCAGTCATCACAACTCCCAACTGCTCGCTGTGGCTGGCATACAATTCCCGGTAATACTCAATGGAATCTGCTATTGCCTTCAAAAATTTTTCATTACTGACCTTTATCCGGTTGTCGGCTTCTTCCTGAGGCTTAAGCTTTTCAAAGAAATAATTGATATACAACTCCAGCTCTTTCAGAAAGACCGATGGTCTGTCTGTTCGGTGAATTAAATTGTTGCGTCCGTAGATATGTCCCGTCATTTCTTTTAAAGATGCCTGCTTATCAAAGTAGGCCATATTGGGTCCGGGGCATACAGAAACTCCGGAACCTTCATTCTCAGTGGAAAGATTATTAGTAATCAGGGCTGAAGTACCAAGTCCCACACAAATACAAGATTTTTCCGTAATAGCATCAACTGCTTTATTTATTTCCTGCTGATTGGATAATTCTGTTTCGGCCAGGAGTAATTTTTTTTTCTGATACTGCCGTGAAGCAGTACACATTGGGCGCCTGGAAAACTCCGTATTTAGCGAACAATATTGCTTAATGCAGTTACTGCCGGGTTTATTGGCATTTATCTTTTCTTCTTTCTCCAGATCCTTGGTATTACCTCTCAGATTATTAAAAGGAACGCCTAATGGTGATATATCACTAAGGTAGAGATCTTCTTCACGGGCCTCACCCAGTTTCTTAATGGTATCAGCATCAATGCTAACAGCTTCGGGTACCATAAGAAAAGGACTTCCCCATCCTACCGAATCCAGTTGATAATGATCAAGTAGAAACTGGTGTTCATCAGGAGTACCAATACCTCCCTGTGCAGAAACACTCAAACGAGGAGGCTGTCCGGGACATTTCATCCCTTTGGCCAATAAGGCATCGCGAAAAGTCTGAAACTGGTCATTAATCAAATCTTTTCTTTTCTGTCTGAATTCTTCAAGAACCGGTCCTATCAGATTCCCCTGCGAAGCGAAGGCATGCCCACCACAATTAAGCCCTGATTCGATGCGGAACTCGGATACCCAGATACCTTTTTTGGCTAGCATTTTACCCTGAACCAAAGCCGAACGAAAATCGCTTACCTTAATAGTTACTTTTTTCTTGATATTTCCTGCTTCATCAGGATAAAAATCGTCCCAATTCTCCATGTAACTAAAAAGCCGGGGATTCATGCCTGCCGACAAAACCAGTGAAGAGGAAAGCTTGCTCCTGGCAAAACCCCGCAATGCAGCATGAGCATCATTAAACTCCACGGGTAACTGCTCACCACCCATAAAATTGGGTTTGTCCAGCTTGGTCATGATGTTCACATCTATATTGCCGGGATGCAGGTTCTCCATGACCCACTCTTTAAGTTCACTAAAGTGGGCATTTTTCTTTAAATAAAAATAGGTTTGCCTTGCCTTTGAAGCCGTGGGAAGCATTTCAAAATATTGATCAACCTCATCACTTTTGCGTGAAAAGGAACTTTTCATTGCGGCAATTTTTCCCTTTACCATACCATCCATCAAATCCAGAAAGGCAGTAATTCTGCGGGCACGAAAATCTTCCATTTTAGAAGATATGCTCTGGAAAGGAAATTTGGCTTTTTGACTGTGAAACTCACGCATTTTCTCCATTAGCATATCATCAACCAGAGAAACAACGGAGGTGATCCCAAAATGAGCCAGTTTAAGGGGACTGTCAATGGTATATCCGATACCCATAACCGGCACATGAAAAGTGTGTGTACTAAAATTGTTCATGATGTTTATTTTACAGATTTTTCCGGTCTGCCCTGCTTCGTCAACGCGTTCATTGAAACCCAAATCTGAGGAATTCCTCCATGCCAGGGTATATCCGGAAAATACTATTTACAGAACCCTCTTAAATACAGGATTCTTACTTATTTATTAAAAAACGGAGCAGGAAAAATCATGATGATTCGTATGGTAACCATTGACCAGATAATCTACCTATCATTTTTCTCCAGAAGAGCAGTAAAAACCAAGAAAAAAAATGATTCCCGAAACTTTACTTACATCCATGTGGGGATAAACCTGAATTTTATTTAGAAATATCTGAATCATTCACATTGGAAAGATAACTGATATCAAAGAGAATTATCCACCTTCGCTTTTCGACTACAAAGGTAGTGAAGAAAATTACATTCGACACATAAATCGGCCAAAAACAAAGGAGTTCTATCAAATAAAAACAAAACGTTCAAAAATTACAAATCATTTGAAGTTCTATTTCCAGTTCAACTGCTCTCTGATTCATTTCAAGTTGTTGCGCCAAGTCATGGAGGTCAGAAAAAAACTGGCAGTATCTTCGTTTAAGATATTCCACATCGAACCCTGAATAATAAAAATTATGCAAGTCTAACAGATTGACATAAACCAGGTTCTCCACTAACTGTGATGCTCCTTCATTATCGCCGCTCATCTGCATAAGTCTGGCAGTTTCAAGCAGTCGTGCCTGATTTTGCATTGGAGAAAACGGCCATTCTTTCATGCTTTTTACCAGAACCTTTCGAGCCCGTTCCTGTTTGCCTGCGGCGAGTAATTCCCGGGCCAGCTCCATAGCGGCCGTCCGATAACCTGATGTGGAAAGAGCCTGACGGCAGGTATTATCATACCAGGTTTCCTCTCTTCCAATTGAAATGCTATCAGTAAATACAGAATATTCACTATTAAGAACCTCCCGGGATTCAAGATCCTGATTTTCCGGTGAAGAAAGTCTAAAAACCAGACCATAGCCCTGCAAATGGTCTTTAATACTCCCCAATGAGTGCATCTCAACATTTCGGGTAAAACAAACCGGACGTTTATCCCCATTGCTGGCAATAATGTCCAGCAATGCCAGATTCCCCATAGACAAATATTGCCGATGAAGACTTATATTCAAAGAATTTCCCCCGGGCAGAATAAGCTTCCATTCGGGATGTATCCGAACGTCGGACATACCTTTTTCCCGGGCATCGGAAACGGCATCTGCCAAATCATTTAACACTTGGCTTCCAAAGGCAGGCACGGAAGGAATAGAAGAAACCGCAAAAAACTCCACTTCATTCTTCCGGTAGAAAACATCCGGGAGAGTCATTTCCAAAGCAGAACTACCTTCATAGGATTTTCTGATATTCCTTTGATACCAGCCAGTATGCAACAACCCCAGATTTACCAGCCTCACATCTGGCCTGACATTCTCTACCTGCTGAACATACCAAAGCGGATAAGTATCATTATCACCATAAGTAAACAAAACACTGTTAGCAGGACAGCTTCGCAACTGTGAAACTGCAAGGTCGCGGGCAAGATACCTTTCCGAACGGTCATGATCATTAAGATTGACTGAAAACAACAACCCCGGCCCGGCCAAAAACAGCAGCAATCCTGAGAGTGCAACAGTCACAGCAGATCCCGATAAACGGAAAACAGTTTTCAGAATATAGAAAATTCCCATCGCACCAAACATGGCCAGGGCCATGAATGACGCCACATAGACATAATCCCGCTCACGGGGTTCGTATGGTGGTTGATTGAGATAAAGCACCAACAAGGGCCCGGTAATCACAAAAATGGTTCCAAGCAAAAGCAAAACCTGCATTCTTCCGGCACCGGGTCTGATTAAAAAGAACAATCCAATAAATATAAATAACAACGGCAACGCATAATAATGATTTGCCGCAGCATTGTATACTTCTCCAGAATGCAAATATTTCCGACTTCCAAGCAAATGTTTGTCAATAAAATCAATTCCTGTAGCCCAGTTTCCGGAAACTATATCTCCCTGGCCCTGATCATCATTCTGACGTCCTGCAAAGTTCCACATCAAATACCTCAGATAACCATGTCCTAACTGATATTTCAGAAAGAAATCAAACTGATGTGCCAAATCAGGAGCATCCAATTCAACATCGAATCCTGACCACCACTCATACCCTTCGACATGATAAGACTGCCGACTGTACATCCGTGGAAAAAAAACATAATCGTCTGGAGGAAATTCAAGAACTGAGCCTGATGGAACCAATTCGTACCTCGACACGGACTCGTTAAAAGAATATCGATGAGTCAACTGCCAGTCTTCAGCTTTCGCCCAGGCATGAGTTCCCCAAATCAGGGGACGACTTCCATATTGAGTTCGGTTGATATAATCGTGCAAGGAAAACACATTATCAGGCACATTCATATTTATATAAGGGTTGGCAGAGGCTCTGACCGGAACCATCAGATACGAGGTCCACCCAATAAAAATCAGAGAAATAACCATAAAAATGCAATGTACTTTCGGGTATTTTCTATATGAAATTACCATACCTGCAACCAAGCCGCTAATCAGCAACACCAGCCACACAGCAAGACCCGCATGTTGAGGTAAACCCAAATGATTCACCAGCAGAATCTCCAGCTTCATGGCAGGCCATAGGCCATTGGATACCAAGCCGAAAAACAAAAAACCCAACACTCCAAATCCAAGCAGCAATGCTTTGAGGCTTAATCGAATGCTATATCCATAATATTTCCAGAAAAACAACAGGACAAAAACAGGCGTCATTAGTAAATTTAGCAGATGTACCCCAATAGATATACCCAACAGAAAAACCCCTGCATAAAACAAGCGGGGAGATGACTCTCTTTGCATATACCATTTGAGAAAAATCCATAACGTTATTGCCGAAAAGAATAACGAAAGTGCATAAACCTCTGCCTCTACTGCAGAAAACCAAAAAGTGTCAGTAAAGGCAAAAACTAAAGCTCCTGTTGCAGCTGAAAGCCGAATAATTCCCAAAGGGTTTTGTTTTTCTTTATCCCCTGTTATTTGAAATAACAGAACAAGAACTTTATAGATGAAAAATACTGCAAAGGCCGAGGCCACTACCGACAAAAGGTTCACAAATAAAGCTACATATAGCGCATCGGGTGCAAAAAGTGAAAACACGCGGGCCAACATAAGATAAACAGGAGCTCCCGGAGGATGCGGAACCTGAAGTAAAGCTCCGGATGCTATAAACTCACCACTATCCCAAAAGCTGACGGTAGGAGCTACTGTCTTACCGTAAACCAACAAGGCAACACCCAGAACAAACAATTCCGGAAAAATTTTTTTCAAGAAAACAATCCTCTTTTGCATTAAAATAATCTTTTGACTGCTAAACTATTGTAAATGCCTGGTAAAAACAAGAAGCAACACAAGTTGCATAAACTTTATTCTTTTTTGAGAAATATTTTTTGCGGGTTCATAAAAAACCACCTATATTTGCATCGCTTTTAAAGGAAAAAGCAATCAATGTTTGTCCCGTGGTGTAATGGTAGCACAGGAGATTTTGGTTCTCTCGGTCTGGGTTC
>CAYOFH010000075.1:0-15692 GCA_964403175.1 uncultured Marinilabiliaceae bacterium
CCACCGGCATCAAAACCAGAGTCAACATAGTGGACACAGTCAGTCCCCCGATAATTGCAACACCCATGGGACGCCAGATTTCAGCCCCTTCGCCAATACCAATCGCCAGAGGCAACATTCCTAAAATAGTAGTTAATGTGGTCATTAATACCGGGCGTAATCTTGATTTTCCACCTGTTATTACAGCCTCAATCAATGACATGCCTCTGTCCCGCAACAGGTTAATATAATCAATAAGTACAATACCGTTTTTCACTACAATACCAACCAGCATTACTGATCCAATCATGGAAATCAGGTTGAGTGTGCTGCCGGTGATGAACAACGCAATGAAGACTCCGGTAAAAGCAAAAGGTAATGTAAGCATGATAATAAAAGGAGAACGCAGTGACTCAAACTGCGAAGCCATCACGATATATACCAGAATGATAATCAAAACAAGCAATAACCCAAGATCGGCAAATGATTCCTGCTGATCCTCAGCAGTTCCACCAATATCTATTCCCACACCTTGCGGCAGATCCATTTCATCCACTTCAGCATTAATTTCATTTGTCACATCGGTAATGGAAGCATCATAAAGAGATCCGGTAACAGTTATCACACGCTGACGGTTTCGGCGTTCAATAGAAAGAGGTGCCATAAACTCTTTCACATCCCCCACTTCACGAATTCGAATTGCCTGTCCCTCCTGATTATAAACCAGGATATTCTCAATAGACTCAACAGACTCGCGAAAAGGCTCATCAAAACGGACTTTTACATCATATTCATCTCCGTCCTCCCGGTATTGGGCGGCAACCAATCCATTAATCCGGTTTCGCATTGCATTGGCTACAGAGGAAGTCGTGAGACCGTGAACACCCAACTTTTCGCGGTCCAAAACTAGCTGATATTCTATTTTGGGATCATCACTACTGATTTCAACATCACGCAAACCAGACATATTCTCCATCACATCCATAATCTGCTCTGCAACCCCACCTGTCTGGTCAAGATCATATCCGGAAACAATTACCTCAATAGTACTTGCACCACTGCCAAGTCCTCCTCCACTTCCACCAGGCGAAATATTGTAATCTTCGATCATTGTAATCCTGTCCAGATCCTCACGCATAAGGTCTCCTATGAGATAAATATCCCTTTCACGTTCAGACTTATTGGATAGTCGAAGTGTAAAATTAATAATATGGGTACCGTTATCCCCCAGTGCCGAAAAGATATTCTCTTCGTCAGCTACCCCGGCACTGGTAGAGATTACTTCAATCTCGGGATATTTTTCCTGCCAGATATTTTCAATTTCCCGGGCAACTTCTTCAGTTTTTTCGAGCCTGAGGCTCATTGGAAGTTCCACAGTGGCTTCAATCCGTGCATTATCTGCCGGCGGAATAAACTCAGTTCCCACCACCGAGACTAAAGATATACTTGAAAGAAAAACAACAAAAGCTGCAATAACTATAGCAACTTTGTGCTTTAAGGCATAGCCCAAGGTCTTCTCATAACCATAATCAAGTTTGGCAAGGATTTTTTCAAAAGTACCAAACACAGAATTGGCAATTCCTTTTTTTCGTGGCGGCATCAGGCGCAGCATTTTAGATGCCAGCATAGGAGTGAGAGTCAAAGCTGCCAGAGTAGAAACAATTACCACCAGTGTTACAATCATTCCCAACTGACGAAACATGATACCACTTAAACCCTGAACCAATGTCAGCGGAAAAAACACAGCCACCACAGTCAGTGTGGTCGCCACTACAGCCAGTCCCACCTCATTGGTACCGTAAATAGCAGCTTCACGCGGTGAACTGCCACGTTCAATGTGGTGAGTGATATTCTCCAATACCACAATAGCATCATCCACTACCATCCCAATAGCAATGGAAAGGGATGACAGGGATATTATATTCAAAGTATTACCTGTAGCATACAGATAAATAAAAGAAACAATCAACGATACAGGAATAGTAATGATAATGATAAATGTAGCTCTCCATCGTCCCAGAAAAAAGAGTACCACCAACACTACAAATATCCCGGCATACATCACTGTATTAGCCAGACTGCTGATAGAGTTTTCAATAAATTCGGAAGTGTCAAAAATAGTCTCAATTTCAACATCAGGAGGTAAATTTTTCATCAGATCCGGCAGCTGGTCTCGTACCTCCTGAGCAATTTCCACCGAATTGGCGCCCGACTGTTTCTGAATTACAATACGGGCTCCTTCACGACCGTTTGCGCGTTCATCAATGGTCTTTTTTGCAAGGGTATCTCTTACGGTAGCCACATCAGACAACTTAACTATTTGTCCCTGGAAGTTTCCAAGCACCAGATGTCTTAGTTCATCACTGGAATTATACTCACCCTCTACCCTTACAGGATAAGTATGACTTCCGATATCCAGATTTCCTCCCGGTAAATTGATGTTTTCCTGACCGATTACTCTCCCAATCTGCTCCACTGATAAGTTGTAAGCCTCAATTTTATGGGGATCCACATTAACCTGAATTTCCCTCTTGGGGCCTCCGGAAAGAGATACTGCTCCCACCCCTTCCACACGGTTAAGCGGATTCACAATTCCCTCATCAAGAATCTTAGTAAGGGCCGGATAACTTTCTTCAGCAGTTGCCGACAGCAGCATAATAGGAATCATACTGGTACTGAACTTAAAAATAATGGGTTTCTCAACCCCGTCGGGTAGATAAGTTTCTACTCTGCCAAGAGCATCCCGTATATCATTTGTCGCTTCGTCGAGATTTGTTCCCCACTCAAATTCCAAAGTGACCAGAGAAGTGTTATCTCTCGAACTGGCAGTCAACTCCTTAAGATTATTTACGGTATTCAGGTTATCTTCCAGAATTCGGGTCACATTGGTTTCAATATCCGCAGCACTGGCACCCTGGTAAAATGTAAAGATACTTACCATGGGCGGGTCAATCTCAGGATAGAGATCGATGGGAAGATAGCGAAGCGAAAAGAACCCCATGATGATAACCCCTACAAATATCAAAATTACAGATATGGGCTTTTTTACCGCCTTTTCATATATACTCATTGAATAATAATTATCTGATTAACAATGTATTAAATAGACCAATAGAATTGAGATGTTAAACCCCGGATGGACAGCCGTATAATAAAAGACAGTAGTAAACAGTTAAGAATTTAAAGTAGTCAACTAAAAGCAATCTTTTACAAAAATATAACGGCTCTCTACTGGTTACCAAAAGTCAAATACCATTTCGGACTAAAATCAAGAACAACCAAGAGTCATCTATGGTTACTCTTCAACCTCGACCAGTGTTTGATCCAGTAAGCCTGCATGGCCTGCCACCACAACTTCCTCGTTTGCAGAAAGACCTTTGGTTATTTCATAAAATGAATCAATCCGACGACCGGTTTCAACCACTTTTCGGATGGCTTTTCCTTCTTCAACCACAAATACAAACCGATCGTTGGTACCTTGTTGATGCTGAACTGCCAAATCCGGAACAGTTACACGTTCCAATGTTTCAAAGACTATTGTAACCCGTCCAAACATTCCGGGACGTATCTTCAGATCCTTGTTGGGAAATCTGGTTTCCACAGTAAAAGTTCTGGTATTAGAGTTAATAGTTGGATGCTTAAGAAAAACCTCTCCTTCAAAATCAACATCCGGATAAACATCCAGTTTCATAGATACCTGCTTTCCGTTTTCAATCAGCGGAAAAAAAACTTCAGGGATATTTACGTTTACCTGCACTGGATCTATCTGCATCACATTGAGAATCCCTGCACCAGTAGCCATGGAATACATATCTCCATTTTCAAAATTTCTTGCTGTAACAACTCCGTTAATTGGAGATACAAGCCTTGTATTTTCTTTCAAATTCTCATACGCGGAGCGGGTTACATCCAACTCGGCACGCATTTGATCCATCTGCTGCCGGGAGACACTCCCTGCCTTATGAAGCGTGTCCAGACGGGCATATTCTTTCTCCAAATGATTTAGCTGCACCTCCGTTTGAACCAGCTGGGAGGGATCCATCTGCACCAACAGCTGCCCTTTGCGTACCGGGTCCCCTACTTCCACATAAATTTTCTGAATGCGTAACTGCGTGGAGGGACTGATAATATTTTGCTCATAAGGTTCTACATTACCAGTCAGGGTCATTTCCTGCTCCACCTCTTTGATTTCCGAAAAACCGGTTTCCACTTTTTTTACTTTTTCTGCAGATTCATCGCTCTGCTGATCTTCGGGACCGGAACAAGCCACTGCTCCAGCCAATAAAATCATTAAAAGCAGAAATGTATATTTCAATCCACTGGTTTTCATATCTTTTTTATTAAACGTTATTAATCGTTATATTTTATCAAATTTTTCAATATTCAATTCCTCAAAAGTCACTTAACTCTTTTAACCTTCCGGCAGATTGTTACCAAGTACTTTCTCATATTCCGCTCTTGCCGAAAGGAAGTCAAAACGTGCCTGATTCAAATTGAGCCGTGCCTGTGTCATAGCAACTTCAGCATCGTTGAGCTCCAGCAACGTCCCTGCTCCTGCCTGATAACGAGTTTGAGAAATTTTAAAACCGCGCTCAGCCTGACGAACAGCGACCTTTCCGGATTCAACTCTTTCCGCGGCAGCTTCCATGGAGGTAAATGCATTGAGTACCGAAGCTGTAACCTGCCGGGCTACATTATCACGCTGAAACTCCAACTGCTCCATACTTATCTGCACCTGCTTTTCCTGATAAGACTTTGAGAAACCGCTGAAAATGGGAATTTGCAACTGCAAGCCTGCTACCACCGGGTTCACCCAATTGTATTGACCAAATTCAAAATTATCGGCCTGCGCCTGATACTGATAATTAAGGAAAGCTGACAAAGTTGGAAACCGCTGAGCCCGAGTAAGATCGAATTGTTTGTCGAGCTGAAGTCCCTGAATATCAAGCAAACGCAATTCGCTGTTATTTGAAATATCGTCCTGCGGGTGAGCAGGCATACGCTCAATCAAATTATTAAACGCTTCCAGTTTATCTTCAAATTTCAGATATACTCCATTATCCATTCCCAGCAATATTTTAAGCATTAAAGTGGAAACCTTTCTACCATTTTTTGCCTCTGTCAGAGAAGGTTCCAGATTACGGAGCTGTACTTCGGCACGAATAACATCATATTCAGCTGCAGCACCCTGCTCAAACATACTTTTGGTACTTTCATAATTCTCCCGCGCATTTTCAAAACTTCGTTTCATCACACGGTACGAATCGTTAGCCAACAAGCAATTGAAGTAAGCCCTGCGAACCTCACTTACCATGTTAACCCGGGACTGACGGGCAGACTCAAGAGCCTGCTCCATCTCAATTTCTGTCATCTGGATACTTCGAAACAGGGCCATATTAAAAAGAGGCATACTCGCCGAAAGGGAAGCAGTATAGCTGTTATCACTTCCTATTTCAATAGTGTTACTTCCGCCTCCGCCCGGAGCACTTCCACCAAAACCGCCTTCGGGAAGAAAAATCACCGGCTTCTTAACATTCCGATTATAGCTTCCTTCGCCCGAAATTGAGGGAATCATTCCGGCCCATGCTTCCTTTCGCGAATAATCCACCCGCTCTATCTCTTTGTCAGCGACCTTTATCGAGGGATTTTCAGAAAGGGCAATCTCAATGGCTTTATCCAATGTCAGTGACAAACTGTCGCTTCCGGGTCCATCCTGGGCTAATACGCCAAAAGGCAGTAGGAAAAAAATCCCACACAAAAGCATTAAAAACTTTCTTACTGATACTATTCTCATGGTTAATTTATTTTCAGTGTATATCATTCATTTTTGAAAGAAGCTCATCCAATACCTCTATGCCTTTTCTGGTAGAGATACCTCTGGCAAAATTGAGAAACATATTCTCAAACAGTTCTTTCCTGGGAAATTCTTCAATCGGAAATGCTTCATTACTATGAATCAGATTCAGCTGTTCATAAAAAATCCGGGATACCAGCCGGGTATTTATTTCGGATCGAAAAAGTCCCTCCTTCTTTCCTCTTTCCAACAAATCCTGTAATTGTGTTTGTGCCGATTTCCTTCCTTTTTGAATAGTCTCTTCCCACACTTGCGGATAGAACTTTTGCATATCCTCAAGATACATTGGCGTAACTAAATCAATACTCTCCAGACCGTAAAGCAGAATTTTAATGATAACCTCCATTACGTTGTCCGATTCACTGAGCATTTGATCTACTTTTTGCTTGTTTTCATCATTAAGAAAATCCACCGTTTCACGAAGAATCTCTGTTTTATCACGGAAGTTCTCATAAATGGTGCGTTTCGACATGCCAATAGCCTCAGCAAGATCGTCCATAGTAACCCGCTTTATTCCTCTTGTATAAAAAAGTTTGCCGGCGCCTGCAATGATGCGTTTCCGAATTTCCATCTATTTTATTTTTATTGTCTTACCCCTGATATTTGTGTTTTATTTGGTAAATTATTTTTTAAACGGTTATTAATAAATGGCTGTGCCATTTATCGCTTTATGTCCACCAATTCGTGCAATTGACATCATAAAAATTGACATTTAAGGATTTATAGAACTTCTTCCAGCCATTTCGTGAACAAAAGAATAATTGCGTAGAAATTAGTCATTCATTATTATATAACATATTCGCGTTAGGAAGCAGCAAATGTATGATGAAAACTATAAAAACCAAAATAGTTTTCATGTTTTAACTTTTCTTAATATGGCCGAAATATCAATGAGTACCCAGTATATTTTACTAGTTAGGTTTTAAGTTACTAAAGACCAGAAAATAGAAATTTGATCACAGAGAAGTGCTTTTGCGACCTATAAAAAGATTAAACAAACAGCTAAATAGGACCGGGCAATTAAAACGAAACAATGCAAAAAAAAACCGTCAACACCTTAAGGCATTGACGGCTCTATATATCATTAAAAAATTACCTTACACAATCATTCCGGCTGCTACAGTTTCATTGGTTGTTTCGTCAATAAGCACCAAGCTCCCTGTATTTCGGTTAATATAGTAGGAGTCAAAAAACAATGGCTTTGTAGTGCGAAGTTTCACACGCACAATATCGTTCATATTCACTTCCAGATTATTTTGGTCGAGTTCCAGCGTATTAATGTTCATTTTGTAATCAATACTTTTGATCATGCACCGCATTTCAGCAGTAGTTTGGCGCAGCAAATATTTCCCACCCTGAGTCATTTTTCTCTCGTTGAACCAGCAAAGCATCACATCAATATCCTGACTAACATGCGGTTCATGCCCATGGGTTTCATTCACCAACATATCTCCACGGCTGATGTCAATATCATCTTCCAGTTGAACAGTGATTGACTGGGGAGCAATAGCTCTTTCCATACTTTCGGTAAACAAATCAATGGTCTTTACTTTAGATGTAAAACCTGAAGGTAACACTTTCACAGTATCTCCCACATTGAGATTTCCACTCAATATACGCCCGCCATATCCACGGTAATCGGGATAGTCTTTGGACTGGGGACGAATAACGTACTGCACAGGCATCCGGAAATCATTCCGATTAATATCGCTACCAATATGAAGATTCTCCAACAAATACATTAATGTTGGTCCTCTATACCAGTCCATATTTTCAGAACGATCGACCACATTGTCGCCAACCAAAGCACTTATGGGTACATATCGAACATCTTTGACACTAAGTTTTGAAGAAATAGCCTCCACTTCAGCCTCTATCTCTTCAAAAACCTCTTGTTTATAATCCACCAAATCCATTTTGTTAACACAGATGATGATGTGAGGGATTTGCAGCAGAGAAGCAATGTAGGTGTGACGACGCGTTTGTTCCAGTACTCCGTGACGGGCATCTACCAGGATAATTGCTGCATTGGCAGTACTGGCCCCCGTTACCATATTACGTGTATATTGAATATGTCCGGGGGTATCCGCTATAATAAATTTTCTTTTGGGAGTGGCAAAATATCGGTATGCCACATCAATGGTAATGCCCTGCTCCCTTTCGGCCTTCAGCCCGTCAGTAAGCAATGCAAGGTTAACATCTTCACCACCTGAACGGATACTGGCTCTTTCGATGGCCTCCATCTGGTCTTCAAAAATCGCTTTTGAGTCCAACAATAAACGACCGATTAGTGTACTTTTGCCGTCATCCACGCTACCAGCAGTGGTAAAACGCAAAAGTTCCATATCTAAATATCCGGATTCTTTTCCACTCATTTTTTTCAATTATCAACAATCAGTGATCAGTGATCAATGATCAATTATCAATTTCAATTATCAATTTCTATTTTTTGATACTCAAAACTCAGAACCCTGAACTCTTAAAAGTACCCTTCCCGTTTGCGATCTTCCATAGCTGACTCGGAACGTTTATCATCAGCACGTCCGCCACGCTCGGTAACTCTTGTAGCAGCAACCTCCTGAATAATATCCTGAAGATTATTAGCTGTTGAAAGAGTAACTCCGGTACAGGTTACATCCCCGATGGTACGACAACGGACATTACGCAATTCAAGCTTCTCGCCATCCTTTAATTGCATAAAAGGTGCTTTGGCCATCCAGACGCCATCTCGCTGAAAAACCTCTCTTTGGTGGGTAAAATAGAGTGATGGAAGTTCAATTTGTTCCATGTAAATATATTGCCAGACATCCATCTCAGTCCAGTTGCTGATCGGAAAAACACGAAAATGTTCTCCCATATTTTTTTTGCCATTGAAAAGGTTCCAAAGCTCAGGACGCTGATTCTTGGGATCCCACTGTCCGAATTCGTCACGATGAGAAAAGAAACGTTCTTTTGCGCGCGCTTTCTCTTCATCACGACGTCCACCACCCATAGCAGCATCAAACTTTTCCTGTTCGATGGCATCAAGAAGAGTAATGGTTTGAATTTTATTTCGACTGGCATTTACCCCTGTTTCTTCGACTGCCTTGCCCTGATCAATAGTATCCTGAACATATTTTACAATGCACCGGGCACCTGTCTTCTTCATCAGATCATCACGGTATTTGATAGTCTCCGGGAAGTTGTGTCCGGTATCGATATGCATCAAGGGGAAAGGCACTTTGGCAGGCCAAAATGCTTTGCGGGCCAAATGAAACATTATGATAGAATCCTTACCTCCCGAAAACAGCATCACAGGATTCTCAAACTGTGCAGCCACCTCGCGAATCACAAAAATAGATTCGGCTTCAAGCTCTTTAAGGTGATTAATCTGGTATTTGTCCATTTATCTGTTTTTTCTTTTTTGCAGAACACTTTATTTCGGGCAATCTGTCCTGAAAAGATCCTACCGCCACGAACCATTTAGTTGTTCAATTAGTTTATAGTCTGAAAATCGGGGCCAAATATACTCAATAAAAAAGCCATTCCCAAAAAAAGGAATGGCCTTGTTGAAAGTATCATTTTTTTAATATCCTAATACATATCTTCTATTTCTCCGGAGTCAAAACTCTTATTGTATTGCTTCATAGCACGCATACTCATTCCCATACTGGCAAAACCACCGTCATGAAAGAGATTCTGCATGGTAACCTTTCGAGAATAATCAGAGAACATCATCACACAGAAATTCGCACAATCCTGAGCATCAGCATTTCCAAGAGGTGACATACGATCAGCAAAGTCCACCAATCCATCAAAACCTTTAACTCCGCTTCCCGCAGTAGTTACTGTGGGTGACTGGCTAATGGTATTTACTCTGACTTTTTTCTCACGTCCAAAGATATATCCAAAACTACGGGCAATGGATTCCAACAGAGCTTTCGCATCGGCCATGTCGTTGTAGCCGTACAAAGTACGTTGAGCTGCCACATACGAAAGGCCCAGAACAGATGCCCATTTATTCATTGCATCCTGCTTAAAGGCTACCTGTAGCATTTTATGAAACGAGATGGCAGAAATGTCCAGCGTTTTCTGAAGATAATTATAATCCAGATCGTGATAGACTCTTTTTTTCCTCACGTTAAGTGACATTCCTATGGAATGCAGCACAAAGTCTATCTTGCCGCCCAAAATTTCGGTTGATTGTCTGAAAACATTTTCCAGGTCCTCCACATTCGTGGCATCAGCAGGAATCAATTCTGCGCCGGTTTTTTCGGCCAGGCTGGTTACCTCACCCATTCGGCAGGCTACATGTGTATTTGACAAAGTAAAAGTAGCTCCTTCGCCATGTGCCAATTCAGCAACTTTCCATGCGATAGACATATCATTGAGGGCTCCGAAAATAATCCCTCGTTTCCCTTTTAACAAGTTATTTCCCATATCGGTAAAATTGTTTTTCAGCGTGCAAATATATTGCAAAATAGCCGCAGGAAAAAACCATCGGCTGCCTTATGTTTATCGAATCTGCTTTAAATTAAGTCTAATTGCTGATTTAAAAACACTTATCCTTTTTCACTCAAAGGATATTTAACAATATTACACACCAATTAGTTCTAATCAGAAAAAAATAGCCGGAAAAGAAAGAAGTGGAGATAAAACACAATTCAGTCCATATTCAGGGAAACAGTTCAAACTGATCAAAAAAAACACTATTGCATCAATAAACGTGCATTTTCGAGCGCAGCATCAGTAACCTGAGTACCACTAAGCATTCCGGCGATTTCTGTCAGTCTTTCGTCATTGGTTAACAACTTAACCGATGAAATAGTTTGATGATCGGTCTCAGTTTTAAAAACCTTAAAATGACAATTCCCTTTTCCGGCAATCTGCGGCAAATGAGTAATGCTGATTACCTGAATGTCTTGTCCCATCTCCTGCATAATACGTCCCATACGATCAGCAATTTCTCCGGATACACCGGTATCAATCTCGTCAAAGATTATGGTAGGAAGTCCTTTGGCCGAAGACAATAGTGATTTTATACATAACATAACCCGGGATATTTCACCTCCCGAAGCTACCTTGGGAATATCTGTAAGCATAGCACTTTTGTTGGCCGAAAAAAGAAAGGCTACTTCATCCCGGCCACTGGATCCAAAATCAGTTCTGCCTTTATTAGACACGGAAAACCGGGCGTTAGGCATTCCCAATTCGTGTAACTGCCCTTCAATAGTACCTTCAATCACCTTAAACACTCTCTCCCTGCTTTTGGTCAGGGCTGCCGACTTTTGCTGAAGATTCTCACGGACTTCAGAAATCTGCCGTTCAAGATTGTTAAGTTCTTCATCAAACGAAGCCAGTTGCTCCAGTTTCACGGAAAGATCATCTTTTATTTCAATAAGTGCTGCTACCGAATCCACATGATGCTTTTGCTGAAGCGAATAAAGCATGTCCAGACGATCCTGAATCACCTGCTGACGGGATGGATCGAACTCAACATCTGAACCTTTTTCGGTTATTTCTTCAGCAATATCTTTAAGTTCTATATATACGGAATTCAATCTTTCAGATAATTCTTCTCCCTGAGGAAGGAAGAAAGCAATCTTTTGCAAAGCTTCTTTTAAATGAAACAATTCCTGTACCATAGGTTGTTCACTCTCGTAAAGAACTATAGATGCCTGAGACAAAGCAGACTTTATTTCTTCAACATGTGTCAATGCTTCCAATTCACGTTCCAGTTCTGCCTGTTCGTCTGCCTGAAGATCAGCGTCTTCCAGCTGTTTAAATTGAAATTCCCAGTAATCCTGATCATTTCGCTGACGACTATTTAGCTCTTCCAGCCTTTGTTTTTCGGAAAGTAAATTTTTGAACAATTGATAGGTTTCCTGATAGGCCTTAAGAACTTCCTGATTTCCGGCTACCGCATCCACCACATTAAGTTGAAAACGATTATCTCCCAAAAGCAAATTCTGATGCTGGGAATGCACATCTATCAACCTGTCGGACAAAGATTTAAGAAAATTAAGATTAACAGGTGTATCATTCACAAATGCCCTGGACTTGCCTGAAGGAAGAATTTCCCGTCTCAGAACGGTTTCATCATCAAAGTCAACATCTTCGGCTTTAAAAAGTGATTGCAGCTGATATTTGGAAATATCAAATACACCCTCTATCACACATTTATTCTCTTTATCCCCAATTACGGACACATCACTACGTTGTCCCAAAACCAGCCCGAGAGCACCGAGCATGATGGACTTACCGGCTCCGGTTTCGCCGGTAATCACGGTAAAACCGGCACTAAACTCAATGTTCGCCTTATCGATAAGAGCGTAATTCTTTATGGATAAAGTTTTCAGCATATCTTAATTAGTTGTCTTTCAACAATTTTTCATAAGACTCCGAATTGGTCGGATTAATCTCTGTAAGAATATTGACGACTTCCGCCTTTTCCATTGAAAACGATTCGGAAAAAACCTTAACCAGCTCCTGATGCTTGGCATCAAAAAATATCTGAAGTGCATAAGAACTGGGATCTGTACGGTAAACCTTCTGCAAAAGATCAAGAGATTCGGCAATATTGGCCCTTCCTTCTTCCGGATCTTCCGACATCCTGTCTAATCCGTTCCGATGATAATCGTAATAACATTCCCTCAAAGGCCGATGATCTTCCTCCAGCAGATTATCAACCAGCCAGTAGCGGTTTTGGCGGCTTTCAAATTGTTTCCATCCGCTTTCACGGGCATTTTGCATCATCCCAACAATACGTTCTGATTCTTCAAAGTAAGGGGTACCCCCTTCTGCACTGAAAGTATCATAATCGTAACCTAAAACAATATTTGCATAATACGCCAATATGGCTACCAAATTTGACTCCACATTATTCTTATTGAAAACCAATGATTCATATTCTCCATATCGGAAATCAACATTATCATCTTTCAGATTGAGCGTAGTGGTAGAATAGGCAGAATTATATACCGGTCGGCGCGCCTGTACCTGCAGGGACCCTTTAAACTGATCAACACCAATCACTTCGTCAATTGTAAAATGAAAGGTACACTCAATCCTTTCAGAATTGTCATACACATGACTGGTCCATTGCTGATTGTTCATAAACTCAAAAATGGTTTCACGCAAGGTCTGAAAAACATTCCTGTTGGTTCCCTGTACAGAAGGAGCTACCACCTGAACAGCACAACGAAGTTCCTGCCCCCGAACCTGAGTTAGTGACATCAGAATAAGGATAGAAACAAATAGCAGTTTTCTCATTTCAAAAGATTTTTTTCCAAAGCGGAAACGATATCATAAGCCACTTCTCTTTTACTCTTTAACGGAAAACTTTCTTTTTTATGGTCTTTATGGATAATAGTAATTCTGTTGGTATCGGTCATAAAACCTTCTCCTTTCTGATTTGGAGAGTTAAGAACGATAAAATCGAAATTCTTTTTTTCAATTTTCTCCAGGGCATTGGCTTCTTCATTGCTCGTTTCCAAAGCGAACCCTACAGTTACCTGATGCGACTTTTTTATGACTCCGATACCTGCAGCGATGTCAGGATTGGCTTTAAGGCGGAGGGCCATTTCATCGGAAGACCGTTTGATTTTATCAACTGCCATCGTTTCCGGGGCATAATCGGCCACAGCAGCAGAAAAAATGGCCGCATCACAATCAGGAAAGATGGTATGACAGGCCTCGTTCATTTCGATGGCCGATACCACATTGGTACGTTTAATTTGTGGATGCAGGACATCAAGAGTTACCGGACCAGCAACAAGTTCCACTTGTGCACCTTTCTCGGCTAAAGCATCTGCAATCGCAAACCCCATTTTCCCGGAAGAGTAATTACCAATAAAACGAACAGGATCAATATTTTCAAAGGTAGGACCAGCAGTCACCAGCACTTTCTTACCGGCCAGAGGCTTTTTTTTTTCAGGCTCTAAAATTATGCGAATTCTTTCCACAATTTTTTCAGGCTCTTCCATTCGTCCTTTTCCTTCAAGTCCGCTGGCAAGTTCCCCTATACCCGGCTCAACAATACAGGCTCCAAACTGACGTAACTGATCAATATTTCGCTGATTGGCCGGATGAGCATACATGTCCAGATCCATAGCAGGAGCTATCAAAACAGGACACTTAGAAGATAGATACGTAGTAATCAAAAGATTGTCACAGATTGCATTAACCATTTTCCCCATGGTATTCGCACTGGCAGGGGCAACCACCATAATATCCGCCCACAAACCCAGATCCACATGGCTATGCCATGTTCCATCACTATTGGCAAAAAAATCCGAAAGTACAGGTTTACCGGAAAGGGCTGACAAAGTAACAGAAGTGATAAATTCTTTGCCTGCAGGAGTAATAATCACCTGAACCTCGGCACCTTCTTTAACCAAAAGACGAAGTAAGTAGACAGCTTTATAGGCAGCAATACTACCCGTAACACCTAAAATAATCTTCTTTCCTTTCAGCATTGGAGAGACTTCATATCCGCCGGATGGAGGATGAATTTCTAAAATGATAAGATAAAAACAATACCATCTCTGTCTGGACAAAGATGGTATATATTGTTTAAAATCTATTCCTGGTCTTCGATCTTATCCTTAGCCGGATTACGATAGTAAATTTTCCCTTCGATATACTCCTGAGCTGCAAGCAGAGAAGCTTTAGGCAATCGTTCGTAAAATTTTGATATTTCTATTTGCTCTCTGTTTTCAAAAACCTCTTCCAGGTTATCTGTATATGAAGCAAATTCCTGCAATTTTTTATTGAGTTCTTCCTTCATCTCAACACCGATCTGATTGGCTCTTTTACCTATAATCATCACTGTCTCATATATATTACCGGTTTGAGACGACATTTCCTGAGTATCCCAGGTAACAGTAGTCAGTGGTGCGTTTGACTTTTTATAATCCATTGCAATGAAAATTTAATTGTTATATTGTTTCAACATCGATGTAACATCCTCAAAAATCTCGTTGGCATCTTTCATATATGAGCTTTCGGGAAACTCATTTATAAATGCATAATACTCGTCAAGCGTTTGACGCAGACGTTCTTCCTCTTTTTCGGCGATACTGTTCATTGCCTGAATATAAAATGAATCGAGTATCAGAAAAGATAATTCTTCACGATATTCGGTATCAGGGAAATCATTCAGACTATTGCGGGCAGTAATGACAGCAGACTGGTAATTATTCCCCATATAAGTACCCAAATGATAATAAAGCTTAGCACTCAAATAGGATTTATAAACCAGCTTTTCTTCCATCTTCTCAATCATCACAACAGCCTCATCGGCCATTTCACTTTGCGGATAGAGACTAAGAAATAATTCGAGTGACTCTATAGCATTTTTAGTATCAGTCTGATCAAGTCTGGGTTTTGGCGACATCTGATAATAACTGGCACCAACCATAAACTGAGACTCTTGGGCAAACTCACTGTTAGGATATTTTTTTACAAGCTCCCTGAAAAAATGCACTGAACTTATATAGTCGCGCATATTGTACAAAGATTTGGCATATTTAAAATGAGCCTCCTCGGCTCTTCCCGTACCCATAAACACCGAAATTAACTCCTGAAGCAAAGTTGAAGCGCGCATATAATCACCTTCTTCATAATACTCCAGTGCCTTTTCGTATTTAAGGTCGTAATCGGTACTTTTTAAAATCTTCTGATATTCGCTACAGGAGGCCAGTAAAACAACGGCCAATAAAACAAGCAATTTCCTCATTGTAAATATGCGCTTTTGTGCATTCGCTGAATTTTCTTTAACCAGTCAATTGTCAATACAAAATTCCATGCAAAGATACGGTTTTACTTTAAAAAAACAGATTAAGAAATATTTTTCTTTTATCAGATTTCTGTTAAACAA
>CAYOFH010000076.1:0-4951 GCA_964403175.1 uncultured Marinilabiliaceae bacterium
GAAATTGATTTCACGGGCCAGCAGGCGTCCAAAAGTACTTTTGCCGCTGCCCATGAATCCGGTTAAATATATTGGATATTGCATTTCTAAAAAATCGACATCTGACTGTTATCCTCTTCTTCCTCATCATTGTCTTCTCCATCGCTTTCCGGGTCTTCCGTCTTGGGTTCATCCTTTATGATGGGTTCGAGCTCCATGATTTTATGCACCTGGTATGTGGTAAGTCTTTTACCCTTGGCTTTATACCCTTTTACATTGATGAATTCGGCTGCTTCCACTATCATTTTTTCGCGGTCTTTGTCTTCCCCGCCAAACTTGATTTCCAATCGCGGATAATCCACATGGGTAAGGCGAACCAATTGAGAGTTAGGATTGTCACCAATGAATCTTTGTGGTTTGCTTACCTGTTCGGCCTGGAACCGCTTCAGGTAATAGAAATCCTGATCAGCATCGTAATAGACCGCTGACCACACTACTTCCGGGTTATACTTTTCGATATAAAGGATATTATCCTCGTAGTGGTTGGCCAGGTCATAGTTGGTTTGGTAGAATTGTCCGTCTTTGGTCATAACCAGAATCTGATCACCACTATGGAATTCTCCCAGATACTTACCCCTGCCATCAACATTTAGGCGAAGAATTTCAGGTTCATACCATATTTTGCGACCCCCCAGAGTACTTTCTCCTTTTTTCTTCAGCACAATTTTGTGGATGAGATATTTGGTCAGGATATTTCCCTGTGCCCCACGACCTTTGATGGCCTGCTCCGCCATGTCGAACTCAAATATCTGATTGCGCAGACGTGCCCTGGGTTTGAGGGTAATTTTCAGTACTTCTGCTTCTCCGTTGGGGTTAGCACTGAAATAAAGGATCTCGGAACCTTCTTTTCCTTTGGTCAGGTTGTATTCCTTGTCGCGCGTTACACCGGTGACGGCAAATCGCTTCACGTAAGTGTTACCTTGTTTTCCGTCCCGATATACCACATTATAAACTGTGCGGGAATCGTTTCGTTTGAATACAGCGATATGAATGATATTTTTCCCGACAAAGGCTTTTTCCTGGACTTTGGTTATCAGGTAACGCCCGTCTTTATAGAAAATAATGATGTCGTCGATGTCGGAGCAGTTGCAGACAAATTCGTCCTTTTTCAGTGCTGTTCCCACAAATCCGTCTTCACGGTTGAAGAAAAGTTTTTCATTCTTTACCACTACTTTGGAAGCCTCAATGTTTTCAAAGCTTCTGATTTCGGTCATTCGCGGGTAGAGTGGGCTGTATCTCTTTTTCAGCCTTTTGTAATAATCAATGGCGAATGGAATGATGTTGTTGAGATTATACTCCACCTGTTCCAGCTCTTCTTCCAGTGACACGATATATTCGTCTGCTTTTTTGGAGTCGTATTTTGAAATTCGCTTGATGCGGATTTCCATGAGTTTCAGGATATCATCGCGTGTCACCTTGCGCCTGAGCATAGGTTTGAAGGGTTCCAGGCCGTGGTCGATGGTCCTGGGGATGGCCTCATAGGTTTCACAATCCTCGATACGCTGATAGATCTTATTTTCGATGAAAATCTTTTCCAGAGAGGACATATGCCAAGACTCCTCCAGTTCTCCTTTTCTGATTTCCAATTCCCGTGTAAGCAGATGTACCGTGTAGTTGGTGTTGGATTTCAGGATTTCAGTCATTCCCAGAAAAACCGGTTTGTCGTCTCTGATTACGCATGAGTTGGGTGATATTGACAGCTCGCAGTCTGTAAATGCATAAAGGGCGTCAATGGTTTTATCGGGCGAGGTATTGGCCGGAAGATGGACTTGTATTTCCACTTTTTCGGCCGTATTGTCATCAATTTTTTTTATTTTGATTTTCCCTTTCTCATTGGCTTTCAGTATGGATTCAATGAGAGTAGAGGTATTTCTGCCAAAAGGAATATCTGATATAATCAGGGTCTTATTGTCAAGTTTGCTGATTTTTGCTCTTACCCTGACAGACCCTCCCCGTATTCCGTCATTGTACCGGGAGGCATCCATCATTCCTCCGGTTGGGAAATCCGGATATAGCTCGAAAGGCTGCCCTTTAAGAAAAGATATAGAGGCATCAATCAGCTCTGCAATGTTGTGGGGCAGAATTTTAGATGCCAGTCCAACGGCAATACCTTCAACACCTTGCGCCAGCAATAACGGGAATTTAACAGGCAATGTTACAGGTTCCTGATTACGACCGTCGTAGGAGGGTTTCCATTCCGTGGTTTTGGGATTGAACACCACTTCCTGGGCAAATTTTGTCAGGCGGGCCTCAATATATCTGGCTGCTGCAGAACGGTCGCCTGTAAAAATGTTTCCCCAGTTACCCTGCATATCAATCAGCAGGTTCTTTTGTCCCAGCTGAACCAGAGCATCTCCGATGGAGGCATCTCCGTGAGGGTGAAACTGCATAGTAAAACCAATGATGTTGGCCACCTTGTTGTAACGGCCGTCTTCCATTCTTCGCATGGCATGCAGAATACGGCGCTGAACAGGTTTGAGGCCATCGTTGATATGGGGAACAGCCCTCTCCAGAATTACATAGGAAGCATAATCCAAAAACCAGTTGCGGTACATGCCCTGAAGCGCTGTGACCTTGACTTCAGGTTCTCCTTCCCTGCTGGAGCTTTCCGGCTCAGGATTATTTTGTTTCTCCTGGTTTTCCTCTTCCGGTTCTTCTGGTATTTCAGGATATTTATCGTTTTCGTCACTCATTTTTATAGCATTTCTTCGTCAATAACAAGATTGTCAATGATGAAATTCTGTCGGTCGGGGGAGTTTTTCCCCATATAAAACTCCAGAACGTCTTTGAAGGCATCCTCTTTTTTCATTTTTACAGGTTCCAGCCGGATGTCCTTATTGATGAAATGGGTGAATTCATCGGGTGATATTTCACCAAGTCCCTTAAACCGGGTGATTTCAGCATTTTTTCCCAGTTTCTTTATCGCCTCATATCGTTCCTGATCATTGTAGCAATAAAAACTTTCTTTTTTGTTACGTACCCTGAACAGGGGTGTCTGTAAAATATATAGATGGCCGTTTTTTACCAACTCCGGAAAAAACTGAAGGAAGAAAGTCAGCAACAGCAATCGAATGTGCATACCGTCCACATCGGCATCTGTGGCAATGATAACATGATTGTAGCGCAATGATTCCAGTCCTTCCTCTATGTTCAGAGCTGCCTGCAGCAGATTGAACTCCTCGTTTTCATAAACCACTTTCCGGGTAAGACCGTAGGTGTTGAGCGGTTTTCCTTTCAGACTGAATACTGCCTGAGTGCCCACATCACGCGCCTTGGTGATGGAGCCGGATGCAGAGTCTCCCTCGGTAATGAATATGGAAGTTTCCATTTTTCGTTCATGTGTCGAGTTGAAGTGAATCCTGCAGTCACGTAGTTTTTTATTATGGAGACTTACTTTTTTCGCTCTTTCACGTGCCAGTTTTTGTATTCCGGAAATGGCTTTTCGCTCTTTCTCCGATTCCAGGATCTTTTTATAAAGAATATCAGCTGTTTCCTGATTTTTATGCAGGAAGTTATCAAGCTTTCCTTTTATGAAATCGAACACGTAATTGCGGACAGAGGGTCCGCCGGGTGCCATATCCTTGGAGCCCAGCTTGGTTTTTGTCTGTGACTCAAAAACCGGTTCCTCTATTTTGATACTTACCGCTGCGACTATTCCGCTTCGGATGTCTGAAACATCAAAATTTTTGTTGTAAAACTCACGGATAGTTTTGACATACGCCTCACGAAAGGCCTGAAGATGGGTTCCCCCCTGAGTGGTGTGCTGCCCGTTTACAAACGTGTAATACTCTTCGCCATATTGATTACAATGGGTAATGGCCAATTCCAGATCGTCGTCTTTTAATGATATGATCGGATACAGACCTGTTTCCGTCATTTGTTCATCGAGCAGATCAAGGAGCCCGTTTTTGGAATGATATACTTCTCCGTTAAAGTATATGGACAGCCCCGTGTTTAGGTAAGTGTAGTTCCGGAGTAGGGAACTAATATATTCTTCCCTGAAGGTGTATTCATCAAATATCGATTCATCAGGAATAAATTCCACATACGTTCCATTGCCTTCTTTGGTGGGTTCCACGGGTGATTCTTCCACCAACTCCCCCTTACTGAAGACCACTCGCTTGGTTTCTCCATCCCGATGGGACTGGATGATGAATTGGGAGGATAGTGCATTTACTGCTTTAATTCCCACACCGTTAAGGCCAACAGATTTTTTAAAAACCTTACTGTCGTATTTGGCTCCGGTATTCATTCTGCTTGCCACATCAATGACTTTTCCCAATGGAACCCCGCGCCCGTAATCACGGATTGACATTCGTTTTTCCGACAGATCGATTTTGATTTTTTTTCCAAAGCCCATCATGAACTCATCAATGGAGTTATCCATGACTTCCTTTATAAGAACATAAATTCCGTCATCGGCAAATGTTCCATCGCCAAGTTTGCCAATGTACATACCCGGACGCCGCCTGATGTGTTCTTTCCAGTCGAGTGTGCGTATGGTATCTTCAGAATAGTTTTGCACCATTTTTTTTAACCTCTCGTTTTTGAGTTTAGTGAATCTTTAATGCCTGAAAAAATTCTTCCAAATATAGCGAAAAGGAAAAAGCTGACGTAATCCGATTTTTTAATTCATCTCCCTTTTTGATGCTAATCAGGGAATTGATGCCTCAAAAAAAAATCTGAGGATGATTTCAATGGAGGAGAGATTATCCTGTTTGTTTTCACAGGGCTATTGCCATGAGTCGCAGCTGTCAGGTTTTCAGTCTTTTATTCTTTTACAATCAATCCGGACATAAATAGAATCTCGTTTCTTATTCAGCAGACTCAATGATAGGAAATGGGATTTTTCAACTTTCATCTTTATGCCTTCCAGCTGCCGGCTTCCCAACCTAAACCCTAAACCCTAAAC
>CAYOFH010000076.1:5051-15588 GCA_964403175.1 uncultured Marinilabiliaceae bacterium
AGAACTATCGGATCAATTCAGCTCTGTTGGTATCGAGCTTCAGCAAAATGAATAAAAGGATCGTAAATCCCCAGAAGGAGGAGCCTCCATAGCTGAAGAACGGCAGAGGAATACCTATCACGGGTGCCAGACCAATGGTCATTCCGATGTTAATGGCTATGTGGATAAAGAAAATAGCCGCCACCCCATATCCATATATCCGGCTAAAATCGGAGTGTTGTCGCTCTGAGAGAAAGATGATTCTAAACAGCAGGATCAGGAAAACCCCAATAACCATGGAAGTGCCCAAAAAACCCCACTCTTCTCCTACCGTGCAGAAAATAAAATCGGTAGATTGTTCTGGGACAAAATCAAATTTGGTTTGTGTTCCCTGCAGAAATCCTTTTCCATAGAATCCACCTGATCCGATGGCTATTTTTGACTGGTTGATGTTGTACCCAATTCCCTGCGGATCATCTTCCAAACCGATCATTACCAATATACGGTTTCGCTGATATTCACTCAATACCGAGTCGAAGAAATAATTGGTTGAATAGGTAAAGCCCGCCATCCCCCAGAGCAGAACAAGGGCAATTCCTACCTGAGGTAATTTTTTGATGAGGATCTGAAATAACAGGTAAACAGATGAGGCGGCCATTCCCCCGATAAATGGAATAACAAAGCCTGTATCACGGTTAATCAGTTCCCCGATTCCATAAATAAAAATAAACCCTGCGGCAGTAATTCCGGCAGCAATAACTGCAAGCCTTTTTTTCTTGCCCAGGTAAACGTAACCTGTAAACAATAAATATATTCCGAGTAGTAAATAAATGCTGGGATACAGTAGGGATGCAATCAGAATAAATGCTGCCAGAACGCCCAGGAAGAGTACCACAGGCGACATACCTTCCCGGAAAAAGACCAGGAAAAAGGCAAAATAGACCAGTGCGGAACCCGTATCGTTTTGTAAAAAAATGATGATTACGGGCAGAAAAATGACTATCCCCATTTTTATAATGTAACGGGGGCCTGACATGCGGAAGTTAAATCTGCTCATTACGCGGGCAAGTGCCAGACAGGCTGCCACTTTGGTGAGCTCTGCGGGCTGAAACCTCATTGCTCCTATATTAAACCATGCTCTGGCTCCGTTTATTTCTACTCCGAAAAGGAGGGCCAGAATCAGCAATAAAATTGATATGCCGAAAAATATATACGCAAATTCCAGGAAGAATTTGCTGTCAACAAGAAATAAAATTCCGATCATTACGACCGAAAGACCAATCCAAATCAGCTGCTTGACAGGTTCTGACGATATGGCCATGCCCGCGGTATCTTCCGGATCAAAATTGGCTGCATATATATTCAACCACCCAAATGCCACCAGTATGGCATAGATGATAACTGTCAGCCAGTCAATATTTTTGTAAGGTCTAATCGTTGCTCTCATCCTTGTTTATCAGGTCTGCATCCAACATTCTTTGTTCTAACCACTTTCTGGATTGATGAATTTCATTATTCAGATACTTCTCAATCATAAGGCTCGAAATAGGGGCGCCGTAAGTAGAGCCAAAAGTACCGTTCTCCACATAAGCAGCTATTGCAATTTGTGGATCGTCTTTGGGGGCAAAGGCGATAAAAATACTATGGTCGTCACCGTGCGGGTTTTCAGCAGTTCCGGTTTTTCCGCAGATGGTAATCCCCGGTATCTGTGCAATACGCGCAGTACTGCCTTCTCCCCCCCAAATCGTTTGTTCCATACCCTCAATTACAGGTTCAAAATGAGTGGAGTCTATACCTACCCAGTGCGATTCCTTGAATTTTGAGGGAATGGTATCGTTGTCAATCTCTTTGGCTATATGGGGAATTTTCCAGTATCCACGGTTGGCAATGGCTGCAGTCATGTTGGCCATCTGAATGGGGGTGGTGAGTAATTCTCCCTGACCGATGGAAAGAGATACTACTGTCAGCGATCCCCACCTATCTGAGTAAATCTTATTGTAATAATCACTGTTAGGAACAAAACCCCGTCCTTCATTGCTTAAATCTGTGCCCAGTTTGTATCCAAATCCGAAATTAACCAGATAATCTTTCCATTTATCAAGACCTGCCTTGGGCGAACCGTACTCCGGATTATCCAGAACCTCTCTGAATACATTACAGAAATAGGCGTTACAGGACATCTGGATAGAGGCAGGAAGAGCCAGCGGACTTGGGTGCGCATGGCATCCTACTGATAAGGCACGGGTATGATATCCCATCTGGCAGCCATAGCGGGATTCGGGAAAAACCACTCCTTCCTGCAATCCAATTAAAGCCATGACTGTTTTAAAGGTGGAGCCTGGGGGATAGCCGGATTGAAGGGGTCTGTTGAATAATGGATGTAGGGTGTCAGTGGCCAGGCGGGGAAAGTTCTCATTCCTGTTTCGGCCTACCAGTAAAGATGGGTCATACGATGGAGATGAGACCATTGCCAGTACTTCTCCGGTGGCCGGCTCTATCGCCACAATGCTTCCTATCTTGTTTTGCATCAGTTTTTCGCCATAAAGTTGTAACTGATGATCCAGGGTAAGCGTCAGGTCTTTGCCCGAGATGGCAGGTTCATCATAACTTCCGTCTCTCCAGGCCCCTTTTTGACGGCCATGCACATCTACAAGGACATAACGGGCCCCTTTTTCGCCCCGCAAAACATCCTCATACGTTTTTTCTATGCCGCTGATTCCCCAGTAATCGCCCTGGGTGTAATAGGCACGTTCCTTCAACTGAGATTCGTTGATCTCTCCCACATAGCCCAGTATATTTGCTGCAGTTTCAAATTCATAATTACGTACGATCCGCCTTTGACCGTAGAATCCCTTGAACTTGTATAGTTTTTCCTGAAAAATACCATACTGCTTAGCTGTCATTTGCTTGTAGAAAATGGATGGCTGAAAGGATGAGATTTGCCGGAATAGAAGCTTTTCTCTCAGTTTCTGAAACAGTGTCCGGACTTCGGCAAGTTCCACTCCCATGCTTTTTGCCAGTTCCAGTGTATCCAGGGGTTCTGTTTCACGGGGAACAACCATGATATCATAAACCGCCTGATTGGAGACCATCAGATCTCCGTTTCTGTCGTAAATCAGGCCCCGTGAAGGGAATTCAATGATTTTTCGGCGCGCATTGCTATCAGCCGAAAATTTATATGATGGGTCATATACCTGTAACATGAAAAGCCTCAGAATATATATGAGACTGATCAATAGCATTATTAAGCCTAAAACGATTGTTCTGTTGTTGGCGTTTCCCACTTACCAGACGATTTTTAATATTTGTTATATTGTTCGAGAATCTCGTTTTGCAAACAGCATTGCAATAAAAATAAATAAAACTGAAGCTACTGTACTTAAAAGACTTTTTGAAAGCGTTGGCAGAAATAAGTCTTTATTAAATGCTTCTACAAAGAAATAGAAGAGGTGATGGGTAGCAACCATCAGAATGGAATATTTAAAAAACCATCCGAATCCATAATCTGAGGGTACAGGCCTGGTGCCTAATTCATAGCCGTCACGGGGCGAGAAAGAGCTGAGAATAAATGGTCTTAGAAAGGCCATAAAAACGGTTGCTGAAGCATGAAGCCCCAGTGTATTCATGAATATGTCTATGATAATACCGGTAATAAAGCCAAGCACCAGAAGCAACCACCGGGGAGTGGAGAAAGGCAGGGTGATGATGAACAGAATGTAAAGATACGGGTTAACATATCCGCTGAACTGGATATTGTTCAGAAGTAAAACCTGCAGCAATATAAGCACTACAAAATTTAAAAGGTATCTGGGCAGCAGATTAATCATCTTCACTTAGTTTTTCAAGTTCCCTTTGTTCTTCGCCTTCCAGCTTTTCTATTACCTGCACGTAACGCAGATTTTTGAAATCAACCGATAAAAGCACTTTTATCTCATAAAAGCCTTCTCCCTGATCTTTGTTTATCTCATCAATAGTTCCGATCAAAATGTCTTCGGGAAAGATGGAGGAATATCCACTTGTTACCACTGCATCGCCAACCGAAGGAGACGCATGTGCAGGTATTCCGCTCAGGGTTGCCTTTCGGTATGATTCTCCTTCCCATTGGAGCGACCCGAAAAAACCGGTTTCCCGTAATCGTGCCGAAATGTTAAGCCGGGTATTGAGTAGCGATATTACGGTAGAGAAGTTTTCTGATGTGTTTAGAACAACTCCTGCCAGACCTCTGGAAGAAATTACTCCCATATCGGGTTTGATGCCGTCTTTTAATCCTTTGTTGAGAGTCAGGTAGTTGAAGTGTTTGTTTACCGAGTTGTTGATTACCGTGGCAGACAAATACCGGTAGTCTTGTTTAGTAACAGTGTCTGTTGTTATCGCCGGAAATGAAGGAATAAAATTAGCCTGTTTTTCCAGTTTGTTTCTTAACTCCACAATCTCACGTGCAAGCTCTTCATTAGTGTCTTTTAACTCAAAATATTGAATTACAGAATTAAATCTTTCATAGAAATCCCCGGAAATCTGGTTCGACGAACTCAGATAAATATTTCGGTGATACTGGTTGTAATTAAATATGAAATAGAAGCTGACTATTTCCAGTAATAGAAACAGCAGGAAAAAATGGTTTCGAATGATGAAACGGATGAAGTTTCTCATCTTTTGTTTTTGGTGTCTTCCGGTAAACGAATGATGTTTCGGTTTTTAAAAAGAAAGTACAAAACAAACTCTGTGCCCTTTTTGATACTTCTTGGGGATAATAATGCTTTCGTTGGCATGAAATGTTTTATTCCCCCTGGATTGTAACATTGTACACGACTTATTTGGCGTTTTCCAGCATGACTATTAATTCTGTTCTATCTCATCAGGAAAGAGAACCTGTGTCGGTTTTTCAAGGCAATCCCGGTGCCTCTGGCTACTGCGTGAAGCGGATCTTCGGCAATATGGAACGGAATATTGATCTTATCGGTCAATCTTTTGTCCAGACCTCTCAGAAGGGCTCCGCCGCCTGCCAGATAAATTCCGTTATTTACAATGTCGGAATAGAGCTCAGGAGGTGTTTGTTCCAAAGCATTGAGAATTGCGGTCTCCATTTTAGAAATAGATTTCTCCAGGCAGTGCGAAATTTCCTGATAGGAAACAGGTACTTCGATGGGCAGTGCAGTCATCTGGTTGGGGCCCTGAACAATATAATCTGCCGGTGGTTCATCAAGCTCCGGAAGGGCTGAACCTACACGGATTTTGATTTCTTCAGCAGTTCTTTCCCCGATTTTGATGTTGTGCTGACGACGCATATATTCCATGATGTCAGATGTGAGATCGTCTCCTGCTATGCGTATGGATTTGTTGGTTACAATTCCACCCAGAGAAATAACAGCAATCTCTGTAGTTCCGCCACCTATGTCTACCACCATATTTCCTTCGGGTGCTTCCACATCCAGTCCAATACCTAATGCGGCAGCCATAGGTTCGTAAATCATATACACTTCGCGGCCTCCTGCATGTTCACCGGAATCGCGTACAGCACGGATTTCTACTTCGGTACTGCCCGATGGAATACATATTACCATAGTAAGCGAAGGTGTGAAAAGCTGTCCTTTTTTATTGATCATCTTAATCATGCCCCGGATCATTTGTTCGGCAGCATTAAAATCGGCAATCACTCCGTCACGCAGGGGACGAATGGTATATATATTGTCGTGCGTTTTTCCATGCATCTGACGGGCCTTTTCACCGATGGCCTCCAGTTTGTCGGTACGACGGTTCAGGGCCACAATGCTGGGCTCATCCACAACAATTTTGTCGTTCTGGATGATGATCGTGTTGGCGGTTCCCAGGTCCATGGCCAACTCTTGTGACAAGAATGAAAATAGTCCCATTGGTTTTGGTTTTATTTAATGTTTAAAGTGACGGGTGCCGGTAAACACCATGGACATATTGTGTGCATCACAAAATTCTATAGAATCTATATCGCGTACTGATCCTCCTGGCTGAATTACGGATCCTATGCCTGCTTCCCTGGCGATTTCTACCGAATCAGCGAAAGGAAAAAAGGCATCAGAAGCCATTACGGCTCCTTCCATATCGAATTCAAATGCCTGGGCCTTTGCAATGGCTTGCTTCAGGGCATCAACTCTTGATGTCTGACCAATGCCACTGCCAATTAGTTGTTTGTTTTTGGCCAGTACGATAGCATTTGACTTGGAATGCTTGACAATTTTATTGGCAAACAACAAGTCTTCAATATCTTCATCTGACGGAGCTTTTGAAGAAACTATTTTCAGGTCTTCTTTTTGCTCCATCTTTAGGTCTTTCTCCTGTACCAGTGTTCCGTTCAGAAGTGAACGGGAATTGAACAAAGGGACAGAGGCCGGCTTTTGAACCAGAATGATGCGGTTTTTCTTTTGCTTAAGGATTGTCAGTGCCTCTGCATCATAAGCCGGGGCAATGATAACTTCAAAAAATATTTTATTGATCTCGGCTGCCACATCTGCTGTAACCGGTTGATTGGTAATGATGATGCCGCCAAAAGCCGAAACCGGATCCCCTGCCAGTGCTTCCTTCCATGCGTCATGCATATTTTCCCGTGATGCCAGGCCACAGGCATTGTTGTGCTTAAGGACTGCAAAAGTAGTTTCATCAAATTCAGAAATCAGTGAAACTGCAGCATCGATGTCCAGAAGATTGTTGTAGGAGATCTCTTTTCCGTGCAGCTGATCAAATAATTTGTCAAATTGCCCGTAGAAAGTTCCTTTCTGATGGGGATTTTCGCCATATCTAAGAGGTTTGCTATCGTTGGCAGCTTTGCGGAAAGAAGGAAATGTTCCTTCACCGTTGAAATAATTGAAAATGGCGGTATCATATCCGGAGGATACTGCAAAGGCTGCAGTGGCAAAATACTTTCTGTCCTCTAAAGAGGTTTCTCCGTCCTGGTTATCCAGCACATTCTTAAGGTAGGGGTATTGATCCTTGGACGGAACAATTACCACATCTTTGTAATTTTTGGCAGCAGCTCTGATCAGAGAAATTCCCCCAATATCGATTTTTTCAATGATGTCGGCATGAGAAGCTCCTGACGCAACGGTGTCTTCAAAAGGATAGAGATCAACGATGATCAGGTCTATTTCCGGAATCTCATATTCCGACATTTGTTTTTGGTGATCTGCATCGTCCCGCCGACCAAGGATTCCTCCGAATATTTTTGGATGAAGGGTTTTAACACGTCCCCCCAGAATGGATGGATATCCGGTAAGTGATTCCACAGATTTCACTTCAACACCCAATCCTTCGATGAATGATTGAGTCCCACCGGTGGAATAGATCTGAACCCCGGATTGGGCCAGTTTCCTGACAATGGTATCCAGACCGTCTTTATGAAAAACGGAAATTAAAGCAGATTTTATCTTTTTTGAGGCTGTCATTATAAAAAAACAATTTGTATCAATGAATAGACGCAAAATTAAGAAAAAGAGAACATTTAGCAACACCATGACTTTCTTTTTGTGAGTCATCCTGTTATTTTATTTTAACAGTGCAGAAATCTTAGTCAGGCATGTTAATAATAGTACGTTAAGCTTTTTTAAGAGTCTTTAAATCAGTTGTTTTAAGTCAAAAATATGTTTTATGTTGAAAATTCAGATTGTCTATGTTTTACGACTCATCTTAAATCTTATATCTAAAAATCTAACTGTCTGTTGTATTAAGCAATCATTTATGAATTAGGAAATGCACCATTTCCTCAAAAAAAAAGCTGCCTGATAGTCAGACAGCTTTTTATACTTTAAAGCCTTTTTTGGATGGCTTCCGTTTCCTTTTCGAATCCGGGCTTGCCAAGCAAAGCAAACATGTTTTTCTTATAGGCTTCCACTCCCGGCTGATCGAAGGGGTTGACCCCCAGGATGTAGCCGCTGATGCCACAGGCTTTTTCAAAGAAATAGAGCAGCTGGCCCAAATAGTATTCGTTGAGTTCCGGAATTTCCACTTTAATATTGGGAACACCACCATCTGTGTGGGCAATCCGGGTGCCCAGTTCTGCCATTTTGTTTACGTCGTCAATACGTTTTCCTGCAATGAAATTTAGTTTGTCAAGGTCAGCTTCATCACGCGGAATCAATACCCGGTGACGTGCAGCACCAACAGTTACCACGGTTTCAAAAATGGAGCGTTCTCCTTCCTGGATCCATTGGCCCATACTGTGAAGATCGGTGGTGAAATCAACAGCTGCCGGAAATATTCCTTTGTTTTCTTTGCCTTCACTTTCGCCATAAAGTTGCTTCCACCATTCAGATACAAAATGCAACTTAGGCTGATAATTAACCATAATTTCAATCTTCTTTCCTTTTTGATAAAGCAGATTGCGGGTTGCCGCATAAACAGCAGCAGGATTTTTTTCAAAAGGAACATCGGTGCCGGTAAGTTTATTCATCTCTTTAGCACCGCGTACCAGTTCGGTAATACTGTATCCGGAAACAGCAATAGGGAGTAATCCCACGGGAGTCAGGACAGAAAAACGTCCGCCCACATCATCAGGAATTACATAGGTTTCATAACCTTCCTGATCGGCCAGGGTGCGTAAAGCTCCTTTGCTGCCATCGGTAACAGCTACAATGCGGTTTTTTGCTTCTTCTTTGTCATATTTGGTTTCCAGAAGTTCTTTGAGAACACGGAAGGCGATGGCCGGTTCTGTGGTAGTACCCGATTTGGAAATGACGATCATCCCAAAAGACTTATCTTTTAAAAGATCCAGTAATTCGTAGGTATAATCTTCGTCAATATTATGTCCTGCATATATGATGGCAGGATTTTTCCGATCACCTTTAAGATGATCAAAAGAGTCATTGAGTGCATCAATCACCGCTCTGGCGCCCAGATAGCTTCCACCAATCCCAACAACTACCACATAGTCGGCTTTTCCACGTAAGCGGGCAGCCGTTTTTTCGATGGACATGATGTGATCGGCGTCAATTTCGGAAGGCAGGTCAAGCCAGCCCAGAAAATCGTTTCCTTTTCCGCTTTTTGTGGTCAGTGTTTTGAGTTGTAACAAAACATTGTCCTTTTCCTTGTTTATCATGTCAAGGGTTACCTCCGGGGCAACCTGAGACACATCAATGGTGAGATTTTGCATAATTTTATGTATTTATTCTTTGTTAGCTCAAGTTTGTAACCTCCAATTTCAAACTTATCTTTTTTGCTTTTTTTGAGGATAAAAATCTTTTCTTCTACCTCAAATGATCAGTCAGTAATTTTATTTCTATTGATGGTGAAATCTTTTCGTATATGATATTATGAACAGCTTCTGTAATGGGCATGTTCACTTTATATTTTTTGTTGATTTCAACAATGCTTTTAACGGCGTAAAAACCTTCGGCAATCATCAGCATTTCCAGTTGTGCACTTTTTACCGAATAACCTTTACCCAGCATATTTCCAAATGTACGGTTTCTGGAAAACTGTGAATACGAAGTTACCAAAAGATCGCCCAGGTAGGCCGAACTCTTGATGTCACGTGTAATGGGGTGGACGGTATCCACAAATCTTTTTATTTCCTGTATGCCGTTGGATATAAGTACAGCCTGGAAGTTGTCTCCATAGCCCAATCCGTGACAAATGCCTGCAGCAATGGCCATTACATTTTTTAATACAGCTGCATATTCGGTACCGTAAATATCATCAATTACAGTGGTCTTAATATACGCACAAGCCAGCTTGGAGGCAAAGATTCTGGCCTTTTTAACATCCTGACAGGCAATGGTGAGATAAGACAGCCGCTCCAGTGCCACCTCTTCTGCGTGACAAGGGCCGGAAATTACCGCAATGGAGTTAATAGGGACTTTGTAATGTTTATTAAAAAAGTTACCAATAATGAGATTTTCGTCAGGAACCAGTCCTTTTATGGCAGATACCACGAACTTGCTTTTCAGCGATGCAGTCAGAGGCTCCAGTGTATCTTTTAAAAACGCAGAGGGAATAGCAAAAATGAGCACATCAGATTTTTCCACAATCTCATTGATGTCAGTGGAAAAGAAAATCTGGTCGGTGTTAAAATCCACCGAGGTAAGGTAGTTGGGGTTGTGGCCCACTTTGCGAAACCGGTCGATTTGTTCTTCTTCACGAAAGTACCAGTTCAGTTTGTCTGAATTATTCAGAACCATTTTGGCTATGGCAGTGGCCCAACTGCCACTACCTATTATTCCAATGGTTGATTCTTCATCCATGCCTGTCGGTTTTTGTTTCTGCAAAGTTATTTATTCAAGGGTGCCAAAAGCAACGATAATTGTCATTGATTTGGTGCCCATTGGTTTAACCCTTTAGTTTTCTACCCAGTTTTTTACTTCTTCGGCCCTGGGGTTTTGTAATCCCAGTTTATGTTTTTTGTTCAGTCCGCAAAGTTCCTGATGAAGTTTGTTGGGATTGCTTTCCTTTAAGTCATCTACCCGCAGGTATCCTGCCTTGTATATTACCGGCACCCATTCTGCCGGTACACCAATTTGGGTAAAATTTTGCTCCGGGTCGCGTTCTTTTTTCTTTTCGGGACGCATTTGTGGGAAGAACAGTACTTCCTGAATGG
>CAYOFH010000077.1:0-15525 GCA_964403175.1 uncultured Marinilabiliaceae bacterium
CTATTACAGATTAAAGACATTAGATAATGAAGAAGTTTAGAGGAAGAAAATGGATCGGATGGACCGCGGCCGTGGCCATTGGTCTTGTTATTTCGCTGGGGTTTGTAACTGCCGGTAATGAAGAAAAGAATTTTTCCATTGTTAAAAATCTTGATATTTTTTATTCACTTTTCAGGGAATTGAATACCTATTATGTAGATGAGACAAACCCGGAAGATCTGGTGGAAGAAGGTATCGAAGCCATGTTGGAATCTTTGGATCCTTATACTACATACATCCCTGAGTCGGACATGGACGATTTTAATTTTATGACCACCGGAGAATATGCGGGCGTAGGAGCTTTAATTACCAGGCGAAAAGATCATATCTATATTTCAGAACCCTATAAGGGGTTTCCGGCAGATGAAGCAGGTCTTAAAGCCGGAGACAAGATTTTGAGCATTGACGGAACAGATATGACAGAAAAAAGCACTGAGGAAGTGAGTAATATGCTTAAAGGTCCTGCCAATAGTGAAGTAACAGTTACTGTTGAGCGCTATGGGGTAGAAGATCCATTGGACATTACCATTGTTCGCAAGGGTATTCAGATTGATCCTGTTTCTTATTTTGGGATGGTTGATGACAATACAGGAGTTATTATTTTAAGCAATTTCACTCAGGATTGTTCTCAAAAGGTAGAGCAGGCATTAAAGGAATTGAAAAAAGAACATGGAGCCGAAAGAATTATTCTTGACCTGAGAAATAATCCCGGAGGTTTGATGGATGAAGCAGTAAAGCTGGCTAATCTGTTTCTTCCCCGTGGAGTGGAAGTTGTGAGTACAAAAGGAAAGATAGAGCAGTGGGATAAAGAATACCGGACATCCAAAGCACCTGTTGATACCATTATTCCTTTGGTGGTTATGATCAACAGGGGATCGGCTTCCGCATCAGAAATTGTGGCAGGAGCTATTCAGGATCATGACCGCGGCGTTATTGTTGGAAACAGGTCGTTTGGGAAAGGACTGGTGCAAACCACCAGAAATCTTCCATATAATGCAAAACTGAAAGTTACCACCGCTAAATACTACATTCCCAGCGGACGATGTATTCAGGCTCTTGATTACAGCCATCGCAATGAGGATGGTAGTGTTGGGTTTATTCCGGATTCCATTATTACAGAATTTTCAACCAAAAACGGTCGCAGTGTTTACGATGGAGGAGGAATCTCCCCAGATGTGGTGGTTTCAGGCGATAAATTCAATAATATTACTTATGCGCTGGTAGCCCAACAAACTATTTTTGATTATGCCAATCGTTTTGTGGCCGAGAACGAATCTATTGATTCTCCCACGGAATTTGAAATTACAGATGAAATCTATAATGATTTTTCTCAGTATGTTACCCGATTGGAAGACTTTAAATATACTTCCGAAAGCCGCGAGCGGTTTAAAAAATTAAAAGAAGCCGCCAAAGAAGAGGGATATTACGACATTAATGAGGAAGCATTCAGTTTGATGGAAGAGAAGCTGGATGTAAATGTGTCGCATGATCTCGATACTTTCCGCGATGAGGTGGATGACCTTTTGGCTAATGAATTACTCAAACGCTATTATTACAGGAAAGGGGCGATTAAATACAGCCTTAAGGATGATGAAACTCTGGAAAAAGCGATGGAGGTAATTAATGATGCCGGTGAGTACAACGGCATTCTTAGTGGTACCACTCTCAGTCATGCTGGAGATCGCCGAAACATGTAAATGGTACGAGCATGACAAGGATTGTCACAACAGAACATGTATAAAATACAATCTCAGACCAATAACTTAGACGAATTTTTAGGGTTAAGTTTTCCCGCTGAGATTTGTATTTATGATACCTAAAGGATTAATAAGCAAACAAAAAAAATCTTGTGAATTAAGAGGCTGTCTTTAAAGGCAGCCTTTTTTCGTTTTTATGGGTTACCAAAATTCCAGCCTGGTTATTTGTGAATTATTCAGGCTGGGCACCAAAACAAAATTCTTTCAGCAAAGCCTGTTTTTAAGTGAAATGGCTAACTCTTTTTACTCTTTTTGCGTAAAATTAAATTGTAAAGAGTTTTAATTACCTGAAAAAATCAAACTTTAACTTTAGATGAGTGTTTTAAAATCCCTGATTTTAAAGTATAATGTTAAAATAATTTGCCCTTAAATGTGAAGTTTTTTGTGCTGTATGTTATCGTTTTGAACAATAGTTTTTAAGGGAAATTGATTAACCAAACTATAAATTTATGAGAATTCTGTTTGTATTGATCTTATTATTAGGATTTATCAGTATGTCTTCCATCGCGCAGGAAAATCCTGGCATTGATGAAAAAAAAGTTTTGTCCGATGTGCCGGAAGCAGATAAGGAGTATTATCTGGAAAAATTAAGTGAAGGTGAACAGTTCTATCATTCCGGTTACTATAAGGGAAGTTATCGTGCTTTTCACGATATTTATAAAAAGAATCCTGAAGTAGCAGCACTTAATTACAAGCTGGGAGTGAGTGCTTTATTTGGTGATCAACCCGAAAAAGCATCTGATTTTTTTCTTGAAAGTGTGCCATCCGTAGCTAAAGATTATTATCTCCTTCTGGGATATGCTTACCGGGCCCGGATGGATTACTCACGTGCAAGGGAGGCTTTCGGGCAATATAATAGTACGCTTTCCTCACGAAAAAAATCTCAATTCCGTAAAGTATACAATCAATTGCTTAACGAATGTGAATTCGGGAATGTTAATGCATCAGATTCTGTTCCGGCATTTGTAATTAATCTGGGGCCGGCTGTAAACAGTTATTACGATGAATATGCAGCAGTTGAAAACAGCAAGCACGAGCGGATCTTCTTTGTGACACGCCGTCCCGATCATTTACCCGATGTTCCTGTGGGACGCGATGCCTTTAAAGAAAGGATCCTGGAATCTTCATATTCTAATGGTATTGCCTCAGAGGGTATTGAAAATGGTCGTCTGAATTCAAGGTTTAATTCCGGAATATCTGGAATATCACCCAATGAGGATTTCCTTTTTATTTATCGCGGGAAAAAGAGAGGCGGTCAGATTGGGATTGCCGATATTTCGGGTAAGCGAATTCGTAAGCCTGTAGCTATCAGTACAAGAATTGATCATAAAATATTTAAGGAAACTTCTTTTACTGAAGATGAGAACGGACGTGTTTATTTTGTTTCTGACAGAAAAGATGGTCAGGGAGGAAAAGATATCTGGACAGCCAGAAGAAAGGGGCATGGAAGATATACAAGACCACAAAATATGGGGAACGTTATAAATACCGGATTTGATGAAGAGGCAGTTTTTGTTACCCCCGACGGAAATACTCTTTACTTTGCATCTGAAGGACATCGGGGGTTTGGTGGTTTTGATATTTATAAATCAGAAAAAAACAGAGATGGGGACTGGATGACTCCTGAAAATGCAGGACAACCCGTCAACAGTCCGTATGATGATCTTTTCTTCTTCCCCACTTCTGATTCACTGGAAGCATTTGTTGCATCATCACGTCCCGGAGGGTATGGCGGACTCGATATATACAAGATTCAAAAGGATATCAGGATTCCGTTTTTAGTGGAAGGTCGTATTTCTGATGAACAGTCAGGAAAATCCCTTCATGGACAATTGACAATTATTGACACTTTAAAGCGGGAACAGATTCTTACCGTTTGGTCTGATTCTCTTACCGGAGAGTATCTCCTTGCATTGGAAGATACCGGAAATTATATTTTGCAGGCTGGTGCTGATGGATATAAAATGAAAGATATTAATTTACCCCGGGCTGAAAATAGAAATGAAGTTATTACCCGGGATGTAGGGCTTGAAAAGCTCAAACATCCATATACTTTGAGCGGGTTTATTACCGATAAGGATACTAACGATCCTGTTCAGGCAGAGATTGTTTTCAACCCTCTCAATAAAGACTCAGTCACTAACAGAATTTTTTCCAATAAGGAAGATGGTCGCTATTCTGTTACTTTTGAAGATAAGTTTAATCTTAAAATGACAGTCTCGTCAAAAGACTATTACATTTATTCATCTGAATTAATACTTGATAATACTTCCGGCAACTCCGAAGAATATAATATTGAACTTGAGAAAAGTCTTATCTCATATACCTTGTCGGGAAAGGTAATGGAAGAAAACACCAACGATGCGGTTCCTGCCGAACTGACCGTGTTTGAACCCGGTTCCGATGAAGCTTTACTGATGACTCATTCTGATTCCATCACCGGAAAGTATTCGCTCACGGTTTACCAGAAAGGTCCGTTTCTTCTGGAAGCAAATTCCGATGGTTATTTCTTTAACAACATGCCACTGCAGTTCCATCCGGATACTACGCTTAAAGTGAAGAATATTGTTCTCAAGCCAATGGCTAAAGGAGCCCGGATTGTTGCAGAAGATATTCTCTTTACTTCAGGAAAAGCAACTCTCCGTGCAGAATCTTACCCGGAGTTGAACCGGCTGGCAAGATTGCTCAGGGAGAATCCTTTAGTGAAAATTGAAGTTTCGGGACATACAGATAATACTGGTTCAGCATCTCTGAACAAGAAATTATCCAGGGCCAGAGCATTATCTGTAAAAAGATATCTGGAGTCACAGGAGATCAGTCCAGACCGTATAGAGTATGAAGGATATGGTTTTGATTCGCCTATTGCACCCAATACCACTGAGCAGGGCAGGGCACAAAACCGGAGAGTCGAAATAAAAATAATTGAATAACTTTTTGTGTAGAAGATAATGTTGATATTATGAAGACTACTAATTATTTATTAATAATACTGCTGGGGCTGGCTGTTACTCTGTCGGGATGTCAGGATGATGATATATCTGTAAATACAGATGGCAACCGACGTATTGAGATTGCAGCTCCTGCCGGAGATATTACCTATAAGGTTTCGGATTTGCTCAAAGACATTGACAATGAATACGTCTTTGTTGATGAGAACGGGCTGGTAAATGTAGAATATTCTCAGGAGGTGGAAATTGACTGGGAATCCCTGGTTGCACTCAGAGATTTTTCCGAAACCTGGTATTACTCTCCTTCGGCATTATCACAGCTTAAAGCGGCAGCACAGCACACTTTTTCAGAAAAGGTAAAACTTAATCACAGGGATGATGTGCGGTACGATGAACTTGCAATGAACGGAGGGTCACTTACAGCCAGCATTATTTTCCCTTATGGTACCACAGGGCAGGTAAACATTGCCATACCCGAGGTTATAGATAATGGTCAGCCCCTTAGCTATTCTTTTATAATTAATGAGAATAACCGGGTTTTCTATATTGATGAGAATCTGAGAGGAATGGAAGTGGTGCCGTCTCAGGGAGTGGATTCAAGCTATATTTCTGTAGTCACCAATATGGATCTTTCTCAGGTGGCTTTGGGAGATGTAGAGCTTGACTTCTCACTTAGGGACATGAAACCAGGGCTTACATTTGGCTATTTCGGGCAACAGGAGTCGATGCGTCCCCGGGAGGAACTGGCATTTGACGTCTTTGATGAACTGGACCTGGCTGATGAGATTGAATTCTTTGATTTTCATATAGATCTTCAGGTGAACAGTGAAATAGGTGTGCCTTTTGAGGTAATTACTGAAAATATGCAGTTTTTTGATGAAAATGATGTGTTGACTCATACATTAAGGGTTAATGGCAGTGAACAAATTCAACTGGATATGGAACCTGCTGTTTATGGAGACCCCATTGAAAAAAGTGAAACCAATTTTCATATAAGTAAAGAGAATTCTGATAACATTGTTGATATCGGGAACAGCTATCCCCGTCGTATGATTTTTGATGTTACCTCCTTCTCCAATCCGGATGGCGAGACTCAGCAAAACTTTATGGGGCCTTCAAATAATCTTAGCGGATTGATGAAAGTTGTTATGCCTGCCTGGTTCAATACCACCAAAGAATATACGCGTAAGGATACCATCGATTTTGATTTTAACGATATTCTGGACGATAATGATGAGGATGCACGTGATCTGGAATCCTTTACTGTCTTTTTTGATTTTTTCAGTAAGATTCCATTGGATATCTCCGCATCTGCCTGGGTAATTGATGCCAATGGGGATAAGATTGATGATTTGCTGGAAAATGAGATTAATGTGATTGAAGGGGGGAATGTTGATGAGACAGGTTATGTCGGCGAAGCTGTTCATACAGAATTTACCATTTCTATCAATGGCGAACAAATAAATGAATTTCTCGATCGAAATGCGATGAATATTATTCTGGAAACCAAATTTAATACCGGCGACAGTGATTATGTAAAAATATATGAAGACATGGATTTCAATGCTGTTGTTTCTTTTGAGGCTTCAGGGAAAATTCCTTCGATTTAAATTTTGGCTGAGTATCAGGTGTAATTCAAAAATTCGATGATGATGAAAATCAAATTCTATATAACCACAATTTTAATTAGTTTTCTGGCCCTGATTCAGACAGTGGCCCAAAATCCCATGGGTCTTTATTTCATGGAAACGATACCCCAGTCATCGCAGATTAATCCTGCCATGCAGCCCCGGGCCAACGGTTTCTTTGCACTTCCTTCCACCAACCTGCTTTTTCAAAGTGACGTTGCGTTCAGCGATGTTTTTCAGGAATCAGGCAATGAGTGGGTTACCCCGCTGAGTGACAGGTTCAGTTACAACGATTTGTATAACGCAACCGGCAAAGCTATTAATATGAATCTTTACAACGATGTTGATATACTGGGAGCCGGTTTTCGTTCCGGAAGGGATTATTTTACATTTACCCTTTCAGGAAAAAGCGTCATACAGGCAGGAATCCCGTCGGATCTTTTCAAGATCACAGAATTGGGTTTTCCCGATGGGGAAAGCTTCGATTTTTCCACTATGCGCATGAAAGAGGTGGCATATCATGAGCTGGCCTTTGGCTACAGCCGGGAATGGAATGATCAGTTTACATTCGGAGTCAAATTGAAACCGCTTTTTGGCATAGCAGGCGGAGTTACTGATATCAACAGATTTCAGCTGAATACCAGCCGCACCGGCTGGGATATGAATGTTGACGGAACGATTTATTCCTCAGCCCCGCTGGAAGTTCAGGAGAGTGAGACTCCGGGTGATTTTCCTGAATCCATTGAGGGGAAAGATCTGGAGGACGATGAGGTTTCTGATTATTTTTCTTCGCTCAGCAACGGGGGGCTGGCCTTCGATTTTGGGGCGGTTTACCGACATAACGATGAATGGACATTCTCGGCGGCTATGACAAATCTGGGCTGGGTGAAGTTTAAAAACGAACTGAATAGTCTCTCTTTTAACGGAACTTACTCTTTTGAAGGAATTAGTGTAGAAGGTTCAGACGAGGAAGATATTGAACAGGCCTTTGAAGATATTGGCGATTCCATCAAAACCATCATTGATTACGACGTGACGCATGACAAATTCAGCATACCGCTGACGCCGTCATGGTACATGGGTGCATCCTATGAATGGACACCTTCTGTTTCTTTCGGATTCTTATCGCGCAGTGTGTTTCAGAAACATAATTTCCGGCAGGATTTCAGCCTTTCGGCTAACATTCAACCCTATAGCTTTATAGCACTCAATCTTAACTACAGTAAGCGAATTAAGGGTGGTAACGGACTGGGCACTGCCGTGACCATTTTTGCAGGGCCTCTTCAAATGTATCTGGCGGCCGATTACATTCCCATGAGATATGCCAATGTCTCTTTTGATGAAGGCGATTCATTTCCTATGATGCACCGCCAGAAAGATCTGAGTTTCCGTTTCGGGCTGAATCTTATCTTTGGTCGCCGCGGTTATCGGGATGAGCCAATGCTGAGTGTTAATTAGTGTCTGTCGATTAAGTACCATTTGCGTCATTACGTTTGCCACCAAAATACTCATTTACTCAAGTAAACTCCGTTTTTGGAGGCTTCTCAAACCTTGCAATCGGCATTTTCTTATAAAATACATGATAACTAAGACTTTTCCCCACTTTATAGAAGGGCGCTAATTTTGTTACGAAACACATAAGAATATTTGCTGAAAGGAGACTGTCTGTCAGAGGCAGTCTCCTTTTTTTATGCTTCTTTCAGCTTTTTTGAGGCTTTTTTCCGGCTATAGGGAATTTTGTTCTCTTCAGAGGTTGTTCATTTGATGCTTTTAAACTCGTGTCATCTTCGTTCCTGATAAGTACCAGAGTTTATTTAAAGTCAAAGTAAACTCATATTAAAGTCAAAGTAAAGTCATATTAAATTCAATTATTATTGACTTTAATATGACTTTATATTGATTTAAATCTGTTTTTACTCAAATGTTGCTAATAAGAAGATATGGATCAAAAGTGAGGAAGGGCCCTTATAAACTGCTGTAAACCATATTTTGTGAGCCAGCTTGCTAATCTAAAAGCGATTAATAAAAAAGATGAAAACGGCGGTTTTTTTCTTTCCTTTGTATGCTAAAGGTTTTTGTCGCTTAAGTCAGCGTTTTTCCGTAATACAAGTTTCATCTAATATCTAACGATCTGTTGCATGGGTAAATCATTAAATATTTGTTTGTCCTGCGGGATTTGTTGCGATGGGACTTTGCTTGGTTTTGTGCAACTCGAAAGTGAAGAACGTTCGCGACTGAGAAAATTGATGGATATTGAAGAAGTCGGGGATAAAGGTTTCTTTTTTCAGCCTTGCAGCAAATTAGGCTGCAATGGTTGTACTATTTATCCTGACAGACCAAAGAAATGCGGAGAATTTCAGTGCAAAATGTTGAAAGCTTTCGAAAAAAAGGAACTGGATTTTGATTCTGCCATTTCAGTGATCAATTTGGTTAAGCAAAAAAGAATGACCATTGAAAAACACCTGACATCATTGCCGGTAAAACTACAATCCCGGTCATTTTACTTTAAGATCCTGGAGTTAAAGAATCTATTACGGCAAGATAAGTTCAGGATTTCTTTATCAGAAAAGCATGAAAATTTATTGTCAGAGATTCAGGAACTTGATCAATTGGCAGGACAATATTTTGGTATTGCGTATTAATTCTATTTTTACAGGGCTGCTCAAAAACAATTTATCTAATCTTGCAAAAAGAAAACAAAAAAGCTAGTTTTACAGCAAACAAAAACCTAAAACCCAAATGATCGCTACAACCCACTTTCTGCCTAACGAGCATCCGATAACTCCCATTTTTACAGTCAGCGAATTTTGTAATTCAACATGATATGGTGCGCAATGCAGAACCATAAGGGGATTGTTGCGTGCTTTTTTGTAATTGCAGAGAAGTTGCGTAGATGCACCCAAGAGGGTTAGCGGGTAATGCCGGTTTTAAACAAAAGACAATAACCTAAACAGATCGTTAGATTTTTAGATATAAGATTTAAGACAAATCGTATGATATTGAAAATGTGCATTTTAACACAAAACACTTTCCGGATATAAGTAACTAATTCAGAGGTTCTTGAAAAAACTCAACAGACTATTGTAACCCAAAATTAAACAAAAATGAAAAAAAACATTCTTACACTCTTAATGCTTTCGATTTCGGTTGCGATTTTTGGACAAACAGTAATTGATAATCCTAAAGTTGCTTTTAGTACTGCACCGATGATTGCAATTCAAAAGATTGAATTGCATGATACAGCTACAGTATTACATTTTAAAATATTCGGAAATGCAGGTAACAAGTTTTCTATTCCCGACCAAACATATATTCAACCCGAAGGAAAAAATGAAAAATTATTTATTACAAGTGCCGAAGGGTTACCCATTAATAATTGGAACGAAATAAATTCAACAGGCGAATTAGAGTATAAATTGTTTTTTCCTGCAGTTAATAAGAGTGTAAGCAAATTCGATTATGGCGAAGCCAACCAGGGCGGTAGCTGGTTTTTGTACGACATTCAGATTAGAGAACCGGCTAACGCTTCAAACTTACCACCGGAATTACAGGGCAATTGGTTTAATGAAAACACGCGAAACTGGGAGATAAGTTTTTTTGATACTGTGGCTGTTTATCAAAGTCAATTATGGTCGTATAATGACATAAACATAAAAAAGGGTGAAGGCTCTGTAAAACTCAAAAATAATAACCGTATAGCCGAAATATTTATCAGATTTGATAAATCGGGGATTTGCAGAATGGGCGAATCAAAAGATAATTTAGAAGCCTATACGAATGATTTATCGAAACTTTCTACAGTGAAAACCAGCGGCGAAAAGCCCTATGAACAGCCCGTTTTTGAACTTGATTCTGCTACTTATAGTGGTTATTTTAAAGGATATTCACCACGTTTTGGTGGTAAAACATTCAATATCCATGTAGATGATATCATTGCCGGAAACCAGAATACATTTCTTGGGGAGATTGATAGTAATGGCTGTTTCACAGTAAAGATCCCAATATATTATCCGCATCTCGTATATGTTCGTTCCACGTTTTTTAACGGCTCGATTTACCTCGAACCCGGTAAAGATGTTTTTCAATTATTGAACCCTGGCAATGCTGATAATTCGCCTGTTTATATGGGTGCATCAGGCAAAATAAACAACGAACTACAACGCCTCGAGAATATAAATAGATTCGATTATTCTGATTTGAGGAACAGGATAACGGACATGAAACCGGCTGATTATAAATTGTATTTAAAAAAGATTTATGAGAAGGAGATTGCTGCACTTGATTCCATATACAATACCAATACCATCGGGGAAAAAGCTTACCAGGTAAAGCGTTTGCAAATTGAATACGATTATTTTCAAAATCTGATGAGCTATGATATGTATTTTGAAAATGCTTACAGGGAAAAGCATCAAATTCCAAGGACTCAGCGTACTTTGCCAGTAGAAATAGATTCTCTTACTGCTGATTATTTAGATTTCATTACCAGCAAGAATGTCAACAATCCATTAGCTTTATTGAGCTCCAGCTATAATTCTTTTATCAACCGTTTAAAATACCTGGATATTTTAGGGAACTCAGAATTTAGTATTACCACTCTGGGTATTGTTGAAGAACTTCAAAAATCGGGTTATCGTTTTACTGAATCGGAAAAGAAATTGATAGAGATTATTAAAAAGCAGGAAGAGATAAATAGCAGTCCTGAAATGAAGGAATTTAATGAAAAATATGGAAAACAACAAATGGAGTTCTCAGAGAAATATATGGAACTCCTGCAAGGTTTTTACGAAAACACAAAAGCGGAAAGTGATGTGACAGATTTGGAAGAATATTTAAAAGATAAAGGCATTAGACTTACAGATGCTGAAAAACAGTATCTAAAGGCGTCAGATGAATTGTCAAAAAAACTACCAAAAATAGATTATGGTAAAGCTTATCAAGATTCATTAAATGCTTTTCACGAAAAACATAATGGCGTAATAAATGATTATTTTAATAGAAAAGGAACGGAAATACGTAACGAAAAACTCGAAAAGTTATTTGGAGTTGAAATAGGCCTTGCCACAGATATTATGTATGCCCAGGATGCTTGTCGCACAATAGTACAGGAAGTAACCCCTGTTTCTGATGTTGCCCTGAAAAACATACAAAAGAATATTGTTACTCCGTTTATTTCAGATTATGTGGCATGGTGTAACCAACAGTCGAGATTAAAAATTGAGGGCAATAAAGATAAAACGGGGTATGTATTAAATGAAGTTCCTGAAACGACGGCAGATGCTTTGTTCGACAGTATTTTGGGTAAATATTCGGGTAAGGTAGTGTTTGTCGATTTTTGGGCCACGTGGTGCGGGCCATGTCGTTCGGGTATTGAAAGCATTAAACCGCTGAAAGAAGAAATGGCCGGAGAAGATGTTGTTTTCGTTTACATTACCGGCCCATCATCGCCTGTAAATACCTATAATAACATGATTCCCGATATTAAAGGCGAACATTACCGTGTTTCGGAGGATGAATGGAATTATTTAGGTTCAAAATTCAATATTTCCGGTATTCCACATTATGTATTGGTAGGCAAAAATGGTAAAGTAATAAATTCAAATTTTGGGCATTTTGATAATAATTCATTAAAACTTGAATTGGAAAAACGGATGAAAGAATAAAACACTGGCACTTGCCTTCGATCAAGCGTTCGTAAGTAATGCTTGATCGAAGGCTAATTAGAGTCTGCCTTTTTTGTTAATAGGGTAGAAGTTGTATAGGAGTGTTTATGGTACGTGAAAGGTTGTTACCTGCAAACTGAAATAGGAAATTAACAGAAAAAATTATGAGCATTGACATTGATTTATTAGACAAAATAAAATCCAAAATTAGGATTGTTTTCGGATGTGCGATAGTTGTTTTTTCATGTTCCTGGCTTTTCTACAATCTCAATGAAAAAGAAGTGTTTAGTTTTTTTGATTGGGCTTATTTTGCAGGGTTTTTATTGTTTGGTCTGGTTTATCTAATTGAAGGGACAGGAACTTCAATAATGAAGTTTTTTGGGGCAAAAGCTCACGTATTAATTGATGATGAAAAAATTGTTTTTAAGCCGGAAGCTATAAGCAAAGAAACTAGAGTTGAATGGAAAGAAATTACAGCAATTGCATATAAAGCAGCTCGATACGAAATAACAAAAAGCGACAATAGCTCTTTAAAAATTGATTTGCCAACAGAAAACTATGCTTTGGTGCAAAACATTAAAGGGGCAATAAATTCAATTTCCGAAAAACATAAAATTACCGTTAAATGAAACCTGGTAGCCTAAGCCCTAAGATTACCGGTAACACTTATCTGCAAATATACTGCAGAAACGAAAAGGGTATAAAAGTTCTTATTATTGTATCCGTTTTAATACTCCTGACAGGTTTTGCAAGAGTGATTTTTAATTTATTCTTTGAGAAAAGTTGTTTTCCCGGGTTTACTCTTTGGAATAGTTTACTATTTATTTTTTTAGGAGTTTTTTATGTCATCCTCATGAGAAAAAGTTTGCGGGATAAGAGATATCATTTCTCGTGGAATGACAAATCAATCCATTTTATGTTGCCAAAGCAAAAGCGGGTGTGATTTCAACTTATATCCCTGAAGGAATTCCGCTCGAAAAAATCCAATAGAAAAGTACAACAGGCGAAGAATATGATTTCATAATCCAGCAAGATGGAGTTGGTGAAAAAATAAAAAATATTGAAATGCTTTAGTTGGCTGTGTCGGTCAGAGTAAACTTGAAATGATTGTCATCAACAATGATAATCCCTTTTTTGCAGGGATTTGGATACAAAAGGGCAGAAACAGGTTCGAACCAATTATTTTTCATTTCATCTTTGAAAAAAATGATATCACATCAAGGGTTTAACCATATTTGGAGCCTGTTGAGTGACATTTAGGTTTTTAGAAATAAAGCATTATGTTTATAAATTTCCTTAAAAGTGCACCGTTCTTTATTGGGCGTGCTATCATATCTATTTGATGTTAAAACATATTGACTTTCTAGTTTTTTTCCTGTTTTTTTACACTTATTATTTTATTTAATAGAAAATCTTAATTGTCTTGAAATCAGATTTTTGATTGTTGTCTGGCTGTAATCTAATACAGTAATCACTATTGGCGACTGACTAACCACTAACTTTCTTTTATTTAAACTCAAAAAACAGCAGAATAATGGTAAATGGAGAAGAGTGGATTAAAAGGTATGCCCGGATAGGTTTGTTTTCCAAAGCCGCCGTTTATATCCTGATTGGTGGTCTGGCCATTTTTGCAGCATTAAATATTGGTGGTAAAGCAAGTGGAAAAGATGGGGCCATGCACTTTGTGTTGGCGCAACCTTTGGGCAAAATAATGCTTGGCATCATTGCTTTGGGATTAGTTGGTTATGTTGTATGGAGGATGATACAAGCATTTAGAAATCCCGAAAACTCGGGTGTATTTCCCCGCATGGGTTATGCCTTTAGCGGTTTCTTTTACGCCCTTATTGCTTTCTCTGCAGTGCAAATGTTAATTGGGAGAGGAGGAGGAGGATCATCCGACAAACAATACTACTTAAGTACCATTCTAGGCGAAACATGGGGACAAGTTGCAGTAGTAGGAATCTCACTTGCCTTTTTCGGAAAAGCAGCTTATCAGTTTTACAGGGGGGTTAGTGGTAGTTATTCAAAGAAGCTGGCTGAGATTGACCTTGATGAAAAAGCTCGTCAGGTTCTTCTGAAAGCAGGTTTGGTGGGGTATCTTTCGCGGGCCGTCGTGATAGGAATTATCGGCTTCATTTTTATGAAAGCTGCTTTATATCCAAGTTTTTCAGAAGCCGGCTCTACAAAAGAAGCCTTTGATGTGCTTGAACAATCTTTTGGCGGGCCGCTTTTGGTAGGTGGCGTAGCGCTTGGGCTGGTGGCTTATGGTGCTTTCCTGATAGTTAAGGGACGATACAGAGTAATGCCTTCTCTCTGATTTTCCCAATTTCCATAACTTCTGTTTAAAACTAAAACAATTCTTCAATTGTTTCTATAAAAATTACTTGCAAACAATCTCGGAGAATTGAAACGAGGATGGAATTTTGATCACTCCCGTTCTAAATGAAGTGTATACCCATGAATAAAAATAAATGGAATATTGAACAAATAGCTTCGCAAAAAGGAAGAGTCGCAATCATAACAGGAGCCAATAGTGGAATCGGGTTTGAAACTGCTCTTGAGCTGGCCAAGAAGGATTGTACTGTAATCCTTGCCTGCCGCAATATGGAGAAAGCAGCAGAGGCCGGAAAGATAATATTGAAAACATATCCCGATGCACAGGTAAAACCCATGAAGCTTGATGTAGCAAGTCTTTTGGATGTGAGAAAATTTACTCAACAGTTTAAAAGTGAATTTGATAAGCTGGATTTTCTGATCAACAATGCAGGTGTAATGATGTCTCCGTACAAAGAAACGGAAGATGGCTTTGAAAACCAGCTGGCTACCAACTATATCGGACATTTTGCACTTACCGGACTTTTACTACCGTTGCTTACAGAAACTTCAGGCTCACGAATAATTTCACTCAGCAGTCTGGCACATAAATGGGCCGAAATTGACTTTAATAATCTTCATGCGCAAAAAGGCTACAGCAAGAGAAAAGCCTACGGACAAAGCAAAAGGGCATGCCTTGTTTTCGCTTATGAGCTCCAGCGCAGACTGTCAGCCGCCGGTTACGATACCATTTCTCTTGCTGCCCATCCCGGAGTTTCCAAGACTAATCTGGATAGGTATTTTCCGTCCTTTATTCGTCCTTTGGGCGGATTGCTTTTTCAAAAGGCGGATAAAGGCGCACTTCCCACATTATATGCTGCTTTGGAGCCGGGTTTGAAAGGAGGTGAGTATATCGGCCCGGATGGTTTTAAAGAAATGGGAGGCAACCCGACAATTGTTGATTCAGATGAAAAAACCAAAGATAAGAAGGTTGCGATGCGTTTGTGGAATGTTAGTGAAGAATTAACCGGTGTTCGTTATCTGGAAACCCAATACTAAATTCCCGCAATAAACTTTTGACTACTCAGTAACCAGCTTTCATTTAACTCAAGTCGTAAATCCTTAAAATTGTGCTATTTATAGGATTGCATTAGTTCTTTGGGTATGTCGTTATCAA
>CAYOFH010000078.1:0-9328 GCA_964403175.1 uncultured Marinilabiliaceae bacterium
ATGGATACAATCATTCCACCAACCAGCACAAAGACCCCGGCATCAAACAAAAGGGGAGTGCCCAGAGGAATTCCGGCCACAAAAAACCATAATGCCGTAAGGGGTGGTTTGCCCACTATCATAGGAATTGTGGCTGCCAAAAATGCAATGAGTAGTCCGATTCCCATAATATAGCGGGGATTGATTCTGATCTTTTTCAATACTTTTTGCGAGCCGAATACAATGCCGTAGAGCAGAAAACCTGCTGCGGCAATAATGCCCCCTATAAAACCACCTCCTGGGCGGTTATGCCCTCTGAATAATAGGAAAATGGCGAATCCTACCATGACATATAAAAAGAGGCTTACGATGCGTTCAAGTACAATATTTCTCATTTTTCAGATTTCTTCTTTGTCGGGTTGAATCTTAACAGGGTAAAAACACCTGCTGCAGCCAAGGCCAGCACAGTTATTTCGCCAAGGGTATCGAATGCCCTGAAATCAACAAGTATTACATTTACTATATTGCGTCCGTAACCTTCCAGGAAACTTTTTTCTGTAAAGAAATGTGATATGGGTTCTTCCAGATTGATGAATCTGGCTTTGAGTACCACCATAGTCATCATGGCACCTACGGTCAGGGCGATGATGGCATCTCGAATGCGGGATGTTTTGTTGGAAAGCACGGCAAAGGTGGGCAGGTGGTAAATGACCATTACAAAAATGACCATCATAATAGTTTCGGCCAAAAATTGAGTTATGGCCAGGTCAACTGCCCCATAGAACATATATAGTACTGCTACTCCATATCCCAGTACTCCCATAGATATAATGGCTGATAGTCGTGACTTACTGAAAACAGCAAATAGCACCGCCATGGCTGATATAATCAACACCACAACAACATGCATTCGCACAGGGGAACTGTCTTCGGGATAAAACCATCCGCCGCCTGTACTGAGCAGGTGGTAAGTTATCAGTATCAGCGTGGCTATAAAGAAGGTTATAAGATAGAATCGATGAAATCCATGCTGAATATGGTTGGTATGTTTCCCGGCAAATCTCAGGTAATCGCTGATGAGATTATTGAATTTGTCGGGCAGATGATACTGATCGGTCCACACAATAATGATATTTACCAGTTTTCCAACAGGGCCGCGCAGCAAAAAGATTATGACTCCCATCACCACTGTGAAGATACTCAGCAGCAATACCTGATTGAATCCATGCCAAAGTGTCAAATATACTTCTACTGTTTGTGATTGTACATAATACATAGCGTTGGACAAGGTGTCATTGAGCCAGCCGGGAGCCAGTCCCAGTCCCAGTCCTACCATTGCCAATACTACGGGACCCGTCAGAAAATTTCCCGGCAAATCTTTTTCTTTGTGAAGCAACCGGATGGCTGGTTTGTTCTTCCGTGGGATGAATATTTCATAAAATACCAGTATTGATATGGCTACCATCATCATATTGGCTGTTACTCCCAGAGGGACTATCAGCCACGATAATTCGGGCAACTGAACATTGGCGTCATAAATTAACTCTTTGCCGATAAATCCCAGCATGGGTGGAAGTCCGGACATACTCAGGAGGGCCAGAATGCCGGCAATGCTTGTTACAGGCATAGTCTTCAGCAGACCACTTAATTTATCTATATCGCGGGTTCCGGTATTTTTGTCTATGATGCCGGCGACCATAAACAATCCGCCTTTGTACAATCCGTGCACAATGAAAAATATCATGGCTGCTTTAATGGAGGCGGTGGTATTCATTCCGATTAACATAACCATTGTTCCCAGTGCACTAATGGTGGTAAAAGCCAGTATACGTTTGAGATCTTTTTGTCCCAAAGAGAAAAAGGCACCAATAAACATCGTAATGCCACCAGTTAAAATTAGGGCGCCTTTCCATGCGATGGTACCTCCCATAAAAGGATTCAGGCGGAGAAGCAGGAATATACCTGCGTTAACCATAGTGGCAGAGTGAAGATAGGCACTGATAGGAGTGGGGGCATTCATGGCTCCGGGCAGCCAGAAATGAAAAGGAAACTGTGCTGATTTGGTGGCGATGGCAACAAAAATCAGTAGAAATACGGTTTGATACTGGGAGTGAGCCCCGAAATGAAAACCTTGTGCATAGAGTTCGCTGAGTCGGAAGGTTCCTGCAAGATTGCCAATCATAATGACAGCAAACAACAGACAAAGCCCCCCCAGTGCAGTGATTAGCAGTGCCTGAAGGGCTGCCTGGCGCGGCTTATCCTTGTGGTGGTCAAAGCCAATCAGAAAGAAGGATGTGATACTTGTCAGTTCCCAGAAAATAAAAAGAGCCAGCAGGTTGTCGGAAAAAACAAGGCCCAGCATAGCTCCCATAAATAATGTAAGGAAAAAGAAAAACTTGGTTTGGCCGGAATATTTGGCCATGTAAAACGAGGAGTAGCCTAATACTAATCCTCCAATTCCACTGATCATCATGCCAAAAATGAGACTTAGTCCGTCGATGCGAAACGAAAACTGCATCTCGGGAAGAAAGCCAAAACCTGTTTCCACTATCTGAGCTGTCTGGTCGGGCAATGTGAAAAACATAAAGGTTAGTGCCCCGAAAAGTGCGAAGGGAACTAATGCAAATAATCGTCCTGTATAACTTTTGAAAAGAGGACGAAGAACCGGAACCATAAGTCCCATCAGAAAAATAAGGCCTATAAAAACAATTGCCAGCTGCTGCATGCTGTATGGTTAAATAATTTTATTATCGGGTTTTTAGTTTTATTAGTGTTTTTTTGATGTGTTAATGTTTTATTACCGTTAATTTTTCGGGTTTGCACAATTTATCTTTTTTCTTTGCCGAATATCCGCATTTGGTACATTCAAATTGGTGCGATGGCTTCAATTCTTTCTTTTTATCGGTTTTACACTTTTTCTTGCTCATAAATGGTTTAATAATCTTGTTTTGGAGAAAAATATCCCCATTACTTTTTGCTAAAGAGACCATGATGCCATTTCCATGTGCTTTAATTCTATATTTACTGAAAATTGCTTTCGCAGATGAAATGCCAGTTTTTCCGCACAATATACGGAGCGATGTTGTCCTCCAGTACAACCAAAGCTAAACATCAAATGTTTAAAGCCTCTTTTTATATATTTTGAAACGGCTTGCTGGGCTAGTGCAAAAACGCTTTCGAGATATTGCTCCATTTCATCTTCTTTTTCGAAAAAAGCAATTACTTCAGGATTAAGACCTGTTTTGTTTTTATATTCTTCGTATCGCCCGGGATTGTGAATACACCGGCAGTCGAACACAAATCCACCTCCATGGCCGGACATATCAGCGGGAATACCACGACGATAGGAAAAACTATTGATACTGATGTTGAGTTGTGGTGTTTCACTCACCTGTTGCAGTCTTTCAGATTGGATTACATGCCAAAGTGCATCTGTCAAAGCAGGCAGCTCAACCGGGAGATTCAGATTGGTTAGATGGGATTTCATATTTTCAATGGCAAAGGGAATGCTTTTGAGGAAATGTTCTTTTTTTTCAAAAAATCCTCTGAATCCGTAAGCGCCCATTGCCTGCATAATGCGAATGAGAACAAATCCCTGAAAATAGCTTTTGAATCCGGCTTCATCAACACTGATGCTCTTTTGCAGGGTCGCGATATAATGTTCGAGCAACTGCTGTCGCAATTCATCGGGTAAATCTGCTTTTGCATCATACAACAGTGAGGCCAGATCGTATTGCAACGGCCCCCTGCGGCCTCCCTGGTAATCGATAAATGCTGGGCCGTTATCGGTAACCATGATGTTACGCGATTGGAAATCGCGATACATAAAATAGTTGTTGTCGGCCTGTTGAAGATATTCAGCAAAAGTATTGAAATCGTCTTCCAGTTTCTGCTCGTCAAACGGAATGTGGGCCAACTTTAGAAAATAATATTTAAAATAGTGCAAGTCCCACAACATTGATTGCTTGTCGAAACTATGCCTGGGGTAGCAAAGCGAAAAATCAAGTCCCTTAGCGCCTTCAACCTGAAAACGGATTAGGTATTCAATGGATTTTTTGTAGAAATCCACGACATCTCCGGGGATTTTTTTTTCGGTTCTGGAGGTTGACAACCAGTCGTAAAGAGTCGTGTTACCAAAATCTTCCTGCAAATAATGGTCGTATGAATCGCTAACACTGAATATTTCGGGAACGGGAAGGCCTAATGATTTGAAATGTCTGCTAAATTCTATAAAAGCACGGTTTTCCTTTTGGTCGTAGTTGATAGCTGCAATCACACTTTTGGTTGATCCGGAAATACGAAAATAGCTTCGGTTTGACCCGGATTGGGGGAGTGGAGTAGAACTCTCAATTGTCTCACCGGCCCATTGCCAAAAGAGTTCTTCAAGGTGTGATTGATATATCTTTTTCAAAGCTTATCTTTTTAAAATAAAGTGAAGGGAAAAATATCCCGGTATTGCATCCAGGCAAAAAGCACAACAAACAGCAATGAAGGTAAAAGATCGGTTACTTTTAGTTTCCCCAGATTCAGAATGTTAATGCCCAGTCCGATGAGCAATACACCTCCGGTAGCGGTTAACTCGTTTACCACCGATTGTGCAAAGAAATCGCCCAGCCATAAGGAAAGAATGGTTATACCTCCCTGATAAATAAGCAGCGGAACAATAGAAAATAATACCCCGATTCCCATTGCTGCTGCCAGGGCCATGGAGGAAAAACCATCTAGAACCGATTTGGTAATCAACAGTTCTGGACCACGTCCCACCCCCTCGTTAATGGCACCCAGAATGGTCAGCGATCCCATACAAAACAACAAGAATGAGGTAATCAATCCTTCCGTGAAACGCTCGTCCTTAAATCGGAAACGTTTTTTGATTTTTTCGGAAAGGTTTTCTATGCGATTTTCCAGTTGCAAAGCACCTCCTGTGATTCCTCCAAACAACAACGACAGCACCACTACAATAATCCACTGGCTTTCCAAAAACATAGAAACACCCAGCCCCATGGTAAACAGACCAATGCCATGAAATACCACCGTTACAACCCTGTGGGGAAGTCGTTGTTTGAATAGAATACCGAGCATACTCCCGACAATAATGGTGGCTACATTGACCAGGGTTCCTGTCATTTGCTTAAATAATTTTGATGCCCTGCAAAAATAAGGTACACAGGGTTAAGAAAAAAGGAAAAGAGAGAAAAAAGAGCAGAGGACAATTAATAATGATCAATTTTCGATTACCAATTAACAAAGATCAAAGAATATACTAACTCACCATCTCATCAACTCGCAAGCTAATTACTTTTGCCTTCAGACCTTTTTTCCAATAAAGAATGCATAACCGTAGAACTGTTTATACTTATAGTAAATTTCAGATTCATGCTGTTGGTTGGCAATAAAATCTTCTGCGGTTTTGTTTCCTGCATGAATTTTAAGAAACTTCCTTTTCACCTCTTCCTGGGGGGAATAAAAATGCTCAATCCAGCAGTTCTCCGGAAGTATAAATGAAGCGACCGGGAGGTATCCTGCATTCTGCAATTGCGCCACTTTGTGAGGTATGGTGTCCATACCGGGATAGGCATCTTTCCAGAATGCAGCAATCTCTTCCGGTCGGTCTGGGGTAAACCAAGATGCTTCGCTGACAGCTACGTAACCACCTTTTTTAAGATATGGTTTCCAGATATTCAGGCCGTTTTCAAATCCGATGTTATAAATAGCTCCTTCAGACCAGATGAGGTCTAATGACTCTTTTTCAAATGGCAGATTATCCATTGAACCAATGATTCCTGTTACCCTGTCCTGAAGATTTGACTTTTGCGCATTCTGATTGAATAAATTGATGAATTCCGCAAACAGATCCAGTCCCGTAATATGTCCTGGTGTATTTTGAGCCAGCACCAGGGTTTGTCCGCCGGTACCACAGCCCAGGTCGGCGATTTTTGAATGCTCTGTCAGGTTATCGATAAAGCTAAGCGCTTTTAGGGTAATTCCCGGACTGCCGGGGCCCTGACGTTCCAAATATGAAAAATATTCACAGATAAGACTGATATCGAAATCGTGTATAGAGCTATTATCGTTACTCATGATGTTTAATATTGATAGATTAGACATGAAACCACATATGAGGGCAATTAGGAAATTGCTACTCGGGGAAAATGTGGAAAACAATATTGATAGGTGTATTTTTTAGATAATTTGAATGCTGCCGGTAAAACTCACAACAACATATAAAATTAACGTAAAATCAACACTCCGGCATGAAAATGCCGGCTTTTTAAGGAGGGATAACCACGGGCAAAATGCCTGAGGTTATTTACTTTACCAGATCCGAAGTGAATTTAAACATCCAAAGATTTTAGTACTGTAAAAATAGGAAATATTTCTTTGTGAATGCAAGAAAAAAGGTCGTTAAGTGATGAGAATGTGATAAATGGGTAGAAAAAGTTATCTTTAGTTGCTGAACATATATTATTAATATGAGATATTTAGTTATCGTATTCTTTTTTTTTTGCCGGATCAGTTGTTGCTCAACTTCCCAATGATGCCGCATTGAGTTGAATCCCTTAAATTTGATGCTTCTGAAATTGCTGAAGCAAGATGGATCTCTCCGCAAGAGTTTTTGAAGTCAGATGAGGTAAACAATTATAATAAAAATGTGGTTAAGCAGCTCTCAATAATGGTGAGTTGAAACTAACCGAACAGCAGGTTGAACTCAGAGTGACCTTCAGGGAAGTGTTTTTTAATTCTGCAATGTTCAGTGTTTTAACAGAAAGATGATACTGTCTTAAAACCAATGTTTGAACTTAAGTGTTTCTTTGTTGACAATGGAAATATTCACACACATATCAATCATACCATGAAAACATTTTTTCTTTTTCTGTTTTTTCTTTTTTTCGTAATGTTTGCCGTAAATGCCCAAGATCAGGTTTCCGGTTTTGTGTATGAGGATCTCAATCAAAACGGTAAAAAAGAGAAAGGAGAATCAGGTATTCCAAACGTAGCTGTTTCCAATGGACAGGAAGTGGTGCTTACAGATTCTGATGGAAAATACAAACTTCCCGTGGAAGATGATCAGATTGTTTTTGTGATTAAACCTTCGGCTTATTCGTTGCCTCTGGATGAGCATAATCTGCCGCAGTTTTATCATATTCATAAGCCCGGAGGTTCACCGAAGCTGGACTACAGTGGTGTTGCTCCAACAGGGGATTTGCCCCGATCTGTTGATTTTGGCCTCATTACCGGCTCTGAAAAAAAAGATTTTACCATGTTGGTTTTTGGCGACCCTCAACCTTACACCATTGAGGAAATGGAATTCTTTTACAAAGGGATTGTTAAGGAGCTGGAAGGGGTTGAGAATGTCGATTTTGGGTTAAGTCTCGGCGATTTGGTAGGAGACGATCTGGATCTTTTTCAGCCTTATCGTGATGCCGTTCAAAAGGTTGGTGTTCCCTGGTTTAACGTGATGGGAAATCATGATATGAATTTTGACGTGAAAGCAGATTCTTTGTCGGATGAAACTTTTGAAAAGCACTTTGGTCCTGCAAATTATTCTTTCAATCACGGGAAGGTTCATTTTATTATACTTGATAATATTCTTTACCCTGATCCGCGCGATGGAGAGGGATATTGGGGCGGATTCCGGAAGGACCAACTGTCCTTTGTGAAAAATGACTTGCAGTATGTTCCCAAAGATCATCTGATTGTAGTGGCTTATCATATTCCACTCAAGGAGGGTGAATTCGGGGATACTTTCCGCGACAGTGACCGTGAAAAACTTTTTGAATTGTTAAAAGATTATCCACACACGCTTTCACTTTCGGCCCATACCCACATACAGAATCAGAATTTTTTTGATTCGAAGGATGGTTGGCAACAGGATCGTAAGCATCATGAATACAATGTAGGAACGACTTCCGGTGACTGGTACGGCGGGCATTTGAATGATCAGGGTGTGCCTGTTTCCACTATGCGCGACGGCACACCTAAGGGGTATGCCTTTTTATCTTTTCAGGGAAATCAATATTCTGTCAGGTACAAAGCTGCAGGGAAGCCGGAAGATTATCAACTGACTCTTTATGCACCCAAAGTAGTCCCTCAAAACGAATGGCTGAGTGCGCGTCTGGTGGTCAATTTTTTCATGGGGAGTGAGCAGGATTCGGTGCTTTACAGGATTGATCAGGAGGAGTGGAAACCCATGGATTTTGTACGTACTTACGATCCGGATTATATTCATATCATGCAGGAATGGGACTATGCGGATGAATTATTACCCGGTAAACGGCCCTCCAATCCGTCGGAATCCACCCATATCTGGATGGGGCGCATCTATAATCATCTTGAAGAGGGTGTACATACCATCGAGGTAAAAGCAACCGATATGTTTGGTCAGGAGTACCGGGCAACAAAAGACTACAGAATCGAAAAACGCCAATAAATGAAAGAGGCTGGTTTTTTAAAAAGCCAGCCTCTGTAGGGTTTAGGTAAAATAAGAATCTGGATTATTATTTAATGAATTTTAGATTAAAGGCCTGATTATCCAGGTTAATGAGCAGGAAATAAATTCCACTGGGCAAATCACCCAAACCAACTGGGTTATTTCCGGGTTGTGTAAGGAATTGTTTTACAGCAGTACCATTGGAGCTATAAATTACAGCTTCAAATGGACCATCTTCTTCAGAAGGAATAGAAATGTTCAGCAGATTTACTACCGGATTGGGAGAGATACTGACATTAGCACTCTGTTTTTCTTCGGTTATGGAAACTTCATTACCTGAGGAAGATGCACTTCTGAGAGAACTAAAATCAAGATAACCAGCGCAATGCAGGTATTCGCTGTAGGAACCTCCACAACTGCCATCCTGCCATACACCTGTATTGGTCGATTGATCTTCGGCCTGCCAGGTTGAACCGTTTACCTGGATGTAGTCTACCTGAACATCCCGGTTTCCACCGTCGTTGGTGAATTCTACATTAATACCACAGGAGGCTGATGTGGTAATGGTGCGGTTCGAGTAACTGGTACCCAGTGTATAGTTGGCTACTTCGGTATCACCTACGGTGACCCTGGGGTTTTCACCTCCTTCCGTTCCCAGGGCTCTCACAACAATATCATAAGAATCGTCGCCGGTGTTGATTCCTGTGTCTCCTCCAGGGGTTTTCCCATCGTTGTCTCCCTGATAAGTGATATCACCAAATCCAATAACACCATCACAGTGCATCATTTCGCTATAAGAGCCCCCGCAGCTACCATCCTGATATACGGCAGTATGGTATTGCTGAAATGTTTGAGTCCCCTCAATGGATGGTTGCTGGGTACGTGTGGTTTCATAAATTTCATAAGTTCCTCCATCGG
>CAYOFH010000078.1:9428-15263 GCA_964403175.1 uncultured Marinilabiliaceae bacterium
ATGGATGGTTGCTGGGTACGTGTGGTTTCATAAATTTCATAAGTTCCTCCATCGGTGGTAACAGTTCCTTTGGATGTAGTTCCCGGTGGACGCCAGCTACCCCAGCTCTCCATGATATAATATTCTACCAGCGGACTGGTGGTCCATCCGTAAACACAAAGATAAGAATTGCCTGATGGCTGGTAATTTGCACCATAATTTATTACTACATTTTGGCCCCCCGGGCGAAGACCTTTGCGGGCAAGTAAATTGCCGATATTGCTCCACTCCACACTGAAGGTTCCACCCGATCCCAGTGGCATGCAATCGGTTCCGTGGTCTTTCCAATACTCATAGATGTATCCACCCTGACTGCCCTGTTCGTTTGAACAGACGGTCTGTGCCTGAACTCCCGTTAAGGATAACAGAAGTATTACCCAGGTCAGAAGTAACGATTTTTTGTAATTAAATTTCATAAGCTTAAATGTTTGTCTGAAGATTCTTCAGGTTAGTTAGATAATTGTTAAAACATGTTTGCAAATCTAAGGGAGAGTTAACAGAGGGGTTTGGAATTTTGTCCTTAAGCCTGGTAGATTTGTCTTTGCTTTATTTAATTGCCATTAAATAAGGTGTTTGCTGAGGTTGTTTTCAGCGAATTATTTTTTGAAACGGGCATATGTATAAAAGAAAAAGGAGAATTATTTTTCTCTTTAGCCCGAGCTATTGACTTCGTCCTACTACGATTCTTAATTATTTATTACAAAGACCAATAATCCATTAAATATGGACGTCCTCAATAAAATTGAGTCGACAATAGTTCACTATTTCCTTCATCATTTTTATTTGTGTTTATCTATGTTTCTGCATATTTTATCATCTCCTTACGATTTTCGTGAAGATCAGGTTAGAAATCTTAAGTCGCCGGTTTTGCTTTGATGTGTTGATTCCCACTTTATTTAGTGTTTAGCCACTTCCCGATAAGCGTTAGAGGGCATTTTAACCTGAAAAAAGTTTTGTATTGTTGTTGCCGGAAAAAATTAAGTTTCTATATTTGCACCGCTGTTCAACAAAACAGCATTACATATTATTTATTGGCCCAGATGGCGGAATTGGTAGACGCGCTAGTTTCAGGGACTAGTGTACGCAAGTACGTGCAGGTTCGAGTCCTGTTCTGGGCACTTTAAAAGGTCTTAATCAGTAGATTAAGGCTTTTTTTGTTTTCATTTTTTCCTCTCTGCTGTAACTAAGGACCAGATCCAAGAAAATTGTAATTTTTTCCGGTGTATTTATGCTTTCTTCATTGATGGTTGGATGTAGTTCCAATGAAAAAAGCAGGAAGATAATTCAGATTAAATAGGAACAGCTTCCAATGTCAAAATTCAGGTGACAGATGAGATATGGAGGATATGGCAATAATTACCATCATCAGGGAAACCTATAGTGAAGGAATGTCTAATTATGATTATCCTTTCACAATTACCATGAAGTAGATGGAGGATGGAGACGGTTGGGATAGTTGCGGCCGAATTGATGATAAAAAAAGAGAGCGTTTTTGAAAATTCAGAACACGCTCTCTTTTCGTCTTTTATTAAAAAAATCAGCTCATTTGCAGAATGGTTTTTTTGATTACTTCGATGGCTTCCCGTAACTGTTCTTCATTTATCACCAAGGGAGGAGCGAACCGGATAATATGCTGATGCGTTGGTTTGGCAAGAATTCCGTTTTCTTTCATTGTAACACAAACATCCCATGCTTCCTTGCCATTGGTAGGCTTGATGACAATTGCATTTAATAGTCCTTTGCCGCGCACCAGTTCGATCATGTCTGAATCGATTTTTCGCATCTCTTCACGGAAAATCCTGCCCAGCCTTTCAGCATTTTCTTCCAGATTCTCATCCTTCACTACCTGAAGGGCTTCCATGGCAACTTTACATGCCATAGGGTTTCCTCCATAAGTGGAACCGTGTTCCCCTGGTTTGATCACAAGCATGATGTCGTCATCGGCCAAAACAGCTGATACAGGGTACACGCCACCAGATATGGCCTTGCCAAGAATCAGTACATCCGGACGAACTTTCTCGTGGTCACAGGCCAGCATTTTTCCTGTTCTGGCAATGCCAGTCTGCACTTCATCGGCCATGAAGAGTACGTTTTTGGCTTTACACAGTTCACTGGCTTTTTTCAAGAATCCATCATCAGGAACATAAACACCGGCTTCTCCCTGGATGGGTTCGACCAGGAATCCTGCCACATTCGGGTCTTCCAATTCCCGTTCCAGTGCTTCTGTGTCATTGTAAGGAATGGTGACAAACCCCGGTGTAAAGGGGCCGTAATCACCAAAACTGTCCGGGTCGGTTGACATACTGATGATGGTAATGGTGCGTCCGTGAAAATTACCTTCGCAAACGATGATTCTGGCTTTGTTCTCCGGAATACCTTTCTTTTTGTATCCCCATTTCCGGCAGAGTTTCAGAGCAGTTTCATCCGCCTCGGCCCCGGTATTCATCATCAATGCTTTGTCGTAATTGAAGTACCGGGTTATATACTCCTCAAATTCTCCCAACACATTGTTGTAAAAGGCGCGTGAAGTGAGTGTTAGTCTGGATGCTTGTTCGTTGAGTGCCTTAATGATTCTTGGGTGACAATGCCCCTGGTTGACCGCCGAATAGGCTGAAAGGAAGTCGAAGTAACGCTTGCCTTCCACGTCCCAGACATACACTCCTTCACCTCTTTCCAGAACTACCGGAAGCGGATGATAGTTGTGAGCACCATATTTATCTTCTCGTGCTATGTAATCTGCGGGGCTGACTGGTTGTTTCATAATTGCTGATTTTTTAAAATATGAAGATTTGATCTTTCTCAAAATACGGAAATCTTCACATTAAAAAAGCTGAAATTTGTCAGCGAATTAAAAACCCAGATTCAGGGACATATTAATTCGTCTTCCGGTAAGATAGTTGGGAACAGCATATTGCCGGTTCTCAACATCGCTTACCCAGTAATGAGAGATAGTGTTGCTGATATCGAAAAGATTAAAAACTTCAAAACCCAGCCAGAAGTCTTTGATGAATGCCGAGGAATTATTTTTGTTTAACCATGGCTTCAGGTCTTTAGAGAAACCAATATCTACACGCCGGTAGGGAGGCATGCGGTAGGTAGCCATGTAGCGTTGAGAGCGGGGTGGCCCAAAAGGAAGACCTGTGCCGTAAAACAGGCTCAGATGCACTTTAAAAGAGGGATTATTGGGCAGATAATCCTGAAAAAACAGTGAGAAATTGAACCTTTGATCAGATGGCCTTGGAATGTATCCCGGAGTTCCCGGCTTGTCCCATTCGTCGTTCTTAATATCTTCTTCAGTTTTTAGCAATGACAGGGTGGCCCAGGATTCGGTTCCCGGAACAAATTCGCCATGCAATTTGATGTCTAGTCCTGCTGCATAGCCATCGGCTTCGTTTTCTCCCGAATAGAGTATTCTAACATTATCCACCTGGTAGGGGATGAGATCATATAAGTGTTTGTAATAAATCTCGGAAGAAAATTTGAACGGACGTTCGAAAATGCTGAAATAATGATCGGTTCCTGCAAGGATCTGCCGTGATTTTTGTGCATAAAGCTGATTGATCTCTCCCGATAGCGGAGGTCTGTACTCCTTGTAAAACGGAGGCTGAAAGTACCATCCTCCGCTTAGCCTGAAGCGTGTGGCGGGGGTAGCCAGGGGAAGAATGGTAACCTGAAATCTTGGGGTCAGGTGGAGCTGTTCCTCCCGGTCAGAATATATAAAGCGGGTTCCGTAATTGAGTCGGATGGTTCCCCAGTCGGGTTTTAGTGATGCTTGATGGGCTACAAACATCTTTACATGGCGCGTACTTAAATCAAAGTCGGCATTTCGGCTGTAGTTAAGGTCCAGATTTGGATTTCGGGGAATCGAATAACCTGCAGAATCAATTAATTCCCACTCATTAATTCGATCATTAAAATTTTCTTCCTGCCAGTTGAGTCCCCAGTTGACGGAATGGTTATCATTTAGCTCGTGATTTCCCTTCACCGAAATAGTATTTACAGTGGCAAAGAGTTCGTTTCGGGCATGTTGCAGGTATTCACCAATACCGATGTTTGTTGCTGTCCGGGTTTCGTCCAGCCCCTGAATCTCCTGTAGCCAATAGGCTCCTGCGATATCAAAAGTTTCCTCTTCGAAAGCACGGTAGTGACTGCCCAATAGTTCGAAATGACTTATGGGAGAGGAACTGAAATTTAATTTGACTGCTGCCATACCGGTCTCGAATCGATCTTTTTCCTGGCCCGCAAAGTATATTTTCAACCTCTTGACATCGGTCATCGTTCCAAAGTCTGTCTCCCGGTCGGTGGGAATAAACCGGTAACTATTAAGAGCATAGTACCCAAGGGCATCAACTGATAGCCGGGGACTGATCTGATATGATAAAAAAGCCTGAGCATCAGTGAAGTTGGGTTGATAATCCCCCTTTGTGTCGAGGCTGCCCAGCAGATAGCGGTTGGTTTTATGACGGGCACCGGTGAGCCATGTGAGTTTGCCTTTGGCTGCCGATCCCTCTGCATGTGCACTTCCTCCCAGTAAGTTAATATTTGCACCTGCTGCCGTGGAGTCAGGGGTTTTGTAGCGTACATCCAGTACAGAGCTCATTTTATCGCCATAGCTGACTCCAAAACCGCCTGAAGAGAAGTAAACCGACTCCACCAGATCAGGGTTGACAATGCTTAGACCTTCCTGCTGGCCACTTCTAACCAATTGTGGGCGTTGAAGTTGAAATCCATTAAGGTAAACCAGGTTTTCATCGAAATTTCCACCTCTTACACGATATTGGCTACTCAACTCGTTATTGGAAGCTACTCCCATTTGAGATCTTACGAGTCCCTCAATTCCATAACCAGAGGCTGAGGGCAATTGAATGGATAGCTCCGGTTTTAAGCGCTGTGCTGACTGGTCATCCTCAGCTTTGGCAGTAACTTCTACTTCACTTACTTCGCGAATACGTTTTTCAAGGGTTATAATCAGGAATTCTTTTGCTGTATCGAGGTTTGTTAAGGTTTTTTCTTTGGGAATATATTCCAGGTGAGAAAACTGCAAAATTACAGTAGATTCCGGGGCTACAGCAATTTCAAAAAAACCATCGGGTGACGTTGTGGTACCTGAAAAATTGCCGGAAATGATAATATTAACAAGTTCCAGCGGATTTCCTGCTTCATTGATTACACGACCTTTAATCAGTGTTTTGTTTTGAGCAGAAACGCCAATCTCAAGAGTTAGAAAAATGATAAGTAGAATTCGTCCTATGTTCATTCGTATAAAATTCAATTTTGGAACTCGAAAACCCTTTTTATTGCGTTTCGTGAAGCAAATAAAAACCAAAGCTTCATGCTTATTTTACAGAGGTCGATATCTTTTTGGTTGAACGCAAAAATAACTAAAATATTGGCAGGTAGAAGATAAAGATGGTGACTGGATTTTCCTTCTAAACCGAGCAAAGTGCTGTTATTACGAATGTAGTAAAACGATTTGTGTTAAGAATCAGTTTGTTAAATGTTTAGAATACGAATATTTTTTTTCGAAATCGTAATGATAAGCTTTGATTTCTCTGTCGGCTTTCTTTGCGAAGCAAAGCGGCATAACCGAACGGCCGCTTTGTTTACAAAGGAATCTGCCATAAAAGAGAATGTGTATATTAACCGTGAATTCCATCAGACTTTAATAAACAATAGATCGTTAGATTTTTAGATTTAAGATTTAAGCTAAATCATATAACATTGAAAATCTGTACTTTAAAGCAAAAATCCATTCGCTTACAAACGCTTGAACTTTAGGCTTTTATAAAAGTTTAA
>CAYOFH010000079.1:0-15215 GCA_964403175.1 uncultured Marinilabiliaceae bacterium
TTTTTTCATAGATTTGGATTTGGTTAACAAAGCTGATTTAAGGGAAAAGGGCAGGCGAAAATTATTTCACTGTCCTTTTTTTGTAGCTTAGGGATAAGTTTAACAAGCTTTAAACCTGTTTTAATGTTATTAATAATAAAAATGCAGATCTTTGTAATGTAGATTTTTTTCATAGACTTGGATTTGGTTAGCAAATGCTGATTTAAAGGGAAAGGGCAGAGATTTCTGCCCTTTTTTATTTTATTATCTGCGGAAAAAACTGTATTTTTAAAACATATATCTCAGTAAAGCTGTTTTTAACAGGGCTGATAAAAAGGCAATAATATGGATAATTTGTTTTTAAAATACATGCGTGAGCGTACCGGTCGAAAAAAAACTGCCCAGGGACCAACCTTTGAATCTCCCGGACCGGTTATTACCATTTCACGTGAATATGGATGTCCCGGACGCAGAATTGCCCGTCAGCTATCTGAAACACTTACAGAAAAAAACCGTAGCCAGGGAAACAATCGGGACTGGCGTTGGATAAGCAAGGAAATCATTGAAGAATCAGCTCGTGAGCTGAAACTCTCTCCGGAAATGATGCAGGATTTATCGGAGTATCGAGAGAGAGGTTTTTTTGAGAATCTTGCACTATTCTTTTCTGATGAGTATTATCCCAGTGATGTTAAAATTAAAAATACTATTGCCAAGTTTATCTATAATGCCAGTAACGAAGGGAATGTTGTTATTGTAGGAAGGGCAGCCGAAGCTATTACCAAGAATTTTACCAATTCACTTCACATAAAAATTCAGGCCCCACTTGGATGGAGGGCAGAAAAGGTTGCCGAAGCCCAGGGAATGACCATTCAGGAGGCACGGAAAGAGGCTATTGAAATGGATCATCGCCGATCTTCGTTTCGTAACTATTTTGAAAAAGAGCGTCCGGATATTGACTACTTTGATGTATTTTATAATTGCTCCACTCTTACTGATGAGGAGATAGTCGAATCTATTATTATCCTTGCTGAATCAAGAGGTTTTGTGGTTTGAAGATTCTTTCTGTCTTTTTGTAATTTGTCTGCTGCCATGCATAAGAGGTCTTTGAAACATGAAGGTTTCAAAAAAAAATTTTAATTGAAAAAACTGATGTCGCATAAAAATTTTAGAGATGCTTTACTTCTTGATAATGAGACATCCTTCCGGATTCATTAAGCACGGGCGGGGTTGTTATTTTTGTTGAATGAGAATATTTCAGCCGTCCATGAAAATTCGGCTAAACTAAGTTTTTAAGTATTTGAATAGCTTGACCCAAATAACCTGTACCAAAAATATTTAAATGATTGAGAACGTGATACAGCAGGTATACCGGTTCTCGTTTGTCAGCATCCGGGTTTAAAGGATATGTCTTCTGATATGCCCTGTAAAAGGCCGGAGGAAATCCACCAAATAATTTGGTCATGGCAAGATCTGCTTCTCTATGGCCATAATATACAGCAGGGTCAATTAAGACAGGATTTCCTGATTTATCAGACATATAATTTCCTGCCCATAAATCTCCGTGCAGAAGAGCCGGGGGTTCTTCGCTTCCATTCAAAATTTTTTGCAGTTGATATTCCAACTTAGAAAAAAGAGTTGATAGCTCAGAGGTGGCATATCCGTTCTTTTCAGCAAGTCTGAACTGGAATAGAAGTCTCTTATTCCAGTAGAAAGTTGGCCAGTGAGATGCTTCTTCATCAGATGCTAAGTTCTTTTGGGGAGTAGAACCAATGTAATTATCTTCAAAAAAGCCAAATTTATCAGAGGAGTATTTGTGTAACAGGGCAAATTGTCGACCGAAATCCTTGAAGAAATCTTTCTTTCGGCTGCCATTTTCAATGTGTTCCAGTATCAGATAATCGTTACCAACGGAAATGACTTCTGGAATTTTGATGACTCGCGGAAGGGTCAATTCCTGTAGGCCATGAGCCTCTTTTTCGAACATTCCGTTACTAAAACCCTGTTTGAGAAAAAAATTTTTCCCCGAACGAGTGGAAACAATTTGAGAATCTGCAATACAGCCCCCGCCCACGGAAGACATGCCCGTAGGTTCTTCACCCAGAATTTTTGCCAGTTTGTCTTTATCCATGAGTATTTAGTTAATTGGGTGCCTTGAGAAAGTTAAGTAATCCCTGACAGGCCGATTCCAACAGGTCAAGAACCAGTTCAAAACCATCTTCTCCACCATAATACGGATCCGGAACTTCATCGTAATCAGATTTATTGCAGAAGTCTGTCATCTTAAATATTTTGTTTACAACATAAGCGCCCCCGGCCATTTGTTCCAGATCACGAATGTTCTGATTGTCCATGCCGATAATCATATCAAATTCCAAAAAATCTACCTGAGGAAGGACAGGTCTGCTAATGCTTGTGAGGTTATATCCTCTTTTTACAGCATGTCGTTGCATTCGTACATCGGCAGGAGATCCTGCATGATAATCGGTAATTCCGGCCGAGTCGATAAAAAACTGATCCTGAAGTCCCTCCTTTTCAATCAGTCCCTTAAAAACAGCTTCGGCACTCGGGGAGCGGCAAATGTTTCCGAGACAAACAAAAAGTATTTTCTTCTTTTCCATAAAATGATGCGATTTTACGCAAATATAGTTTTTTCAATTGAGAGGTCTTTCTGTATCCGGAAAAACGAAATTTGTGTAGAAGTATTGTTTCATTGTCCCGGCATTGTGTGGAGTTTATTCCACACAAATAGCGCGAAGGGAATAATGATATTGGCGTTTGATGCTGGTCTTAGTTCCTGCTGGTTAGTGCTTTTGGTGATACTTTAGAGATCGAGCTCGTTTTTTCGGCATGTTTTTTTCAATGTACAGGTATCAACGCAATAGCTAATTTGTTTTCTAACTTTTAAAACTAAGAATTATGAAGCGTAAATTTTTATTTGTATTGACAAGTTTGTTTTTTCTTGCTTTGACACCTTTTGTTTCAGCAACAGAAAACAATTATTTTGAAATTGCTGTAGAACAGGAACTTTCTTTTTCAGAGATTGAAGCTAGTGAGGTACCAAATGAAGTTCTGAAGGCGGCTAAAAAAGAGTTTCCAGGAACTGAAGTAACCAAAACTTTGGTGGCTGAGGTGTCGGGGAAAAAGGTATACAAAATTGTTGTGACAGATTCTGAAGGAAATGAGAATTCAGGTCTTTACAACAGTGATGGGGAAAATTATTCTCCCAAAGTATAGGAAATACAGAAACTTCATACATGGTAAAAAAAATATTTTAAATAAGTACTTTTCTGGTGGATAAGGTGCATTCGATTTTTCGTATGTACCTTATCCTTTTAATTTAATCTGTAAAGGTTTAGGAAATTGATTATATTTAAAATTGTAAACTGAACTTTTACAGGGTATGCAAAAAATTCTTGTAGTTGATGACGACATCTCCTTTGGAATGATTGTTTGTGGTTATCTGAAAAAGAAGGAGTTGGACGCTGTTTTTGCCGGATCACTTTCCCAAGCCAAAACTTTTTTGAAAAAAGGAAGTTTTGATTTGGTTCTTACCGACTATCGTCTTCCGGATGGAACGGGTCTTGATGTTCTTGACAGCAGCAAATCCATGTCTGTCAATGTTCCCGTTATTCTAATCACTGCTTATTCTGATATCCGGATTGCTGTAAATGCAATAAAGAAAGGCGCATTTGAGTATATTACCAAGCCTGTAAACCCACATGAACTTTTGCATGTTGTGGCCAAAGCGTTAAAGGTTAGCGAGAGTAAAGGATCTAAAGAAAGCGGATATATTGTCGGAGCCGGAGTTGAGGCTCTTCGGATGGAGGAATATATTAAAATAGTTGCCCCTACTGATGTAGCTGTACTTATACAGGGTGAAAGCGGGAGCGGGAAAGAATATGTTGCACAACGCATTCATGAGTTGAGTAGTCATGCAGGAGCTCCTTTTTTTGCAGTGGATTGTGGTGCGCTGACTACTGAAATTGCATCCAGCGAACTTTTTGGTCACGTAAAAGGGAGCTTTACCGGCGCTGTTGATGACAAGATTGGTCATTTTGAGAATGTTGGGCGTGGGACTATTTTTCTCGACGAGGTGGGAAACCTGAGTTATGAAGTGCAGGTAAAACTTCTTCGTGCCATTCAGGAAAGAAGGGCCAGACGTTTGGGCAGTAACTCTGAATTCATCATTGAAGCACGAATTATTGCGGCCAGTAATGATGACCTGAGGTCGAGCGCTTTAGAAGGTTCTTTCAGGGAAGATCTTTACCATCGGCTTAATGAATTTACCATTAATGTTCCCCCTCTTAGGTCTCGACGAGATGATCTGGTTAGATTTGCCGACTCTTTTTTGAGGCAAGCAGCCGCAGAGTTTGGAAAAGAAATTTCAGGGTTTTCAAAACCAGTACTTGAGGTTTTTGAGCAATATGAATGGCCGGGAAATCTGAGAGAGTTGAGAAATGTAGTTCGCCGTTCGGTTCTTCTGGCTCGTGGTAAATTTGTGGAGTTGGAATCCATTCCTCCTGAGATAGCTGAATGTCCCAAAAGCCGGGTGTTGGCCGGTAATTATTCCGAAGTGAAGGAGGCTACCGAAAAGCAACTGATTGAGGATGCTCTTTTAAAGACAAAGCACAATAAAAGTGAGACTGCCCGGTTGCTGGGGATGGACAGAAAGACTTTATATAATAAAATGCAGAAATTAAAGATTGATTACTGATTTATTTAGCTCTTCTTTTACGATAAGCCAGTTCTTTTTCAGGCGCTTCAGGGCTCGTTTTAGTTCGGCAGTGCTGCCAGGATCTTTTCCAAGGATTTCAATTCCTTTCAGGATTATGGATCCTTTTTGTATTCCAAATTGTCGGAAACCGGTCTGCATCTTATGAGCCTGATCCGCAATTTCCCCGTGTTTTCTTCGGGATATAAGTTTCGAAAGTTTGTTGATGTTGTCTTGAGTGTCCTGAATAAAAGTGGTAGTTACTGATATAAGAAATTCTTTATCTTCCCCTGTGAACGAGGTTACTCCGGACAGGTCGAAAAGAGTTTCGTTCTGGTCTTTTATCCCTGGTTTTCGCACTGGCTGGTCTTTTTCCTTATTATGCGCAGCTTTAATTTTATCCAGAAGGTCTTTGCGGGAAAAGGGTTTGGACATAATATATACATTATCAAACTTATCAATTGTTTCAAGAGTTTGATTTTCATTCATAGCTGCAGATAGTAAGAGAACAGGGATTTTTCTGTGTTCTCTTATTTTGTGGATGAACTCAACTCCATTCATTCCCGGCATCCTGAAGTCGGTGATAATAAGTGATGGGTTCTCGGAGGTCATTTGTTTAAGTGCATTGTTGGCTGAGTCATATTCCTTTATTTCTGAACTGTTTCCAATGAATTGGCGAATCAGTTGTGCAACCATCGGGTCGTCATCTACGATAAAAACTTTTCTTGTTGAGTTTTTTTTGATATTGACAACTTTTTCATCAGGATAATTACTGTCTCCCGGGGTGTACGGGATGGTAAACCAAAACAGACTTCCATGACCAAAATTACTTGAAACCCCTATTCTACCGCCCATGGTCTGAACAAGTTGTTTGCTGATGGCAAGTCCCAAACCAGTTCCTTCAGTCCCGTGATTTGAATGATTTAGTCGAGTAAACTCATTGAAGACCGATAGCGACTTTTCCGGTGAAATACCGGGGCCTGTATCGCCTACTTCAAAAATTAACTGGTGATCTTTATGTTTTAAGTCCAGCCAAACCTTACCGTGGTCTGTAAATTTTATGGCATTTCCTGTTAGGTTGAAAAGAATTTGCTTTAACCTGGTTTTGTCTTCCAGAAAGCAAAGGTTCCGCGAATTGTCGACAAAAGAAAAATCCAATTGTTTCTGTCTGGCTTTTGATTCGAAAGTCTGATAAACTTCATGGAGTAGCTCACCGGCATTAATTTGTTCTTTTTGAAGCGTAAGTTTTCCTTCCTGAAGAGTTGAGTAATCCAAAATATCATTGACAAGTGAGAGTAGGTGAAGTGCTGAGTTGTGGATGACTTTGGCAGAGTCGTTTTCTTCTTTCATAATTTCAGAAAATCCTATGATCGCTGTGAGGGGGGTGCGGATTTCGTGACTCATATTCGCCAGAAACTTTTCTTTAACTTTCATCAACGATTCAATTTTTTCTCTTGAAGAAATTAATTCCTCGCGGAGTCGACGACTTTTTCTTAAATCACGTCCAATCCATAAGACAAAACCTAAAAAAATTAGAAATACAGAAATACCCAGCAAAATTATCTTTTTGAATAAATCATTTTTTAATTCTTCCAGTGCCCTTTGGTGCTCCAGTGAGTCGTAAATAGCCTGTTCTTCAAGTTTTTTTACTAGGCCCCGAATGGTGTTGGTAAGTTGGTTGCTCAGTAATACCAGAGATTGTTCTCTTTGTGCAAGAACTTTGGCAAAGCGTTTATCTTGTTTATCAATTTTTTCTAATTGCTGTTTTACCTCATTCAGCGGTCTTTGAATGATTCTTGTTATGCTGGTAGAGTCAACGAGTTGAGATATTTCGGGAGATCTTACTTGCTTAGGTTTTTCTTCTTCTTTCCTGGAAAGGAAGTTTGCAATTTTTCCAAAAAAACTTCTTTGTTCGTACGGTGATTCTATATTATCACTTTTATCAACAGAGTTAACTTTTATGCTGGACCAGGTTTTTTGGTTTATTTGATAACTAATGCTGTCCGGGAGCATGGGGATTAACTGTCCGTATCGTTGCCTGTAACGGTTGATGTTACTAAGGTCAAAAATCGCCATGGTTTGTGTTTTTTTCTTATCCAGAAGCTTGTGAAGTGTGTCAATGTATGCCAGATAACTGCTGTCAGCGAAAGAATATTTTAGTTTATTCAGACTTTTTACTGCAGAATCCTGTGTTTGCTGATAAAGAAGAAGGTCTTTTTTTATGCCGGTAATTCGATATGTTCTGGCTGCTCCATCAGCTTCCTGAAGGTTTGACATAATTTCATTTAATGCCAAGAGGCGTTTCCCAAGAGGATCTTCCTTTTCACTTTCCTGCAGGTACTTAATGATTCCTGAGTAATTGAAGGTAAAGGCAATGCCAGCTATTACTAATAATAGAAAGAATGCAATCGTGATTTTCCTGTTGATATATGTCTCGGGTGAACTGGGCATGGTTGTTCATTTTTTAAGTGGTCAAAGTTTTTTCGCATTATAAGTTACACCTTTTTTCTCGATGTCATATTGTCAATTGAATATATCTGGTTATCTGTGTTTTGGGTCATTTTGTCGTATGTGCGATGATATTTTCAGTATGGCCCAGACTTTGCTTTTTATTAAAGAAAAAAAAATACTAAAATGCAATATAAGGATTACTATAAAATTTTAGGTGTACCCCGAAATGCAAGTCAGGATGAAATAAAAAAGGCCTATCGTAAGTTAGCCGTGAAATATCATCCGGATAAGAATCCTGATGATAAAGAAACAGAAAACCGGTTTAAGGAAATTAATGAGGCCCATGAGGTTTTGAAAAATCCTGAGACAAGAAAGAAATATGATCAGCTGGGTTCAAATTGGAAACAGTATGAAAACGCAGAATATAGTGGAAGCCGGGATGGCGGATATAGTAACTTTGATTGGTCTCAGTTTGAAGGACAACGTGGAAGTGGTCGCTCTCGTCATTTTCAGGGGGATATGAAGGATATGTTTGGAAGTTCGGGAGATTTTTCTGACTTCTTTAATATGTTCTTTGGTGGAATGGGCGGCTCTGCATCGCAAGGGTTTAGGGGATCCCGTTCGGCCAGAGGTCAGGACTTGAAAGCAGATTTGGAGTTGTCTGTTTATGAAGCTTTTCATGGCAGTACCCGTGTGTTGGATGTAAATGGGGAAAAACTGCGCGTGAACACCAAACCCGGAGCATATAACGGTCAGGAACTTCGTATTAAGGGGAAAGGAGCTCCTGGTGCCGGAGGTGGCCCAAACGGTGATATTTACTTACGAATTAATATTCGACCAGATAATGAATACAAGATCGATGGGCAAAATATCATAAAAGAAGTACCCGTGAATCTCTTTACTGCAGTTTTGGGAGGAAAAATGCGAGTTAATACACTCGAAGGAGTAGTTAATGTTAATATTCCGAAAGGGACTCAGCATGGAAGAGTATTGAGGCTTAGAGGAAAAGGGATGCCTTCTCCAAAACAGACCGGCAGTAAAGGAGATCTTTTACTTCGTTTGAAAATTGAAATTCCTGTTGATATCTCCTCTGAAGAAGAGAAACTGGTGAAGCAGTGGCAAAAATTGCATCAGAAAAAATAGTATTTACAAGTGATGGAAATAGAGAGATTTAGATCTGTTTATTAAAAAAAGTAGTGTTTTTTACTTCAAGAAAATTGGAGAATATCTTCAAAACGCCTACATTTGCAACCGCAAAAAAGGAGTTATTTCTTGGATGCTTTTTTGAGGCTAGGTAGCTCAGCTGGTTAGAACGTCCCGATCCAGATCGGGAAGGTCGACTGAAAGTGCAAACCTAAAGAATAAATAAAAATGGCGAGGTAGCTCAGCTGGTTAGAGCGCATGATTCATAATCATGAGGTCGGCGGTTCAAGCCCGCCTCTCGCTACTTGAAAATAAAAGAGTTGTAATGATATTTCGTTACAACTCTTTTTTATTTGCATATAATTTGCCTTCTTTGAAGAAAGGGACCAGATCCAAGAAAGGGTCTTTTTCATTATGGCCTCCTCCTCATGCCACACTACGGTTATATCCTTTACAGCAGTTCCCTTGACGCTACTATGTTGTAAGTGCTTCCGATATTGCTGAACGCTTGCTGCGACACAATGGCGGAGCCACTATGTGATAATTTCTGTCTCTTAACTTTATAAAATCTAATTTGTTATTATACGAACAATTACTAACGAATGCGCAAACGTTTTATGGACATAGACGTAGACGTTAGAAAAATGAAGAATAATGAAACATTGTTCCTTTAAAAAGATTCCGGATTCCTTTTTGGAAAAGTGGCAGGAAATAGCCGATTTACTTGCAAATATTATGAATCTCCCTGCTGCTTTGATTACGAAAGCAGAACATGAAATTATGGAAGTTCTCATATCTGGTAAAACCCCAGGTAACCCATATAAGGCAGGCGCCAAAGAACCTTGGGCCGGGTTATATTGTGAAACAGTCATTAAAACTCAAAAGAAACTTTGCATTGCGAATGCACTGAAAAATAAAAAATGGGATAAAAATCCGGATTTAAAATTCGGGATGATTGCTTATCTGGGACTTCCTGTAAATTTTCCTGACCATAAGCCTTTTGGTACTATATGCGTTCTTGATAATAAGGAAAGAAAGTTTAGTATTGATGACGAAAAGTTATTGCTTCAATTTAAAAAAGTTATTGAACTTGATTTGGCATTGATTTCTTCATTAGAATTAGAAAAAATCAATAATGAAGATGATATTTTTCTGAAATTAATGCATCGACATGATGAATATAAAGTAATAAATGAAGAGCATCAAATAGCAAATGAGGAACTCAAAGAAGCTTATGATGAATTATTGAAAGCTAAGCAAATTACTGAGGAAAGTGAAGATAAAATGCGCAGCCTTTATCGTGTGGCTCCCATAGGTATTGGAATTGTGTCAAACAGAATATTGAAAGAGGTTAATCCTTATGTTTGTGAGATGACAGGATATACCAGAGAAGAACTTATTCAGAAGGATTCCCGAATGCTTTACCCAACACAAAATGATTACGACCTCGTTGGAAAAGAAAAGTATGATCAGATCAGGGATAAAGGAACCGGTGAAATAGAGACCCTCTGGCAGAAAAAAGATGGTGCAATCATCAATGTTCTTTTGGCTTCTACTCCTATTGATGAGAAAGATTTATCCAAAGGTGTCACCTTTTCAGCACTGGACATAACAGAGCGCAAAAAGGGGGAAGATGCGCTTATTGAAAGTACTGAAAAATTGAAGCATTCCCATTATTTGCTGAATTATATTGTTAAGCATAACAGGAGTGCTGTTGCGGTTCATGACAGAGATCTGAATTACATTTATGTGAGTCAGAGATATATTGATGATTTTAAAGTAAAAGAGTCAGATATAATAGGGAAAAGTCATTATGAAGTTTTTCCTGATTTGCCTCAAAAGTGGAGAGATGTTCACCGGAAAGCACTGGACGGGGAAGTAATTAGTGCTGAAGAAGATCCGTTTTATCGTGCGGATGGGAGCGTTGATTGGACTCGTTGGGAGTGTCGCCCCTGGTATGAAGTTGATGGATCAATAGGTGGTATAATTATTTATACAGAAGTTATTAACGAGCGCAAGAAAGCAGAAGAAGCTCTTCGCAAAAGTGAAGCCATAAAAAATAAAATGGTTTCAAATATCGGGGATGTGATTGCCATAATTGACCAAAATGAAATTAATCAATATAAAAGTCCGAATATAACATCTTTGTTTGGCTGGCAACCCGAAGAACTGGTGGGTGAAAGTTCCTGGGCACATGTTCACCCTGATGATGTGGAGTCGGGAAAGAAATTTATCAGAAAACTCCGAAATAGACCCAATGCCACGGCTACAACACAGATACGATTTATGCGTAAAGACGGGGAATTCGTATGGATAGAAATTACTTTGGTAAATCTTTTGCACGATGAGGATATTAAGGGTTTTTTATGCAATTATCATGATATCTCAGAGCGCAAAAGAGCCGACCAAATACTTCGGGAAAGCGATGAAATGCTTCGTAATTCTCAGTCTTTAGCCCATATTTGTGCCTATTCCATAAATTTAAATTTAAATGAATTGGACAAAAGCACCTGGAATGTTTCCCCGGAATTCTATAAAATATTTGGGATAGATAAAACTTACCCGCATACATTAGAAGGATTGGCAGGATTTATCCATCCTGACTTTCGTGAGGAAATGTTTGCATATTATCGGTATGTGGTAAATGAGAGAATTCCTTTTAATAAGGAATTTAAAATTATTCGTAATAGTGACGGGGCCGAGCGCTGGGTACATGGCACAGGAGAACTTGTGTTCGATGAGGAAGGGATTCCCCTCCGGATGCATGGGGCTATGCAGGATGTCACAGGGCGCAAAGAGATCGAACAGATGCTACAGGAGAAGAACGAGGAATACGAGAGCATCAATGAAGAATTAACTCAAACCAACGATGAACTATATGCAGCCAAAGAAAAGGCTGAAGAGAGTGATCGCCTCAAATCATCATTCCTTGCTAATATGAGCCACGAAATCCGAACTCCTATGAATGGTATTCTGGGGTTTGTAGACCTATTGAAAGAGCCGGACCTTGAAGGCCAACAACAGGAAAGTTTCATTGCGCTTATTGAAAAGAGCGGTGAACGAATGTTGAGCATCATCAATGATATTGTTGATATATCTAAAATTGAGGCTGGATTGAAGACTGTTGACATCGGAGAGTCCAATATCAACGAGCAAATCGAGTATATTTATACCTTTTTTAAGCCTGAAGTAGAAGCTAAAGAGCTGGGGCTGTCTTTTAAAACTCCATTAACGGCTCATGAATCAACTATTTATACCGATCGTGAAAAGGTCTATGCCATTTTGACCAATTTCGTAAAAAATGCTATCAAATATAGCGAGGCTGGAGAGATCGAAATAGGATATCATAAAAAAGGAGATTTTCTGGAGTTTTACGTAAAAGATACCGGGGTTGGAATTCCGGAAGAGAAACATGAAGTCATATTTGAAAGGTTTATTCAGGGCGGCACTGATGAAATAATGGCAGGGCAGGGAGCCGGATTGGGACTGGCTATTTCAAAAGCCTACGTTGAAATGCTTGGCGGTGAAATATGGGTGGAAAGCAAGGAAGGAATAGGTTCTACTTTCTATTTTACTTTACCGTATGATACCCGTCTGAACAAAAAGGCGATACAAGGGAAAAATCTTTCTGGCAGAGTGAGGAAGAATCAGAAACCTGGTCTTTCAGGACTGAAAATACTGATTGCCGAGGATGATGAGATATCTGAAATTTTGTTGGCTGAAGGTATTAAGAGTCTGGCCGAAGAAATTATTAAGGTAAGAACCGGGACTGATGCTGTGGCAGCGTGCCAAAAATATTCCGATATAGACATGGTTTTGATGGATATCCAGATGCCTAAAATGAACGGCTATGAGGCTACCAGAAAAATCAGGGAATTTAATAAAGATATTGTCATCATTGCACAGACGGCTTATGGACTTTCAGGTGATCGTGAGAATTCTTTAGAAGCCGGCTGCACAGATTATATTTCCAAACCCATAAGCAGAGAAAAATTATTGACTCTGATTGAGAAATATTTTCGGAAATAGGGGAGAAGACCGTACGGGAAGTCATATGAAACATAATAAACGGGAAAGTCAAGCTTTTGTCAGGTTGATCTTTTTATCAATATTCTTTTAAGACTTTTTGTACAATTCCACATTTTACTGAAGAAGCCACTTCTGGAATCATTCATATATGGGGATAACCAGTAAAAGTACACTTAAAAACGAATTTTACCTAAGTAGAGCGGAATCGTTCCGCCTCCGGTCAGATCAGCCCCTTGCTTGCAGGAATTTGAGTTTTAAATAAACAAGTTTTGTTATTTGGTGTTTATTATTTTCAGAGTGTCCGGCATAGCAATCGGTAAAGAGACTTTTTAGAAGTCAATACAGAGAGCCCGGGATCCTTATTTAAGAAATTTTCATGTTAAACAAACAAGTAAGAAAAAGATGAATTTAAGGGGAGAAAAGTTTGAAAAAGTAGATAGACAGGCCACGGTTTGGATGGCCGGGAATGGTCTCAGGCTTCTAAGAATAAGTATCGGCATCGTTTTTTTCTGGTTTGGTATTCTGAAGTTCTTTAGTGGTTTAAGTCCCGCCGAGGACATTGCAGTAGAAACCATCAGGGTTTTATCTTTTAATCTCCTATCGGAAACCGTTATTCTTTATGGATTGGGGTTGTGGGAAGTTTTAATAGGAATTGGTCTTCTTTTTAAGCTTTTTATGAGGGAAACTTTAATGCTTCTTTTCCTGCAGATGATAGGTACTTTTACTCCACTTTTTTTATTTCCGGATGAGGTGTTTCATATTTTTCCTTATTCTTTGACGCTGGAAGGTCAGTATATTGTGAAAAATATAGTTATAGTTAGTGCCGCAATTGTTTTGGGAGCTACAGTAAGGGGAGGTCGGTTAACTGTTAAGTAGAGCTGGCAAAAACAGTGCAACTTCTTTTCTTTTATGCAGCTTCCGTATTTCGGATTTCCGGTTATGTCTTTGTTGTTCCATAAAAAGGCATTTGAAATTAGGTGTGTTTAATTGTTTTCTGTATTAGGTAGGTTGAAATTCATTTATTTCCAAAACAAAAATATACCCATCATTGATTCAATAATTCCGAAGGAGTTTTTCCAAATTCTTCCCTGAACTTTTTAGTGAAATAGGCAGGAGAGGTGAAACCCACATCCAGAGCAATTCCGGATATATTACCGCCCTCCTCTTTCAGACGTTGCATTCCTTTGTGCAGTCTGAATTTATTTATGTATTCCGAGGGTGTATAATTGGTCAAAGCTTTTATTTTCCGATAAAGGTGTATTCTTGATAGTCCGATAATCTCGCTTAGTTTTTCTACCGAAAATTCAGAATCCGGGTAGTTTTCCTACAACGTATTATGTAATTTGGACAGAAACTTCTGATCCATGGGAGAAGTGTTTTCACATGAAGAATCAGCATAGAAATTACCAATATTTTTATTGTAATGTTTTCTTAGCGTCAAAGGAAATTCTCTCGGATTGAGAGGAGATATAGAAGAAGAATTGAATATAAGATAAATTTAAAAAGCTATCTGAGAATAAATTCTAAATCTTAATCTTGCTAAAAAGTCCTCTCTGGATATTCCTGTTAAAAGGGATGTTCAGAGAGTTTTTAGATATTTCTTTGCAGGAATCAGGTTTATCATAAATTCAAGTTATGAAGAAAAAGACAGTTATCGGAATCGGAGAAATTTTATGGGATCTTTTGCCCGATGGGAAGCAATTGGGCGGAGCACCTGCAAATTTTGCCTGGCATGCACAGCAACTGGGAGCTAATGGCGTGGTGGTGAGTGCTGTGGGAGAAGATGATTTGGGGAATGAAATAAGAGATTTTATTAAACAGAAAGCTCTCGGTAATGGTATTTCAATTTCCTCCAAACCAACAGGAACAGTGAGTGTGGAACTTAGTAATGGAATACCGGATTATATCATTCATGAAAATGTGGCCTGGGATTTTATTGAACTTAGCGATTTTGCGCGAAATAATGTTTCTCACGCTGATGCCATTTGTTTTGGTTCCCTTGCGCAACGGTCTCGGGTTTCGGCAAATAGTATTCTCACTGCACTGGATTCTTCTCCGGATGAGTGCCTTAGAATATTTGACATTAATCTCAGACAGAATTTTTTCTCAAAAGAGGTAATTGAAGATTCCCTCAAAAGAGCCAACGTGTTTAAAATAAACGAGGAAGAGTTACTGGTCGTCAGACAGATGTTTGGTATCGCAGGGAGCGATGAAAAAGTGTGCAGAATTCTGATGGATAGGTTTGAACTTAAGCTGGTGGCCCTCACCGTTGGAGATAAGGGGAGCATGCTGATCTCGGAAAATGAAAGTTCTGAAATAAGCACGCCTAAAGTTGATGTGGTGGATACCATTGGGGCAGGAGATTCTTTTACTGCTGCACTTACTATGGGGATGCTTGGTTCCCTTTCTTTAAAGGAAACACATAAGCGGGCAGTTACTTTAGCTGCTTTTGTCTGTACCCAAAAGGGAGCAACGCCGGTCATTCCTGCTGACTTATTTTGAGGAAATTCAAGATCTAACAAATTTTTTTAACCATGCGACCAAATCTTATACCATTCATTTTTTTCTGATTTTTTCTTCTGGTCTTTGTTCCCGGACGCCTGATTTTTCCTGCTTTTGATGAGGCTATCGGGCCAATGAACTTAGATAGATTATATTCTGATAAAAAAACAGAATCTGCTACCAGAGGCTTCAGAGGAATTGGCAAGGTCATAAAACAGTAAGCCCTGCCGGTAATGTTTCCAGCAGAGTTGGTTTGCTTCAAATGATTAATCTGATTTCAGATCATTCTTATTTTTTTAAAATGAGCCACAATGCATGAATCAATCCGGGTAAAAATCCCAGGATGGTTAAAAGAATATTGATCCAAAAATGCTTTGTAATACCCACATGCAAAGCCGCG
>CAYOFH010000080.1:0-14974 GCA_964403175.1 uncultured Marinilabiliaceae bacterium
ATCAGGGCATTGATGACGCTTTCATTAATATCTTCATATTCAATGTTGGTTCGGTTTTCATGAAAGAACTTCCCTAATACCTCCTGATCGGCAGTGTAGAGAATAGTTGCCAGATTGTTTTTCGGGTTTTCAAGCTCTTCAAAGCTTGGCATAAAGCCTAACCCTCCTTTGGATATTAAAAAGAAGAGTAGAATTCCAAAGATTATCGCAGCGCCGAAAATACCGTAAAGCCAGCGGAGAATTTTTTTTAAAAGACCTTGTTGCATCAGATGTTTGGTTTTTCCAGAGTAAAATTATGTATTTCATTTATCACCCAAAATCCGCAGGAATTTTTATAAAACTTAACTGTATTTCCTGCAGGTTTGATAAAGTAAATCAACTCATTTGGTTTTAATGTATCACTCAAATGAGTGATTCTCTAAATCGGGGATAACCTGATTTCCCTAAAAAGTTTTAATCGACAAAATTAAAACCTTTACAGAAATAAGATATTACAAAACATGTTCCGTTTTTTATGATGGGTGTAAAAGTAAGAAAAAACATGGAATCATTTTTCCATGAAATATTTATTTTGTGGTAAAGTTGTTGAAAATAAAACTTTTAGGTAGTGAAAGGGATTGTTAGTGAACGATAATATTTGATTGCTGTTAACAATATTTTATAAATTTGGCCCCAAATTGCAGTAATACATAGCATAAGAACCAAACATTAGACGATGGCGAAAAAAGAGAAGGTAACCGAAGAGAACCTTGTGATTGTGGAGTCCCCTGCCAAGGCCAAAACAATTGAGAAGTTTTTAGGAAAGGATTTTTTAGTGAAATCCAGTTTTGGTCACATACGGGATTTATCGAAGAAGGATTTTGGTATAGATCTGGAACATAATTATCAGCCGCAGTATGTGGTTTCTGAAGATAAAAAGGAAGTAGTAAAAGAATTGAAATCACTGGCCAAAGGAGCTCAAATGGTATGGCTTGCTTCCGATGAAGACCGGGAGGGGGAAGCTATTGCCTGGCATTTAAGTGAGGAACTGCAATTATCTAAAGCCAAAACCCGGCGAATTGTCTTTCATGAGATTACCAAAGATGCTATTCTTGGGGCCATTAAGTCTCCTCGTGATATCGACAATAACCTTGTGAATGCTCAGCAGGCCCGTAGAGTACTGGACAGACTTGTAGGTTTTGAACTTTCTCCGGTTCTCTGGAAGAAAGTGAAACCCTCATTATCTGCGGGAAGAGTACAGTCAGTGGCTGTAAGACTTTTGGTGGAGCGCGAAAGAGAAATCTTTGATTTTAAAGCAGATTCTGCTTTTCGTGTCTCAGCTATTTTTACTATCGATGATGATGGTAAAAAAAGTGATTTTAAAGCTGATCTGAATCACCGGTTTAAAACACTTGAAGAGGCAAAGAAGTTTCTTTCCGGCTGCGTTAGTGCTGACTTTACAGTGAACTCTGTGGTGAAGAAGCCATCGGTGAAAACTCCTGCTGCCCCTTTTACCACATCTACGTTGCAACAGGAAGCCGCGCGTAAGCTTGGATTTAGTGTTGGGCAAACCATGTCTGTGGCCCAAAAACTCTACGAAGCCGGAAAGATTACCTATATGAGAACCGATTCGGTTAACCTCGCCAAATCGGCTGTTGGGGCTGTGGTGGAATCTATCAAATCCGAGTTTGGGGATAAATATGTGAAGGTACGACAGTACAAGACAAAGTCGAAAGGTGCTCAGGAAGCTCATGAGGCCATTAGGCCAACCTATCCGGATCAATCCGGTGTTTCAGGGTCGGCTCAGGAACAAAAGCTGTATGATCTGATTTATAAACGAACCAAGGCATCGCAAATGAGTGATGCACTTATAGAGAAAACAACGGTTAATATCGATGTGAAAGGTGAAAAATACCAGTTTGTTGCTAACGGGGAAGTTGTTAAGTTTGATGGGTTTCTAAAGGTCTATATCGAATCGTCCGATCAGGAAGATGATGAAGAGTCCGCTACTTTTTTGCCTGCAATGAAAGAACAAGATAAAGTTTCTCTTAAAAAGCTGGAATCTCGTCAGCGTTTCTCTCAAAAGCCTGCCAGATATTCAGAAGCCAGTCTGGTTCGCAAGCTTGAAGAACTTGGAATCGGACGACCCTCTACATATGCCCCTACCATTAGTACCATTCAAAACAGAGGGTATGTGGTGAAGGAGGACAGGCCCGGAACTCCCAGAATTTATCAGTATCTCTGGATGGAAAAAGGGGAAATTAAGCATGAGGAAAAAACGGAAATGGCCAATGCTGAGCGGAATAAACTTTTTCCTACCGATATCGCCATGGTGGTCAATGATTTTTTGGTTAATCATTTTCCGAATGTTGTAAGCTATGACTTTACCGCCCGTGTAGAGCAGGAGTTTGATGACATTGCAATGGGTAAAACTGAATGGCAAAAGGCGATTGATGATTTTTATAAACCATTTCATCATCAGGTGGAAGAAACCCTTGAAAAATCTGATCGCTCAACGGGAGAACGTATTCTTGGTACTGATCCCAAGACGGGCAAGCCTGTAAGCGTGCGAATTGGGCGTTTTGGCCCCATGGCTCAGCTTGGTAGTTCCGATGATGAGGAAAAACCCCGTTTTGCACCCCTGACCCGGGAACAACACATTGAAACCATTACTTTTGAGGAGGCACTGAAGCTATTTGATCTTCCCCGCGATTTGGGAACCTACGAAGGGAAAAAGGTGGTGGTAGGGGTTGGTCGTTTTGGTCCTTACGTAAGGCATGATGGTAAATTTGCCTCATTGAAGAAAGGAATTGACGATCCCATGAGTATTGATTTGCCAAGAGCAATTGAATTGATTGAAGAGAAACGGGAAAAGGACAATAAAAAAACCATCAAAACGTTTGAGGAAGACAAGGATTTGCAAGTCCTTAATGGTCGTTGGGGCCCTTATATAAGTTACAAAAAGAAAAATTATAAGATTCCCAAAGACACGGAAGCTGATTCCTTAAGCTATGATGACTGTTTAAAGCTGATTGAGGCAGGTGATAAAACCAAAAATGCCAAACCTGCGAAAACAACCGCTAAATCCGGAAAAAAAACAACGACCGCCAAGAGTGGGACATCAACCAAAAAGAAGAGTTCCGCTTCGGCCAAAGGAAAGGGGAAAACAAAAAAGAGCTAGTCTGGTTCGGGTTTGACCGGAAAGTCTATGAAGGACCTCGTTGGATAAGACATAAACAGTTATTTAATGATTCGTAGAAAACAACAGTTACTGACCCTGAAATTAACAGAAAACTGAAGTGGAAGTATATCATTATCTTGAGCCGTCTAAGCCTGACTGGATTTCTTATTCCGGTTTTTCCAAAGGAGAATCTCTGGGGGAAAATACAATCTGGTTTGATGGTTCGGTGGAGTGGTTTGGCAATAACAAGTTTGATACAGCCATCGTGGGGGTTCCTGAAATAAGGAACAGTCAAAGAATTGTATCAGAGCAAGCTCCGGAGCAGATACGAAAATGGTTGTATGGTATGCGAAATCAATCATCCGATCAGGTAGTGGCCGACCTTGGGAATATCCGTGGAAGCAGTCTCAATGATCGTTATCTGGCCCTCAGGGAAGTTTTGGATTTTCTGGAGAATCGGGGAGTGATTGTTTTGATACTTGGAGGATCTCAGGATCTAACTGTTCCGGCATGCGGATTTATTGAAAAGGCTAAAAGGAAGCTGACTCTTGCAGTGGTGGATGCTTTTATAGATTTTGATTCAGCAGGTGAAGATTTTTCTGACAGTTCATTTTTGAACAAATTGATTACCGACTTTGGAAAAGAGAATATAGAAGATCTTAATATACTGGGATACCAGACTTATTATTGTAGTGGTGAGCAGGAGTATTTTATGTCAGAAAACCATTTCCGCCTTGATCGTCTTAAAGATTTGAGAGGTGTGAACATTGAAAGTGTTGATGTTTTGCTTCGGCAGATGGAGGTTTTGAGCTTTGATTTTTCTGCAATAAAAGGTCAACCCGTTCTTCCCGGGGGGCAAAGAATGCCCAACGGTTTTTCAAATGAGGAAGCTTGCCGGATTTTTTGGTATGCAGGAGCATCTGATGTATTGAAAGTGGCCGGAATATTTAATATGCCTGGGCCGATATCAGGAACCGATTCGTCGGCACCGCTGGCAGCTCAGATGTGCTGGCACTTTCTGGAGGGTAGGGGAGCCCGGTGCGGCGATTACCCGGCCCGATCAGTTGAGGATTATGAGTTAAAGGCTGTATATCTGGATGAGTATGATCAAACACTCAGGTTTTATTTTAATCCGGAAAATGAGAGATGGTGGGTTTTAGTTCCTGCAGGATTTGATAATGAAAAAGTGGTTCCATGCAGTAAGAAAGATTATCAGGCAGCAACAGAACAGGAGCTGCCATCAACCTGGTGGCATTACTTCATCAAATACAGAAAAGATTAAACCGGATAAATTTTAGTTTCTCGATGAAAAACGAAACCTTTACCTGCCAAATTTAGTATATGGATTTAGCTTTTTGCATAGTTAATATACGTTCTTTATTTGGGTTCAATGGCTTATTAAGTAAAAAGTTGAGGTTTTCGCAAACCATGGAAAACAAACCTGCTCCGGCTATTTTTAACAAAATAAAAAGCAGGAGTTTTGTTTTTTTTCTTTTATTTTGCATTTCCTCCGGACTTTACGCCCAATTTGACCCGATGTTTAGTCAGAACATGTTTAATCCTCTAAACGGAAATCCGGGATACGCCGGAAGCAGTGGACGGATGAATGTGGTTTTGATGAACAGAAATCAATGGACGGGATTAGAAGGGGCACCAGTTACGACGGTGGCAGGTGCCGATGCAGCCCTGAATATTTTTGAGAAAAAAGCAGGAGTCGGGTTTGAGGTAATGAATGATGAAATCGGGTTGTTTAATAACCTTATGGTAAAAGTTTCTCTTGCCAGGCGGTATTTGCTTGGAGATGGAGAGCTTGGAATAGGAATTTCAGCCGGAATTATCAGTCAGAGTTTTGATGGATCAGGAGTTGTAATTCCCGAAAGCGATTATCATGAAGCTAACGACCCCTTAATACCCTCTGAAAAGGTTAATGGTTTTGCTCCTGATTTTGGGTTAGGTGCTTTCTATCAGGGAGATCATTGGTACGCCGGAGCAGGTTTGCAACATTTATTTTCTCCGGAGCCAAACTTTCAGGATGACTTTTACGTATATGTGCATCGATCGTTATTTTTAACCGGTGGGTATATAATAGAACTTGAGGAACGCAATTTTGATCTGGAACCATCGTTATATGTGAGACAAGGCGGTGGCAGCTGGCAGGCCGATTTGAATTTGAATATACATTTTCGCGGGAATTACTGGGCCGGCTTAACTTATCGAAATCAGGATGCAGTAGTGCTTTTGGCAGGCCTCAACCTGAGAAATGGGATAAAGGCAGGTTATAGTTACGATATTACAACCTCGAAATTATCCGGAGCGGGAAGTAACGGATCACATGAAATTATGATTGGTTATTCATTCGATTTGAATATCAACAGGCAGAAAAAAAGATATAAGAGTGTTAGGTTTTTGTAAATTAATACGAACAAAATAGATTATCCGAAATACTATGAAGAAAGTACTTGCCCTGAGTGTTATCGTAGTCACAGTCTTGAGCGGATGTGGGAAATCCGGCGGCGGAGAACTTGTCGGCGTGACCCAGAAAGCATCGTTTTATGAGCCGGATCCTTATGGTATGATTTTTATACCGCAAGGAAGTTTCAATATGGGTCCTGCTGATGAAGATATCGCTTATACTATGAACTCCCAGAAACGTACAATTTCTGTACCTTCTTTCTGGATGGACGAAACCGAGATTACTAACTCCGAGTATCGTCAGTTTGTTTATTGGGTTCGGGACTCACTGGCCCGTCGCTTGCTGGGCGAACAGTTTGAAGAGTTTATCATTGCAGAGGATGAATTTGGAAATCCTATTGATCCTCCGTTTCTAAACTGGGATGAGCCTATTGACTGGCGTGATGAAGAGTACTCGGCTATACTGGAGGAGATGTTTCTTCCCGAAAACGAGCGATTTTTCCGTCGAAAGGAAATTGACACGCGGAAATTGGTTTATGACTACCAATGGGTAGATCTTCAACAGGCTGCCAAAAAGACCAACCGGTATAATTATGAGACCAAAGAGTACGAGGGAATGGTCTATGATAAAGACGGTGAGGAAAGGGAGATAGATAACAGATCGTCTTTTATTATGAGCGATCAGGTGTTGGTTTATCCCGATACACTTGCATGGGTAGCTGATTTTACCTACTCATTTAATGAACCGCTTACCGAAAAGTATTTCTGGCATCCCGGGTTTGATCAGTATCCTGTGATAGGGGTTACCTGGAAACAAGCCACAGCCTTTACTATATGGCGTACGAATCTTCTTAATGACTATTTGATAAGTAAGGGCGAACCTGTAGTAAGTAATTATCGTCTTCCCAGTGAAGCAGAGTGGGAATACGCAGCCCGGGGTGGTCTGGAGCAGAATAAATATCCGTGGGGTGGCTATTATACACGAAATAATCAGGGATGCTTCCTGGCCAACTTTAAGCCTTTGCGAGGCAGATATGGTGATGACGGAGGTATGTATACTATGTCTGTTGCCAATTTTGCTCCCAATGATTTCGGCCTCTTCGATATGGCCGGTAATGTTGCCGAGTGGACATCCAGTGCTTATGATGAATCCTCATACGGGTTTCTGCATGACATGAGTCCTACGTATAAATACAATGCGCGTCCTGATGATCCTGAAGTAATGAAAAGGAAAGTTATCCGGGGTGGTTCCTGGAAAGATATTGGTTACTATCTTCAGAATGGTGTTCGCACATATGAATATCAGGATTCAGCAAAATCATATATCGGTTTCCGGTGTGTTCGTGACTATATCGGAGGCTAATAATAAAGGAACGGAAAAGAATTACAGTTATGAGTCTTTCGGAATTTGTTCAGAGCCCGGCCTACAAAAAGGTAATGGGTAAGGTTTACGGATGGGGTGCTGCATTAGTATTGCTTGGAGCTTTATTTAAAATTCAGCATTATCCTTTTGCCAGTGAAATGTTAATTATAGGCATGGGAACGGAAGTTGTTATTTTCTTTCTCTCAGCTTTTGAGCCACCGCATGAAATGCCTGACTGGAGTCTTGTTTATCCTGAATTGGTAGGATTAGATCCCAAAGAAGAGCATTCAAGGGGAAGAAGCCATTCCACGGGTGGTGGAGGTGGAAGTGATCTTGCAGCCCTGATTCAAAGCGGAACATTAGAACCGGAGGTTGTTGAAAAGCTGAGTCAGGGAATAAAAAAACTTGCCGCAACAACCGGCCAGCTATCCGACTTAAGTGATGCCTCATTTGCCACAGAAAGTTATTTACAAACTATGAAGATGGCATCTGATTCAGCATCAAAACTTGCCAATTCGCAATCTAAAAGTGTTCAGCAATTGGATACTCTCGGAAATAGTTATGGAGATATTGCACAAAAAATATCAGAAGGTGGACAAAAGTTAGCCGATGGAATGGTTGCTGCAGGTAATAATCTTGTGAAAGATATTGAAACTTCAGGTCAGGAACTTGTAAATTCTTACCAAAGTCTCAGTAAATCCATGACGGATAATGCAGGTCAGATTTCAAGTAATGCTGAAGGGTATAGTAAGCAACTGGGTGAAGCAAACAAACAACTGTCTTCCATTAATTCTGTTTACGAAATGCAGTTGAAGAGTATCTCAGAACAAATGGAGGCATCTCAAAATATTACTTCCAAGATGGGCAATATCAATCAACATTTTGAAAAGTCTGTTGATGATGCCCGAATTTACCAGGAAGAACTGAGTAAGCTCAACCAGAGTATTGGCGAACTCAATACCATTTATGGCAATATGCTCAGCGCAATGAATATGGGGAGCAAACAGAAATAATCCAGGAAGTATAACCTTAAAGACCTATTTTTGATATGAGTGGTGGTAACTGTCCTGAAACGCCGAGACAAAAGATGATCGGAATGATGTATCTTTTTCTGACGGCTATGTTAGCTCTTAACGTCTCCGGTGAATTGTTGAAGGCTTTCCAGCTTGTTGACAGCAGTATCAGGAAAACCATCGAAACGATGGAAAATAAGAACAGCCTTTTGTATTCAGATTTTGCGAGTGCTTATGCAACCAATGAAGCAAAGGTTAGAGATCAATATAATGATGCACTGAAGGTACAGTCAGAAGCCGATAGTTTGTTCAATCATATAAAGGATTTAAAAACCCTGATTGTTCAGACCGTTGACGGTCCTGAAGCTACACCTACACAATATAAATCTCTGGATAACCAGGATGTTGCCGCGCAGGTAATGATTACAGAAAAAGGCGGTGAGAGGAGTGAAAAATTAAAGGAACATTTGATTCACTACAGAGATGTGCTGAAAGATTTTGTAGATGAGGAAGACACAGCATTGATAAATACGCTGGAGAGAACGCTGACCCCAAAGGATCCGCCTGTTGAAGGGGGAGTTCAGAAGCCATGGGAGAGTGAGAAGTTTGAAAGCTTACCCATGTCGGCCGTAATGGCCCTTATGAGTCATCTTCAGAGTGAAGTCAGGAATATGGAATCTGATCTTATCAGATATCTTTACGGTAAGCTTGATGAAGGATCCTTTAAATTTAATAGTATTGAGGCCATTGTTATTCCGAGGTCGGAATATGTGATCAGAGGTGATGAGTATTATGCAGAGATAATGCTTGCCGCGAGGGATACCACACAACCACCGGTTGTTACAGTTGATGGAAAGGAGCTTCCGATCCGTAATGGACGGGGAATTCTGAGTATTCCTGCAAACACAACCGGAGAAAAGAGCTGGAGTGGTGAAATTGCAGTCAGGGGACCAGATGGAACGTACACACATCGGACTGTCTCCGATGAATATATTGTTTCTCAGCCTGGTGTTGTGATTTCACCAACAAAAATGAACGTTTTTTATGTGGGGGTTGAAAATCCTGTTGAGGTTTCAGTTCCAGGTGTTCCCAGTGAAAATCTGAACGTGAGAATTTCTAATGCACAGATCCGGAAAACAGGAGGTAATCAATACATTGTTACTCCCAATTCGAATGCAACAGGTAGGGAGGCCATTGTATCAGTCAGTGCCGATCTTAACGGTCAGGTTCAAAACCTTGGCAGCCAGCCTTTCAGGGTTAAGAGGGTGCCGGATCCGGTTGCTACAGTGGCGGGTATGAGAGGAGGAGGAATTGGAAAGAACCTGCTGATGGCTCAAAAAGCTGTAATTGCCAAAATGGATAATTTTGATTTCGACCTCCGGTTTAATGTGACTAATTTCCGCATTTCCACGGTCAGAGACGGATATCTTCAGTTTGTGGACAGCGAAGGATCAGCTATTACCAATGAACAAAAAGAACTAATAAACGGTGTCGGAGTAGGAGGTGTAGTATTGTTCAATAACATACAGGCTAAAGGGCCTGATGGTTCTACACGAGACCTGGGTTCGCTTAGTTTTACAATCCAGTAAAAATTGAATAGAAAAAATATCTTGCGATGAGAAAACAGCTTCTTATATTGTTTTTGATTGGAGCTTTCGGATTTAATATGATAGATCTGTCTGCTCAGAGGAATGATGATAATCTTCCTATTGACGGCTTGTTTGAGAAACAACATGTTGTAAACAGAAAACCGGTTCCATATCCCAGTATCAGGGAAGCGGACGTATTATGGGCTAAAAAAGTCTGGAGAATTATTGATCTCAGGGAAAAAATGAACCTTCCTTTGTATTATCCTACTACTCCTATGGATGATCGTTACAGTTTGATTGATCTGTTACTCAAAGGAGTTGTTGGTGAAGTTGGTGATGGTGTATTAGGGGATATAACTGCTTTTTCCACCAGATCGGAAGATGAGTTTAAAGTACCCATTGAAAGTGAGGATGATATTCTGAAAACTCTGGGTGCAGGTACCAATACTGTTATGATTGAACAGGAGGACGGAAGTATGGAAGAGCAGGAGGTTGTCGAAGGTGCGCGAACATATGAAGTTAAGCAGATTATGGTTAAGGAGATCTGGTATTTCGATCGTAATTACTCACGTCTGGATGTAAGAATTTTAGGATTATGTCCTATTCGTGAATACGTAGAAGATGATCTTGGTGATGCTGATGCCGGAGAAGGTGGCGTTGTAAAGAATATGGCCTTTTGGGTCTATTTCCCGGAAGTTCGTGATCTTTTTTCACAACATGAAGTTTTTAATCCAATGAATGATGCTCAAAGAAGAAGTTTTGATGACATCTTTATTAAAAGATACTTTGGAAGTTACATTGTTCAGGAAGCTAACGTATTTGATAATCGTACTGTTGAATCATATACTGTAGGAAAAGAGGCAGTTTTGGAATCGAAGAGAATTGAGCAGGAAATTTTCCAGTGGGAGCATGATTTATGGAAATTCTAAAAGCTGGATATTTAAAATCTCATCATAAGAAAACCCGGACGAGTCGTCCGGGTTTTTATTTTTATAAGAAAATTTTTGCCTTTCCGGATTTTATTCCTTCCCAAACTCAGTTTTAATATCATTTGTAAACTGCCTTATTTGCTGCTCATTATCTTTTGGACAAATAAGCAGAGCATCTCCCGAATCCACTACAATATAGTTGGAAAGACCCTGCACCACTGCAATTTTATCCGCAGGAACATTAATGATTGAACCTTCTGTGTCGTAAACGAGTGTTTTTCCTTTAATAATGGCATTTCCCTCCTTATCCTGAGCTGAATATTCGTAAAGCGATGACCAGGTACCCAGGTCGGACCAGCCGAAGTTTACGGTTTCCACGTATACATTATCGGCCTTTTCCATGATTCCGTAGTCGATGGAAATGTTTTTGCATTCAGCATAAACATCCGTAATTTGCTTTTCCTGAATTTCAGGAGTAGTATTTACGGGATCAAAAAGATGCTTGACCTCCTTCAGATGGTTGTCGAAAGATTGGTTGATGGTTTTCAGGGACCACAGAAAAATTCCTGAGTTCCAGAAAAATTCGCCACTTTCGAAAAAGACCCTTGCAAGCTCTGAATTGGGTTTTTCAGTGAAGGTTTTTACTTTTTTGAAGGCACTGTTCTTCTCACTTTTCATGTCGGTCTGGATGTACCCATATCCGGTTTCCGGGCGATGGGGTTTTATTCCAAGTGTCAACAGGGCGTTATTATTACTGACAAAATCAAGCCCGTGGTTAATTGCTTTATGGAATTCTGATTCATTAATGATCAGGTGATCGGCCGGAGTTACCACAATATTGGCATCGGGGTTTCGATCTTCAATCCATTTGTTGGCGAAAGCAATACATGGGGCTGTGTTTCTCCGGAAAGGTTCTGTAAGCACTTGTTCGGGAGTTAATTCCGGAAGTTGTTCAAGGACCATTTTTCCGTAATCTCCGCTTGTTACCACTATGATGTTTTCAGTAGGACAAATTGGTGCGAAGCGTTCAAAGGTTTGTCTCAGAAGGCTTTTGCCTGTTCCCAGGATGTCAAGAAACTGTTTTGGACTGTCTGTCTTACTGAGAGGCCAGAAACGACTGCCGATTCCACCGGCCATGATGACGCAAAAAGTGTTGGTTTTCATTTTTTTTATTCTTTGATGTTATCAATTGAAATTCAATAGATAAGGTTTGTATTTTAATAATCGTTCACGTTTCTTTTTTTCATTCCACTAAATTAGTTACTATTTTTAAGAAAAAATTTCCACGATGACATTTTTATACCAAACAGGCCGATATTTTCTGTTCCTTAGAAAAGTTTTTGGCCGCCCGGTTAAACACCGCATATTTTTTAAACAAATCATTGATGAAATTGATGATTTGGGAATAGGCTCTCTGGGTATTGTTGTCATTATCTCCTTTTTTATTGGAGCCGTGATAACCCTCCAAACGGCCTATAATATTGAGCTTCCAATTATTCCCAAGTACACGGTTGGATTAGCTGCCAGAGATACTATCCTGCTTGAGTTTTCGTCCACCATTGTTTCATTGATTCTTGCGGGGAAAGTCGGGTCTCATATTGCCTCAGAGATTGGAACCATGAGGGTAACCGAACAAATTGATGCATTGGATGTGATGGGAATTAATTCAGCAGGTTATCTGGTTCTTCCAAAAGCTGTGGCTATGGTTTTCATAAATCCTTTTCTGGTTATGATTAGTATGGGAGTGGGTATTGGGGGAGGATGGATTGCCGGTATGACAACCGGGGTGGTTCCTTCTTCAGAGTTTATTTATGGCATTCAGTATGCGTTTATACCTTTTTATGTGGTTTACTCTCTTATTAAATCTGTTGTTTTTGGTTTTCTTATAGCTACTATTTCCGGATACTGGGGGTATTACACCACCGGAGGGTCTCTTGAAGTCGGACGTTCCAGTACAAGGGCCGTGGTGGTTAGCAGCGTACAGATTCTTTTATTTAATTTGATTCTCACACAATTACTGTTGGCATGATAGAGGTAAAGAATGTTTTCAAATCATTTGAAGAAACTGATGTTCTGAAAAATATTTCAGCTGTTTTTGAATCGGGAAAGACCAATCTTATTATAGGGCAGAGTGGTTCCGGAAAAACAGTACTTCTGAAATCTATTGTCGGATTACACGAAGTGGATCAGGGAGAAATCTTTTATGATGAAAGAAGTTTTACCGGCATGCATGCCAAATCAAGAAAAGAGATAAGAAAAGAGATGGGAATGCTCTTTCAGGGAAGTGCCCTTTTTGATTCAAAAACAGTGGAGGAGAATGTCCGGTTCCCATTGGATGTTTTTTCCGATATGTCGCTATCTGACAGGATTGACAGAGCTAATTTCTGTTTGAAGAGAGTTCATCTGGAAAACATTAATGATTTATACCCCTCAGAAATAAGTGGGGGGATGCAGAAAAGGGTGGCAATTGCCCGGGCCATTGCACTCAATCCTAAATATTTGTTTTGCGATGAACCTAATTCCGGGCTGGATCCTCGTACTTCTATTGTCATTGATAATTTGATTTATGAGATTACCCAGGAATACAATATTACTACCATTGTGAATACTCATGACATGAATTCGGTGATGGGCATCGGGGAGAAGATTATTTTTATTGTTGATGGAGAGAAAGGATGGGAAGGAACCAGGGATGATATTCTTAAATCGGATAATCCGAGACTTAATGATTTTATTTTTGCCTCCCGGTTTTTAAAACAATTAAGGGCCGGAATTAATAAATAACTCCGACCCCTCCTGCTTCTTTTTGAAGTATTTTGATGTTTTATTTGTTGATTACGGGCAACTCATCAGGTGAAATCCACATTCTTGATCTGTTTGGATAAATTTGTTTACGAAGTCGTTTGTCTTCCTGCAAAAAAGTTGTTGCAGATTTGACCTGATTTGTGTCGTTATGATAAAGCGATTGTTCGCCTGTGATCAAAGAGATGGTTTCAGACATGAAACGTTCTCTGTGATGTCCCAATTCGTTTTCCGGGTCCATGTAAAAGTCATCTGCTAATTCGTGATCCGGATCCAGACCCTGAGAATAATTGATATTATCGAGGGCATTGATAGATCTCATTATGATTGGCTGAATTGCCCAGTCATGTTCTTCTTCATCAGAAATAGTTATGGATGCATAATATTTGCCATGTGTCCGTGTTCCGATCTGAACAACGTTCATATAAGGTTCAAGGCCATAAATCATCATCTCACTTGCCGATGCAGTAGATTCAGTGGTAAAAACATAAAGATTATTAAGTCCCAGATTGCTTTCATGCTTTTCAAACTTGTCCAGAAAAAAATCAGAAGTGTATTCGGGATCTCTCTTTATTTCATTGGTTATTGTTTTATTATATACACTTTCTATAAAAGTTTTTCCTTCGTTGCCAGAGGGGACAAGCATGTTTCCCAGAAGTTGTGCCGTGGAGACAGATCCGCCGCCATTATAGCGCAGATCCAGTACCATTTCTGTCACTCCTGCCTGTTTGAATTCCTGAAAAACCGTTTCTAATTCCTCATTGTATTCATCTATAAACGAAGTATAGGCGAGATAGCCTATTTTATGTCCTAATGTGTCGATGATATTGGTTTTTACAATGGGATTCAGGTTTAGCTCCTGTGCTTCCACCCGGACTGGAGGATTGATTTCAGAAATGCTTCCGTCAGATTCCATATTTCCCAGTGTTATTTCAAAAGTTGTTCTGGCCAGAAGGGAGGAAAAATTTTGATCATCTAATTGCTGCCCGTCGATTTTATAAATCATATCTCCCCGTTTCAGTCCGGCGTCATCGGCAGGAGTGTCAGGGTGAATGTATTCAATGAAAGCCACGACCTGATTCGACTCATTCTTGTCAATATAGGTTGGCTGTATGGAATATCCGGTACTTTTTTGGACTCCCGCAAAATAATTGATCAGTCCCTGATAGTCATCTGTGATAAAAGACCATCTGTCGTCCGGCTTTTTAAGTAATTTATCGAAATAATTATTGGGATCCTCTTCTTCTGTATGATCTATGTCCGGCATTTCATCATTCCAGAAATAATAAATTTCCATATTTTCCTTAACAAAGTTGTTGATAGTAAGAATTTGTTCCGGAGTTAATCCTTCTTCTTCTTCGGTCTCTTCAACCTTGGGAGCTACGATGTTTTGATCATCCGAACAATAAGTAAAAAAAACTATTGAAAATAATGAGAAGGCGAGTAATGTAAGTAGGTGTTTAATTTTTTTCATCCTGTTGTTATTTAGTTTTGTGATAGTTCTCTTTCGGTCAAAAATCAAATTTAGTGTTTCCTGCAAAAAAATAATGATATAAATGGTGTTTTTTATGATGTAAGTCTTGCGTTTTCTAATATTGAATCCTGTTTCAGTCTTATTATTTAAGATTACAACCATTTTTCAGGGTAATTGAATCAATTATTCTTGTATAACGATTTTATATTTCTTATTGTCTGGTTTTTTATTT
>CAYOFH010000081.1:0-14956 GCA_964403175.1 uncultured Marinilabiliaceae bacterium
ATCATATTTTTTTGTGATATTATCCTTAAAAAATATCATGCTCGTTTCATCCGTATAAAATTTTATTTCTTAATGTCGGATGGAACTCGCAATTCTTTTATACATGCACTTTAGTGGCAAGTTTGAAAAATCAAAGTTCCATGCTCGTTTCATTGGTTTAAAATTTCTCGTAATTATCCAAATCAAACTCACGTCCTAGATTTCCAAGGTTTGGCTTTTGATTAGTCCCCTTACTTTCCTTTTTGGAGGAAGATTCAGTACTATTCCCGGCATTCTCCTTTTTCTTTGCATCGACTCTTTTCTGTGCTTTTGTTTGTTCTTTCGGAGTCTCTTTTTCCTTAGTTTTTAAATCTGCCACATCTCCAATTATAAAGATCTCCACCGCCTTCTGAAGGTTTCCGGCAAGATCGGACAACTGTTCAGAACTATTGGTAAGCATATCAGAAGAAGATGCATTTTCCTGAGTAATCATGTTAAGCTGCTGCATTGCCTGATTAATCTGATCTGCACCGGTTTTCTGTTCCATACTGGCAGCTGTAATTTCCTTAATAAGCTGAGTGGTTTTCTCAATATCAGGAACAAGCATTTTAGATTTGGCCCCTGCTTCTTTAGATACTTTCAGACCTTTGGAAACCAGAGTCACAATATCGTCAGCGGCAACTTTACTCTTTTCGGCCAATTTGCGTACTTCAGCAGCCACAACAGAGAAACCACGACCGTGTTCACCTGCACGGGCTGCTTCAACAGCAGCGTTAAGTGCCAGAATATTGGTTTGAAAAGCAATATCACTAATGATAGAAATTCTTTCAGAAATGTCTTCCATGGCTTTTACTGCTTCAGAAGAAAGCTGATTTGCTATTTTAACCTCCTTTGCGGTTTCAACCGTTATTTTCTCAGTCTGAATTGCGTTATCAGTGTTCTGATCAATATTGGCAACCATTTCCTCAATAGAAGTAGAAACCTCCTCAGCGGAAGCAGCCTGGTCGGCAGATCCACGTGACAATTGCTGTGAACTATCGCGAAGATTCTTACCAGAACTCACAAGATCCAGCGCATTTCGCTTAATGGTAACCACGGTATTTTTTAGGTTTTGAGCCATCGCTCCAAGTTCCCTTGCCAAAATACCAATTTCATCGTTCTGGTTCACATCCACCCGGGCGGTAAGATCTCCTTTGCCAAATGCCTGAGCAAAAGAAACTCCTTTGGAAAGGGGTTTTACAATAGTATTGTAAAGCACAAACCCGATAATAAGGGAAGCAGCAATTAAAATAATACTCATTAATGCCGTAAACCAGGTAAATGACGTGAAGTTACTGTTCATGTCCTGAAGGGATTCCTCATATTGAACAAGGTATTTTGTACTAAGAGAAGATACATCATCGATAATCTGATCACTCAGATCTATAACATCACCTCCTTCAACAACCATGGGTTCTACCTCAAAGGTAACCATCGGATCATCGTAAGCCTCGAAAGTGCTAAGCAATCCCATGATTGTCTTATGCATTTCGAACAAAGAGTCGATCCGGGAAAAAATGGTATTTAATTCTTCGTGATCATCCTGATTATCCCATTCATCCGAAAGCTGAAGCAATTCTTCTTTTAACTGAGGCATCTCCTTTTCATGGATTACTTCAAGCCTCAATTTATCAGGTGTGCCGCCCTGGCGATCGATATACACCCAGTTTTTTATCAACATTTTCGTCTGGGTTACCATCATCTCCAAATCGCCAAGCATTTCTGTTGTAGGCGAATAAACACTTGTAACCTGATTGGTAAGATTTTTACTCCGGGTAAGTGTTCCTAGTGTGAGAATAGCGTTAATTAAAATTACCACTAAAATGAGCCCAAATCCGAAAATCAACTTTTGGGCAATGCTTACATTATTCTTCAGCTTCATGAACAAAATTTTTTCATAGACCCCCAGGTTTTGCTGACAAATTCAACAAAAATCCCTGGGTTGAAATTCAAATCCCAACCCGGGGTTATAGTAACATTACAACAATATTTCTTTACAAGACAATCGCCGAGGACATGTTTTCCAACCTCGAACTGATCTGAAGCCCATTGCCTGAAGCATTTCCCTTATGCAGTTCAAACTTAAGAACTTCATTCCTGACTACAAAATTTATCATTGAACCCTGCTCAGTAGCCCCTTCACTTTCGGTTACGATCAATGAACTTTTTCCAAGTTTTTGTTTAATCTGACCAGCGTTTCTGGAAAAATTAACTCTGTCAGAGACATAAAGAACCTGGCAATTGGTGACTTCGTCGACGGATTTAAATTCTTTAATAACAACATTCTGAAGGCCGAATTTCTTCCCTTCTGCCTGACCATCAATTCTCCTTGCAATATCGGAATCCTGTAAAACCCCAATCACAAAATCCCCCTGGCGTGCATCATCGGGCCACCCAATATAGCGAATAAAGTTAAGAGTAAAAACCGCCTTGTACTTCGCTACCTGGCCTTCCATCAAAATTGGTAATGCAACAAGCAAAACCAACATCAAGTAAAACTTTTTCATTTTGTTTTTAATAAAATTTTTGTTCAAAGTAACCCATTAATCCGGAATTTCCGGTCAACGACTAATCTATCATCTGCATATAAAAAAATTAATTCTGATAATTTTGAATAAACAAACCGCTCTAATTCTCAAAAAAATCAATTTGATTATATATCACATTGCTACGTAATTGTTTGACTTTGGTTTCTTTTTAAAACTCAATTTTTTGCAACGATCATTAAAAATATCAAAGAAAGTTATGATAACAATTTGTTATCGGGCACTTTACACCAATTACTAAATCGCTCTTAGTCTGACATCAATTGTATTTTATAACCCGAGAATCTTCTGACATTCAAAACATATTGATTATCGAAGATCAGATATTGTCCGCGGATTCCTTTCAATATTCCTTCAATCTCAGTTTCTTTATCAAAATTATACTGGGATGGCTTCTTTGGCCATTCTTTTACCGGGTAAGAAAAATCAAAAACCTCATTGTCCTGTGGGAAGGCATACCGCTTGAGTTCAGCAGGCAACAGTTCGATAGCTCTTATTTTTTCGGCTCTGAGATCAATCTCCGGAAGGATCTCATTGGTTACCATCTTTTTCCAGTTGGTCTTATCGCCAAAATGATTCATCAGAAACTTCTCCACCACTCCGGCAATATGTCTGTTGGGCACCTGGCATATCCGTATTGCCCTTTCGGCTCCCTGATCGATCCAGCGAATGGGAATCTGCGAAAGTCGGGTGATGCCCACCTTTAAACCTCCGCTGACAGCCAAATAAACTATGTGTGGCTGTAAACAGTGATCTTCCGACCATTTCATATCACGTGAAATCCCTAAATGGGCCCTGCATCGCTCCGGACGTAAAACACACTCATCTGCCTCCGGGGCAGAAATAAAACACTGATAACAAAATCCCTGTCCGAAGGATTTTTTGGTTTCTTTGCCACACTTAATGCAGTTTATTTTATTTTGATAGGTCAACTTTAATTTTTTGTCCAGCAGTGGGGTCATCTCTATTTCATCTTCGCCGAGTTTTAGAAAATAAGAGACTTCTTTTCCTTCAAGTTTACTGGACATTTTTATTAGGTTACCATAGTGCTCCATAAATATTGATTTAGAGAATTAGAGGTTGGAGAATAGAGAGATCGGAGAGGAGAGAAAATAGATGACCATGCTTAAATAAATTTGAAAACTCCATTTTAACTCCGTCTGACATCCTTGTGCTCAGGACTTACCCATTTATATAGTTTATCGGATCTGCGGATCTTTTCTTTTACAGGGATTGAAAAATGATCCCCTTTTTTTGCTTCGTTCACTTGTACCAGATCAACTCTTATCTCAGGCACCTTCATTTCCACAACTCCGGTGGTGGGTCCTGTAATAAGAATTTCATCACCAACCTTAAGATTTTTGGTTTCCAGCACAAATTCAGCAACCCCAATTTTAGGAAAATAATTGGTTCCTTTTCCGAGATATACTTTTTTCCGGGTTGCAAGAGAACCGTAGTTGGCACTCCACTCACCCAGTTTCTGTCCAAGATAATAGCCATCCCAGAACCCACGATTAAAGACAGAAGCCAACTGTTTGTCCCAGTGATCAATTTTCCCCTGCGAATAGGAGCCATCAAGAACAGAACTAATGGCTTCGCTGTAACTTGAAACAACCGTTTTTACATATTCCGGTCCCCGTGCCCTACCTTCGATTTTAAATACGCGCACACCTGCATCAATCATTTTATTCAGAAAATGAATTGTCTTCAAATCTTTGGGAGACATGATGTATTCATTATCCACCTCAAGTTCTTGTCCGGTTTCTTTTTCTGTAACAATATAACTCCTCCGGCATGGCTGCAAACAACCGCCCCGGTTGGCCGACGAATTAAGTTGGTGAAGACTCAGATAACATTTTCCCGAAACAGCCATGCACAAGGCGCCATGTGAGAACATTTCAATACGAATCAATTCCCCTGACGGTCCTTTAATTTGTTCTTTTTCGATAGCTTCATGAATCGCACTAACCTGATCCATATTTAGTTCCCTTGCCAGCACAACAACATCAGCAAAATGACTGTAAAACTTTAAGGCTTCTACATTGGAGATATTCACTTGTGTGGAAATATGGACTTCCACTCCGATACTGTTGGCATAATTAATAGCTGCCTGATCGGAGGCTATGATGGCAGAGATACCACTTTCTTTGGCGACATCAATCAACCGGTGCATAACCGGTAAATCGGTATCGTAAAGAACTGTATTAACGGTCAGGTAGGTTTTAACATTACTCTTGGATGCGATCTTTACAATTTCACGCAGGTCCTCGATGGTGAAATTACTCGACGACCTTGACCGCATATTCAGTTGTTCTGCACCAAAATACACAGAATCTGCCCCCCCTTGAATGGCTGCCTGTAATGATTCAAATGAACCAACAGGTGCCATTACTTCAAAATCTTTTCTTTTCAAATTACTTCCTCCCATTTGTAAGCCTTGTTCTAAAATCTTTATTCACAATTTGCATTATAACTTTGGCTCTCAGGCTATCTGATTTTGATTCAGCACCGTGCATCTCCAAAGGCTGAAGTGTTCCTTTATCATACATCTGAAAAACATTTTCATCAACATAGCCAAAACCATCGGTGTAATGAAGAAACGCGAAACCCTCAACCTCATTATCCAAAATATTTTTACTGAACCGGAATTCTGACGCATCAATATTAAGTTGGCGAAGCAATGTTGCCGAAAGATCAATTTGTGAGGCATACTTAGAAACAACTGTATCGAGTGCAGCAACAGCTCCCCCGGTCCAGAGCATTGGAATATGGTATCTTTCACGACTGTTATATCCGGCCTTTTGGGGACCAACAACCCCGTGATCGGCTACCAGAATAAATAAAGTATTATCCCATAACCCTCTGGTTTTTACCTGCTGAAAGAAATCTCCCAGACACCGGTCTGTGTAATGAACCGAATTCAGGTAGTCATCTTCATAAACCCGTTCCATGGGAACATCAAATGGTTCATGACTACTTAATGTAAACAAATAGTTAAACGAGGGTGATTCAGATTCCTCGACCAAGGAAAGAAACCGATTAAAAGCATACTGATCATGAACACCCCATTTTTCACCCCTGTAAGCAGACGGGAAATCGTCAATGTCCACAACATCATCAAAACCGGCAAAAGAGACAAGAGATTTCAGGTTTTTAAAAGCCATATCCCCGCCATATAAAAAATTGAAATCCACATATCCGGCATCCTCTAATTTGCGAGGTAAAAAGTTCAGATTTTTCGACTTTTCCGGATATTGCATAATGGAATATCCCGGAAATCCGGGGTAACCAGCCAAAACACCAACCATACCGTAATCGGAACGAAAACTTGCAGAATATACATTATTAAAAAACAATCCTTCTTTAATCAATTTATCGAAGTTGGGGGTAACGTCGGCACCTCCCATTGCCCCTATTGCCTGACCAGAAAACCCTTCCAGAAGAATAACGACAATATCGGGACGATCATTTTTCAATACCGAATGAAAATTTCCTGACTCTCTCATCATTCGTGAAAATAATTCCTGAGCCTTGTCCTCTTCCATGAGTGAATATTCCTGTTGGCTTACATCGCTACGTTTTAAAGAATAAGCCAGATTCCATAAAGGATTAATGGCTGCATTATTGGCAAATAAGTACTTCGAAAAATAAGCCACTCCTGTATTGATGGGTGCTACACTAAAACTGCCCCGGATAGGAATAATCATCAAAGCACCAATAAACATTGTAATAATCATTTTTACAACTGTTTGTTTCCGGGAAAAAACATCATTTTTAACCCTTTTAGGAATAATCAGATGTTTAAAGCCAAAAAGAAACAGTACGGAAATCACAATCCATACAACAAAAAACAAAAAAATCTCTAACCAGTGTAACGAATTAAGAATAATTTCCGGAGTGTTTAAAAAGGCAATAGCCTCACTATTGATATGTCCACCCCAGTAACGGAATAAATTGGCATCGCCAAGCAATAAAGCAGTAAAAACAGGAATGAGAATATAAAACTGCCATGATATACATGCATAACAAAACCTTCTTAAACCCGGCAGAGCCAAAAGCTGTATCAATATGGCAAGCAGCATGAGATATCCCGAAAAGGAAAGATCCATACGCAGGCCGGGAATGAATGATGCTAATAATGCAGAAAATGGTACATTAGGCGTATAGCTATAATTGACTAAAATGAACAAACCCCTGAAAAAGGCGAAAAAAATCAACAAAAACAGGTAAGTGCGAAAAAATGTATATATAAATTTCTTCATTATACGAAAACTTGAATACCTAAAAATAAGATTGACAAAAGTAAGCAAAAAGAGTAATCCGGCGTTATAAATACAACGGACCGTTTGTTTTTAAAATTTAAGCACCTGGCCGCTGAGAATAAATAATAAAATACAGATAAATATTTACTAAGGTTTCATTAATAGAAAGTTCCGGTACGGAAAAGGATATTTTATTATTTACAGGGCTACAGTATATTTAAAACTTCAACCATGGAATAGTACAAATAATGCAAAATGAAATTATTATCTTTGTATTACCAAGTAAAACAGACCAGGTTCACATTACATCTAATGTTCTAAATATGAAAAAAAAAGCATCCGTCATCTTCACAACCTATAACCAACCAGAATGGCTGCGGAAAGTATTGTGGGGATATGAATGCCAAACCATAAATGACTTTGAAATCGTAATTGCAGATGATGGAAGTGGTCCGGATACCCGTGCAATAATAGATGAATTTAAAGAAAAAGGAAAATTAAATATTACGCATGTCTGGCATCCCGACGAAGGCTACCAAAAATGCCCTGTATTAAATAAAGCCATTCTTGCCTCTACAAGTGATTATTTGATTTTTTCAGATGGTGATTGTATTCCCAGAAATGATTTTGTTGAAACCCATTTAAAATTTGCTAAGAAGAATTATTTTTTATCCGGTGGCACATTAAGGCTGCCAATTGATATTAGCAAATCAATATCAATTGATGACATAAAATCTCAAAATTGCTTCGATTTACAATGGTTGCTTTCAAAGGGAATGAGGCCTACTTTTAAAATTTCAAAATTGGTAAAGTCTAAAACTTTCAGCAGTTTTATGAATTTCCTGACTCCAACCAATGCATCCTGGAACGGACATAATTCATCCGGATGGAAAACTGACTTAATGGGAGTCAACGGCTTTAATGAAGACATGCATTATGGCGGTCAGGATCGTGAGTTGGGAGAGCGATTACAAAATCTGGGTATAAAATCCAAACAAATAAGATATTCTGCCGTATGCATTCACCTGGAACACGGCCGCCCGTATATGACAAAAGAATCAATACGGAAAAACAGAGCAATCCGGGATGAAGTAAAAAAGAATAATATCATCAAAACTCCAAACGGAATAGACAGACATTAAAATAAACAATCATTGCTTTTATTGGTTTTACATCAGACTATTAGTCCCGGATTTTCGGGATAGCATAGATTTAAGCAGATTTGTATAATGGTGATAATCTGTTTATTAATACCCGGAAGCATTAAATAATTAAATATCAAAACATTAGAAAGGTTTAACAGACTTTTGTTTTAACTTCATTCTGTTTTTCAAATCCAGTTTTTCAGTCCCCTTAACAACCCTTAATTACTGAAAAAACTACCCTACACCTTTACGGTACAAAGCTTAAACTCTCCCCTGAAAAATTTAACATATTGTTACGGGTAATGTGCATTCCAGTTACATATACATATGCACATATAATAATTCATACTAATCAACTCAAAAAGTTGAATGCATAAATAAAAACAAACATGAAACGAAACATTTATATATTGAGCGCCTCCGATCGATATAATTATGGAGATTTGCTATTTCCAATAATAGCCAGGAAAGAATTATCAAAATACGGGGACTATAATTTTTTCAACATAGGTATCGTAAAATCAGATTTATCAGAATATGGAGCATTACCCACATATGCATACAAAAAAATTCTCAGTGCACCTAACCAAGAAAAAGCACCCGTTTTATTAATTGCAGGCGGAGAAGTATTGAACGCCAATTGGGCTAAACTTAATAGTTTTCTCTATCCATCACTCCAAAGCCTGTTTAAATTTTTGGCAAATATAGAGCGAGCTGTAAATAAAATAATTCCCTTTTCCAGAAACCCTATACCTTTTATCCCTGTTGACTCCCGAATCAGAAATAAATTTCATATAGTTTTTCATGCTGTAGGAGGTAGAAAGATTGGAGTAAAAAGACAAATTCCAAAAATAAAACAGTTATTCGACCAAAGCCTGTATATAAGTGCCCGTGAAAAAGCTACATTTAATTCGTTACAGAATAATTTTAACTGCAAAAAAGCACTTCTAACCCCCGATAGTGCTATACTGATGAGTGATTATTACAATATTGGTCCCAAAGGCAAAGAAAAATTCATTGCTTTTCAGATTGGCCATTATAAAACAGGAAACAAACTTGATGTCATAAACAAAGAACTCTGCAAGCTACATGAAAAAACAAAATGGCCAATAAAGTTTATCCCAATTGGCAACTGCCCGGGTCATGATGATAAAATTTCATTACAATGGCTATCGCGGCATGCTCAATACCCCTGCGAAATGGTGGAGCCCGAAAATTTGACAGTAATTATGCAAACCATTGCCCATTCAGAATTATTTATAGGCACCAGTCTTCATGGTATCATCACAGCCATGTCTTTTGGAGTTCCTTATTTGGCATTGAATCCTGATATCCCGAAATTAAAAAACTATATGAATACATGGGCTCCACCACAAATGAAAGACATAACCAACTTTGAAGAAATAGAAAAAAACGGATCTGCCGTATTATTGACCGATAAAAAACGATTACTGGAGAATGCTATTGACCAAAAAAACAAAGCACGCGAATCATTTTCTAATATCTCGCGATTAATTCAAAAGAGCCGGTAACCCAGCCGCAAAACCCTGAATATGCTATGCATCATGATATCCGGCACCACATCAGGATTCATCTATATGCTCAATGATCCGGGTTGTTAATGCATCCCAACCAAAACGATTAATACGATCCCGTCCGTTTAATGATAATTGTTTTCTTAACTTGAAATCAGACATTAAAAACAATAATGCTTTTTCAATTTGCCTGGCTTTTCCATTCTTCAGCAAAAAGCCCGTTTCCAAATGTGTTAAAAAATCAAGAGTGCCTACATTTGTAGCTATAAGAGGAGTCCCACAAGCCATAGCTTCGGCAGAAGTATTAGACCACCCACCCGACAATTCGGCGGAAACAAATACATCAGCCCGGTGATATAATGTCTGATTATCATTTACCGGATGATTCAGAACAAAATCGTATGGCACTTTTGTTGAAAAATTTTTGATTGCCTTTTTGGCTTTTTTATCGGTGGGTGAGTCAAATAAAAGCAACTTAATATTCGCGCCTTTTTTGTAAAGTTTCTCGCAAGCCTTAACCACTTCACGAGTGCCTTTCTTGTATTTGGAAATGCGGCCGTACGCCATTATTACAAAAGGGCTGTTTACATCTTTTTCAACCGGTTCCTGATACAAAAATGTGGAAAGATTTATTCCTCCATAAGCTGGGAATGAAGTGGCATTATATTTTTTTAATATTGTGTTTCTAATACCAGTCGAATTACTAAAAATCTCAATTCCCTTGTTTTTTACAATATTTCTGATTTTAGATTTAGGATTGATGAGATAAAACACTTTCCGTTTAGCATTGCTTTTTATCGTCAAATCCAGATATTCAGGTTGACAAAACATTAAGAGATCCAAATATTCAGATTTTAAATCATCAAAAGTTCGAACATCTCCATTAAAGGAGAACCATTTTGGAGCTAAACCTTCCTGAGTAAAAATTGTATACCGGTGTCCCATTTTTTTCATTGCATTACCAATTTCCAAAAAACGCTTAACACCACCATAAAGTTGAGTATGAGGCAACAGCACCCCGACATTTAATTGTTTATTTTTTGATTCCATTTTTACAATAATATAACCTCTGTTCTTTTTTAAATTCCATCATTTGAATATTTTCATCCTGATTCGTCCAGTTTTCTTTATGATGCAGATGATATTGAACTGCTAAATTCCGAAGACTGTAGAGTTTATATCCTTTCCCTAAAAATCGCCATTGCAAATCGATATCTTCACCAATAGCCGGCCTTATATAATCTTCATCAAAACCATTGATATCGTATAATGCCTTTTTGCTAAAAGACATATTACATCCTTTTAGATGAGACATTTTACGCATAGCAGGAATGAAGCCAAATAATGAACCGGGAGGAATAAAAATGCCCTCTTCCATAAACTTAGCACCCCGTTTACGCATCGCGAAGTAATTGTGCAAAAGATAATTCTGAAAATGAAGGACTCTGCCGGAATCTTCTTTCAGCCAAACCGAACTCTCATAATCGAGTTTAATACGTTTCCCGGCCAAAATTAAATTTTCATTAAAATTTTTAATGTGAAATTCCATAAACCGGGGATGCAAAACAGTATCACCATCAATGTAAACCAGATGATCGGAATGTGAAAAAATAGATGCTTTGTTTAGAGCTTTATTTTTTTGCCATCCCAAATCGGGTTGACTAACATGAAATAACTGACCCTCAAAATGATATGACTCCAGGAATGATTTCATTGTTTCATGCTGAGCATCTTCAGAAATAATAACCTCAAATCTTTTATCTGTTTGAAAAAAGAGTGAATCAAGAACACTTTTTAATGATGCAACATCATCATAGACCGATATAATAAGTGATGCTTTAGGCTTATTCATTTATAGTCAAATTATAAAAAACTAAATTAAGATTAGTTATTACAATACTCAGAAAATAACAGTATCTATTACCACATTTGCACACCGATTTTCATAAGGAAATTTCATTCAAATCACTCGGAAAGCTAATAATATAGATGTATCTATTAAACGTACAATTTTTAAATTTTCCGGAATGATAATAATAGGCAGAAAAATAACTTAGAAGCTTTATTGATTTTTAATAAATCTATCTAAATTTTGAATCATAGAATCCACAGAGAATTTTTCGGCAACCATTTTCTTTGCATTTGTTCCCAGTTTTGCGCGCAATGAAGAAGATTGAATTAATTTCGTCAATATTATTTTTAACCCATCAATATCTCTAGGTTCAACAGTACAACCATTCTCATTGTTTTGAATCAATTCTTTAACTCCATTTACATGAGTGGAAACAACGGGTAATCCATAAGCCATGGCTTCCAAAACAGAATTTGGCATCCCTTCATAAAGTGACGAAAAAACAAAAATATCTGCACCCTTTAACATAGAATGAATATTTTCTATGAAACCCAAAAGAAAAAAATTCTTCTCAATTCCATGTCTCTCAATTCTTCTCTGAAGTTCATCCCGTAATTTTCCATGCCCTGCAAGAAAGAAAAAAACATTTGGATTTTCTTTGATTATTTGCTTTGAGGCATCAATTAAATAGCTAAATCCTTTTTGATGCGCCAGGCGACCGGTGGACAGAATAATTATCGGATCAGTAACTTCACAAGGAATGTATTCAGAATAATTAAAATTTTCTATTGGTTCATTTATGATTTCCACCCCATTAAAAATAACCTTAACAAAATCGTCATTTACAGGTAAAAATGAGTCGTAATATGTTTTAATAGTATGAGTATTTGTAATGATACCATGAGTGAGCAGCTTGATGGTATACTTGTACCACCAATTATTTTTAAGAAGCTGTAATCCTTGCCTGCTATAAACACGTGCAGGACTGCCTAATATTTTCAGAGCCATGGATGCAACCCGCCAATCTTTATTCTGGCATCCTATAACAACAGCAGGATTAAAAGTTTTAAAAAAAGAGTAAAACTTAGCACATGCCAAAATATCAAAATCAGAATTAGACCCTATTTCTTTAACCGGGATGTGATTGGCACTGGCACGTTGAGAGAGCAAGGAGTTTTTACGGCATACAACAACGATATCGTGCCCCAGAGACATTAATCCGGAAGCAGCCATGATCATCCATTTCTCACCACCCCCCCATTTTTTCTTGCCAATTGAATTAATTAATACAATCTTCATCCAGGCTAAAACTGTTTATACATTCATAATCCTATTGAGTACCATGGCAGGTGAAATTCGCATCATACAGGCAAAATCGCCTCTGTGACATGGCTTATTTCCAAATACAGAGCAGGGACGGCATTCCAAATCAATTTGAACAGCGTCATCAGGAGATTGTCCATAACCATAAAACCCGGCATAAGGATGTGTGGCGCCCCATATGCTTACGACTCTGGTTCCTGCCAGGCTTGCAAGATGCATATTAGCTGAATCCATAGAAACCATTACATTGAGCTGCGACATAAGTTTTAATTCTTCTGCCATACTCAACTGACCGGCAAAGGTACGGGCATTTTTTAAATGAGAAGCCCATTCTTCCAATTTTTGCTGCTCCTGTCCCGGTCCTCCAAATAAAATCAATGAAGCACCCTTATTGTCAAGCATCTGAAGCAGTTCTTTCATCTTCTCTTCAGGCCACATTTTCCAGTAGTGCTTTGCAAAAGGAGCTATCCCGATTAAAAAAGAGGGACTCCCCAAATCCCCCCAAGGGGAGGTTTTCCGATCCTGGCTGTTTTTACCATATAATTTCCCCCCGGGAAAGGCTTGAAGTTCAAATGGGAATCCTGCTTTGGCAAAGGTTCGGCGGTAACGTTCCACTGTAGCTTGCAAGGGTTTAAAGACCTTATTCTCCTTCCTGGTCAACATCTTCTTTTCCTCTCTCCCTTTGTCAATTCGGGAAACTTTGGTTCCCGAAGCGGCAAAAAATGATGTAAGCACATGTGTACGCAAAACGCTGTGTAAATCAACCACAGCATCCCACGGATCCATCTTTTTTAATTCTCGGAACAGACGAAATAGACCGGCCAGGCCTTTATGCTTCTGCTTTAAATCAACCGGAAAAAAGTGAATCCGGGGCAACGGCGCTACCAGATCTTTTGCAAAAGGTCTTGACACAAACCAAATCTCATGAGTGGGGTATTTCTCCAAAAACGACCATAAAACAGGAATGGTCATAGCCACATCGCCCAGCGCGCTGAAACGAAAAACAAGAATTCTTTTTTTCAAAACCTATTTCTTGTTTTTATACAAAATGGGGTTCAATGCAGGATCGTTGTACATTTTCATCTGCTTGTAGGTTTTCATATATCTTTTTCCTGCTTCGATATCGCCGATGAGCTGGTCGATGGCTGTGCTTAAATCCTCACGCTGCTGAAGCAATACAGAAAGTTTCAAATTACACTTCGCCAGGTGATCGGGAGATGCATCAGTACGCTTTACTTCCTGCTCCATGTGATAAATTTTGAGTGCCAGGATAGAAAGACGATCAATTGCCCAGGCAGGACTTTCGGTGTTAATGGTGGCATCGGGAGCTATTTCAACTTCCTTATATTCTTCCATAAAAAAGTCATCAATTGATTCTACCAGATCAGTTCTGTCCTGATTGGAACTATCAATACGACGTTTTATTTTAAGGGCTTCGTCCGGCTTTATAGCAGGATCACGAATGATATCCTCAAGATGCCATTGTACGGCATCAATCCAGTTTTTTCGGAAAAGCAAATCCTCAATGGTTCCTTCAGCATAAGGATTTTGGGGTGTTGCATCTACATTATCAAATTCATGATAATGCTCGGTGGTCTGGCTAAAAATCTTGTTACAGGTTTCGCTAAAAGTCATCGTTTTTCCTTTTTTAGATTTAATTTCCCTGTCATTAAAGCATGCATAAGGAAATTTCTTTTTTATATAATATTAGACAAAAATAGGGAAACCACAGACAAAAAACAGGAAATCAATCATGAAAATTTGGAAAGGCCCGACTAAAACCCTGACAAGCAGGGGAATAGCCTCTCTTTGTGCCCTTACGGGAGGAAGATTTGAATAGTAGGTGATATTTGGAACAAATGTAAACTGGAAAACACCTGTTAAAGGAAATAGGAAAGAGAATGGGAAGATTATATTTCAGGATAAATTTACAGATCCGCTTCATTTTGGTCAGGAATCTCGTCCATCAAAATTACAGCATGGTTGTCGTGGCATTCCAGTACTCCCTGCTTACAATGAAACTTATGATCATACCCATCCTTACCAATTACCCGAATATCTCCCCTTACCAGAGTTGAGATAATCGGGGCGTGATCACGCAAAAGCACAAACCTTCCGTCGGCTCCGGGCACTTCCACAAGTCCTACAGGCCCGTCGTACAGAATTTTCTCAGGTGTGACTATTTCCAGATAAAGATCTTCCATTGGGTTTATTTGGCTTCTTTGAGTAATTTTTCACCTTTCTCAATAGCTTGTTCAATGGTTCCCACAAGATT
>CAYOFH010000082.1:0-14779 GCA_964403175.1 uncultured Marinilabiliaceae bacterium
CCGTAAATATATCCGGGATCTCTGTCTTTTCCGGTATCAAAGTCGCTTTGGTAGCTGTTGAGTATATTTTTTGTTCCTGCGAAGAAATCAAAATCTCCAAGTTTTGTTTCAAGGCAATAGGTAACCTTTACAGACCAGTCGAAAAAGGGATCTGACTCCTTGAGAATTCCTGTTTCAGGATCTGCAGCCGAAGGCCCAAAATAAGGAACTAACATTTTGCCGGTATAAATAGCATTAGTAGAGAGTTCCCAATGTTCTTTTGGCTCCCAGTTGAGTGTGAGAAATCCGTAATTATCGGGAGTTCTGAAAAAACGAGTTTCGTTAAAATCCTGAGGAGCACCATACTCACTGGTTTGAATTGTAAAACCGGTGTTTAAGTCAAACCTCCCAGACGGTACCCATGTGGCTTCAATGTTTACTCCTTGTACAGTTGCACCTTCCTCTTCATTAACCCGTGTGTAAATCACCTGGCCGTTAGCATCAGGTGTTCCTATTTCATTGGCAAAAGGATCCTGAAGTTTGGTGTGAAAAAATTCCGTCAGTAACTCCAGACTAGAGCTTTCATCTTCTATGATATAGCTCAATGAGCCAGTAAAGCTATGGCTTGTTTCCTGCTTCAGATCGGAGGCATTTTCATGAATTACCTGGCGGCTGTCAGATGTTTCGATGTGTAAATCTTCGTCAAATATTTGTGGTGCCCGATACCCTTTGGCGTAACTTGCTCTAACCTGAAACGGATTAGTACGTCCGTAAAGTATGGTTAATCTGGGACTCAATACATTGTTTGAAAGGTCACTTTCACTAATGTTGTCAGAAATATTATAATGGTCTAACCGTAGTCCTCCTGAAATTGAAAATTCCCCTATATTCTTTTCCAATTGTGTATACACTCCTGCCACTGATGTTTTCTGATCGGCAATTGTTCTGGCAGGAATCTGATTTTCAATAATCTCAAGATTTTCTTCATCTACTTCAAACTCGCGATAACCCAATTTTTTGTCCAGCAGGTTACCTCCGTTAATTTCTGCTCCTGAAATAACATCAATGGCAGGTGTAAGGAATTTATATTGAACACCACCCGAATATGAAAGGTCATGTGTGTTTCCGTAAGCATCCAGTGCTTGTCCTGCGCCGTAATAAGAATCTCTTTTTATATCCTGAGCTGCCATGTACATATTCAACTCCTGGTTGGCTCCTGTAAACAGGTGCCAGGAAACACTTCCGGTATTGATATTGTGGTCAGTTGCTTCAGCAATGATTGCTTCATGGAGAGGATTATCAAATCGGTCTCCGCCTCTGCGAATTTCTTTTATGTGAAAGAAATCAGTAACCAGTTTACTTTTGTATCCTGTTCTCAGTGACCACTGAGCTCCAAGGGTGGTATTTCCAATTTCTGATAATTCGGAAAATCCGTCATTATTGGCATCAAAAGGAGTCCTTTCCCTGATGGATCCATAGAGAGCAAGACCGTTTTTATTTTCTTTTCCGGAAAGTGTAGCATTGAAATTCACCTGATGTTCACTTCCGGGATCAGCATTGTCCAGGAAACTTCCAATATGAGCTGACTGAGAGCTGATGGAATATTGATTGCTGGAGGGTTCACGGGTTATTACATTTACCGTTCCTGCAATAGCATTGCTCCCGTAAAGAGCCGAACCGCCACCGCGTACTACTTCCACCCGATCTATCATATTGGCGGGCATGAGTTCTAGTCCGTAAACTGCAGCCAGACCACTAAAAATCGGACGCCCGTTGATTAATATTTGAGAGTAAGGACCATCCAGACCGTTCATGCGAAGCGAGTTGGCTCCGCAGTTCCCACAATTGTTTTCGATGCGGAGCCCGGGACTGTAAGCCAGTCCTTCGCTGAGATTAGCTGTTTGCACTGCTTCAAGCATTGCATTATTAAGGGTGTTAACGATTACCGAAGATTCCTTTCTTTTTTCACTGTTTCGGTCGGCTGTAACCACTACTTGTTCCAGTCCGAGAACATCCTCTTTAATGTCAAGAGACAAATGATGGGTTTGTCCGGCTGTAATTTCTATTTCTTTTTCTGCAGGTTTATACCCTATTGCACGGACAACAACTGTATGTTTGCCTTCGGGGGCCGACATTTCGTAATTTCCGGTTTCGGTGGTCGCAGTACCTATCATGGTTGATTTAATTTGCACCGTGGCATAGGGGAGAGGCTCTCCGTTTGATGAAATTTCTCCCTGAAGTATGGCTGCCGGTGGGTTTTTATATTCCGGCTTTTCGGTTGCTGAACTGCTTATTGAAAAAGAGAATAATAATACAGTAATGATGTAAGTAATGAAGTTGCTGAATTTCATTTTTCTAAGTTTGTCTATGGTGTTCGGATGGCTGCTTTGGGGCAGACCAATTCGACCACCTGATTATTTTAATATTCAATAACGAGGCTAGGCTTCCTGCTTTAGAAATTGACTTGACTTTTCCGGATTAGTCATCATCTTAATTATGATATTCTATAAATTAAGCAGAATCAAAATGCAGAATGAGTTAAATTTTCAAACGAACATAACTATTCCGGATTGTTGGTCTGTTGATGACTATCGTTTAAATCAGCTGACCGGGAGGGGCCCTCAATGAGCTGAAGCTCTGAGGTAAAAACCGAAGTATGGGAGTTTGTGTTGTCCGGTACAACAGCTGACAAGTGGGGGAAAAATTAAATTCAACCTGTTTGTTTTTAAAAAGGAGGTTGATATTTGTAAAAAAGGAAAAGCTGAAACATGTATGCTGATGACTTGCAGGCTGGTTTTCGGAATTATTATCATCAGATGATTTCGTATTGTTTACATCCTCTTTGGAAAAGAAATGGGCATGAACAACTCTTGTTCCATCCTCAAGGACATGGGTATGGATAAAGAAAGCATAAGAAACAATGATAAAAAACTGTGCCAATAATAATGACAAGCTTATAGGTTTCCTGCTGAGAGGGGTACGCCAGTATGTGTAACTTTTCTTCATCGTGTGCAAAAATAGCTGCACTTACTTACATACCCAATCCCTAGATGTTGGTATTTTTCAGCCACCTGATTTTTTTGTTTGGGTGTAACCATTACCTTTAAGATAATCAAGAATCCTGGTAGCAAAATCACCTTGGATAATGATTTCTCCATTTTTGACCGATCCGCCAGTTCCACAAGAATTTTTAAGTTTCTTGCCCAAATCCTGAAGTTCTTCTTCCGGTCCTTCAAAACCAGTAATTAGTGTTACAACCTTACCTTTTCTTTGTTTGCGATCGAGCATTACCCGAAGGTTTTGTTTTTCCGGAGAAATAGATTGAATATCTTCTTTTTCGATATAATCATCGGGGTTAAAATCAGGATTGGTACTGAAAACCATGCCCCCGGAACTGTATTTTTTCTTTTTTGCACACATAAATAATTCCTTATTTTACTGTCACAAAAATAGGGGATATTTTATGGAACAGAAACATTGAGAGTGTTTAATTGCTGTGCGTTTTGAAAGTTTCATTCTCTTTCCCCGGACCGAGCTCTCACGTTATTTCATCCTGGGCAAAGTAAAACATGGTACCTGGATGATTGATATTAAAAATGAATGCTTTCAATTCTTATCATTACCGGGGTGTTGTCACCGGGCTGAATTAGTTGCATTTTCATAGAGGTTGGAAATACAAATATTTACACTGACCCGAATCCTCTGAAAGGCTTTTTTTCAGGGTGTTCTGAAAAAACGTACTCTCTATTGACCAAAGGGCCTTTTTTAGGTGGAACCAATCCTATCACTGGGTCGTTGCCAATTAGTGCTAAAAAAATATAAACACCTGTTTTTATTTTTATACATTGTAAATTAGATGCCTAAAAGCACTCAACTTTGGCCTTCAAAAAGGATATTATTACTTTTGCTCTCAATTTTTTGCATAATTATAATGTAAAAGACAGAGTCAAAACATAATTTATAACTTACCAATCGAAAAATGAATAAAGTTGTAAGTAAAGAATTCTTTTCAGAGAATGTTGTTTGTTTGGAAATAGAAGCACCCAGAGTGGCTAAAGCCCGGCGTGCCGGCCATTTCGTTATTGTGCGGGTGGATGAGAAAGGCGAGCGGATACCATTAACGATTTCTTCTTCAGATGTTTCGAAAGGGACTATAACACTTGTTATTCAAAGAGTAGGAGTTACTTCACGAAAACTTGCAGAGCTTGAGCCGGGAGATGCAATTTTAGACCTTGTGGGGCCTCTTGGACAGGCGACTGATGTGAAAAAGGCAGGTACTATCCTTGCCTGTGGCGGAGGTGTAGGTGTAGCCCCTTTATTACCTATTGTTGAGGCCTGCAAAAAAGCCGGTAACAGGGTGATTTCGATAATTGCTGCAAGAAGTAAAGATCTTATTATTCTGGAAGATCAGATTCGTGAGTATTCCGATGAACTTATTGTTATGACCGATGATGGTTCTTACGGTGAAAAAGGACTTGTTACAGAGGGGATGGAGAAAATTATTAACCGTGAGAAAATAGATGAAGCGGTAATTATAGGTCCTGCTATTATGATGAAGTTCGCCTCGGAGGTGACGCGTAAATATAAAATTCCCTCTATTGTCAGTTTGAATACCATTATGGTGGATGGAACAGGGATGTGCGGCGCTTGCAGAGTTACAGTTGACGGAAAGACCAAATTTGTTTGTGTTGACGGTCCGGAATTTGATGCTCACAAAGTGGATTTTGATGAGATGTTGATGCGACTTGGCGGATATAAGGATTTTGAGAAAGATGCCAACGAACGTTTTCTGAAAAAGCAAAAGTAAACAGGAGAATCATGGAAAAACAAGATATATTGAAACAGGAGCGGGATGCTGCCTGGAGAAAAGAATTACGTGGAAAAATAAAAAATAAGGAAAGAACTGGATTTGAACGGGTAACAATGCCTGAGGCTGATCCGCTGGAGCGCAGTAGAAGTTATGTTGAGGTAAACCGCGGATTATCAGCTGAAGAAGCGATCCATGAAGCTCAACGTTGCCTTGATTGTGCTAATCCTACCTGTATTGAAGGATGCCCGGTAGAGATTAATATTCCCAAGTTTATTAAAAACATAGAGCGGGAGGAGTTTCTGGAATCTGCAAAAGTTTTGAAAGAAACCAGTGCCCTTCCGGCTGTCTGTGGTCGTGTCTGCCCTCAGGAAAAACAGTGCGAAGCAAATTGTTTTTATACCCTGAAATTAAAGAAAGACCCTGTAGCTATTGGTCATCTGGAACGTTTTGCAGCAGATTATGAGCGTGAATCAGGAAGTATTTCTGTTCCCCATATCGCAGAATCAAAAAATATAAAAGTTGCCTGTATTGGTTCAGGGCCTGCCGGTCTATCTTTTGCAGGTGATATGGCCAAGATGGGATATGATGTAACTGTATTTGAAGCTCTTCATGAGATTGGAGGAGTATTGAAATATGGAATTCCTGAATTTCGTTTGCCCAACGATGTGGTCGATGTAGAAATTGAGAACCTTAAAAGTATGGGTGTGAAGTTTGAGACCAACTTCATAGTCGGAAAAACTGCCACGGTCGAAGACCTTAAAGAGGAGGGTTTCAAAGCTTTCTTTGTTGGTAGTGGTGCCGGTTTGCCCCGTTTTATGGGAATTCCCGGTGAGAATCTGGTGGGAATTTTAAGTTCTAATGAGTATTTGACCCGTGTGAATCTGATGGAAGCTAACAAGATAGAAACCGATACACCCATTCTTAAAGGGAAACGAGTCGCGGTTATTGGTGGTGGAAATACAGCTATGGATTCTGTGCGGACTGCTTTGAGACTTGGTGCTGAAAAAGCTATGATTATTTACCGTCGATCAGAGGAAGAAATGCCTGCCCGTGTTGAGGAAATCAAACATGCCAAAGAGGAGGGGGTAGAATTTTTAAATCTTCAAAATCCTATTGAATATATTGGCGATTCCAAAGGATATGTTCTTCAGGCCCGGATTCAACGAATGGAACTGGGAGAGCCCGATGCCAGTGGTCGCCGTAGACCTGTGCCAGTGGAAGGATCTGAATATCTGCTTGATGTGGATATCGTGGTGGTTAGTGTAGGAGTTTCTCCGAACCCATTAATCCCTCAGTCTCTTCCTGATTTGAAAACTACCGATTGGAGTACACTGGTGGTGGATGATGAATCATTGCAGACCTCAGTGCCCTTTATGTTTGCCGGTGGAGATATTGTAAGGGGAGGAGCTACCGTTATTCTTGCTATGGGAGATGGACGAAGGGCTGCCAAGGCAATGGATGCTGAATTTGCAAGTGCTTTGAAGTCTGAAACTGCATCGGAGAGCCATTAAATTTTCTACAAACTCCAACCAAAATGTCTTATTATGATTGACTTAAAAACAAAATATCTCGGATTAGATTTTAAAAACCCTCTTATTGTCGGCAGTAGTGGTTTAACCGGTTCGGCAGATTCTATACTCAAAATGGTTGATTATGGAGCTGGCGGCGTTGTCCTTAAATCTTTGTTTGAAGAGGAAATTATTCTTGAACACGAGAAAACCCTGAAAGAAAAAATGGGGAGGCAGGAAAATAATCTGGAGTTTCTGGACTATTTTGACTATCAATTAAAAGAAAATACCTTCAAAAATCAGCGGGCTCTAATAGATGAAATTAAATCGAAAACCAATGTGCCTGTTATTGCCAGTATCAATTGCTATTCGGTAGGCGAATGGTTTTCGTATGCCAAATTGCTGGAAGATGCCGGTGCTGATGCTCTGGAATTAAATCTTTATCGCATTCCATCTAATATTGATATACCTGCCGGAGACATTCTTAACGGATATTCCGAGATTGTCAAAAGGGTTAAAGAGCATGTGAACCTTCCTGTTTCTGTGAAAATAAGTCCTTATTTTACAGATTTGGCCAATGTTGTTTCTAAGTTCGATAGGCTGGGAGTCGATGGAATTGTCATGTTTAACCGTTTTTACAGTCCTGATATTGATCTGGAAAATGACCGTATTGCTTCAGGGCCCATTTATTCCAACTCAACAGATTATACCGATTCTTTACGCTGGATTGCTATGCTGAAAGAACAGGTAAATTGTGATCTTAGCGCTTCAGGAGGTATTCATACCCCTGATTCCATGTTCAAAATGTTGCTGTCAGGTGCCAATTCGGTGCAGGTGGTGTCTGCTATTTACAAGAATGGTCCCGGATATATACGTGATCTTCTGTCAGGACTTGTAAAGTGGATGGAGAAAAAAGATTTGGCCGATATTGAGGCAGTCCGCAAATTTGGACAAAAACTGACTCCCAAGCATGGAGAAGTGTTTGAAAGAGTTCAGTTTATGAAGTATTTTGGTCAACACGGAGAACAATGATCAATGAACAATGATCAATGAATAATGATCAATGAACAGTGAACAATGATCAATGAATAATGATCATAGTTCAATTCCGTTCTAAATAAATATCTTGAATGTACTGACAGGCTTGATGGGGGCTGATCTTTGCTTACTTTCTTGCATCAAGACAAGAATTGGAGGGTAGCGGAAATTATGAACGCCAAAATAATTGTATCGTGAACTAAAGTAAGTCAGGGTTTAAGGAATGAAACCCCTTTTGGGAAAATGATTTGGACACCATTAATAATTAATAATTGATCATTGGTAATTGATCATTGCCAAATTGTGGTTAATTGAAAAAAAAGTACTACTTTTGCGCCGCATTAGCGAATAATAATGTTTAATTTAATTTTAAGAGTTTATGCAAAACCATTATGAAACCGTTTTCATTTTAACTCCCGTTTTATCTGATGGTCAGATGAAGGAGACGGTGGACAAATTCAGGAAAATGATCTCTGAATCAGGGGGAGAAATTGTGCACGAGGAGAACTGGGGCCTCCGCAAGCTGGCTTACCCCATCCAGAAGAAATCAACCGGTTTTTACCAGTTGTTTGAGTTTAAAGCTGATCCAACTTTTGTTGACAAGCTGGAAGTGCAGTATCGACGCGACGAGCGCATTATTCGATTCCTGACCTTTAAATTGGACAAGTACGCTATTCAGTACAGCGAGAAAAGAAGAAGTAAAACCAAAAAAGAAGGAAAGGAGAGCTAAACCATGGCACAAAATCAAAGTGAAATCAGATATCTGACTCCTCCGTCGGTTGAAATCAAAAAGAAAAAGTACTGCCGTTTTAAAAAGAACGGAATTAAGTATGTGGATTACAAAGATCCGGAGTTCCTTAAGAAGTTCCTTAACGAGCAAGGTAAGATTTTACCTCGTCGTTTGACTGGTACTTCGTTGAAATTTCAGAGAAAAGTATCCCAGGCAGTAAAGAGAGCCCGTCACCTGGCCTTGTTGCCTTATGTAACCGATTTGATGAAATAAACAAGGAGGAAAACAAGATGGAAGTAATTTTGAAAGAAGATGTGGCCAATCTGGGTCACAAAAATGATATAGTAGTTGTGCGTCCGGGATATGGTCGTAACTACCTTATTCCACATGGAATCGCCACCCTTGCTACCGAATCGGCCAAGAAAGTTTTTGCCGAAAATAAAAAGCAACAGGCCCATAAGGAAGAGAAAATTCGTAATGAAGCCCTTGAGATGGCCAAGCAACTTGAAGGTAAGAAGGTTACTGTCGGTGCAAAGACCAGTACTACAGGTAAGATTTTTGGTTCTGTAAATAATATACAGATTGCCGAAGCCCTGGAAAAAGATGGTTTCAACATCGAACGCAAGAATATCTCTATTCCTGAAGATACAGTGAAAGAAGTTGGCAGCTATAAAGCTGTTGTGAAACTTCACAGAGATGTAAAAGTGGAAATTGATTTTGAAGTAGTTTCAGAATAATTTACCACCTATCGAGTATTAATTTACGATACGTTTTCAAACAAACAGCATAAAAGTCTGATCTTTAACCGGGATCAGACTTTTTTGTTTTTATATTACTTTTTTTTTACTTCCTGACGAAAATTAATAATAAGTTCCAATGACGTTTCCGGTTAGATAGAAATCGTTATTGGAACTTTCATGTCTTGGAGGAAGCCGTTAACTCCTTTAAAAATTAATTGATCTGTACGGGATAGTTGGCTTCCCGTTCTTCTGCAATTTCCAGCCATACAGGGACTACGGTATTGAGGAAAGTTTCCTTCTCCTCATTCATTTTCTCCATATCCATGCCAAGGTAGGCCTGTGCCTTAGCCTTGGTGCTGATGTCAGGATAATCAATAGCTTCATTGTGACCCAGAGATGCCAGTATACGTGAAAGCTTAATACGTGCTTCCTGAGCGATACCGATTCCATCTCCGATGATGCGTCCCATTTCGACCGGATTGTGGAAGGAATTTCCGTGGCCGGCAGCCGAAAAATCCCAACGCCACTGAGCGTGACGGATATCCATCAGGACGTCTTCCATTTGATCCTCTGTTGCTCCATAATCCCAGGCATGTTTGGCTTCCACATGAGCGCGTACCAGTATTTTTTCCAGTTGTTCTCTGTTATGCTGGATCTGATCCTGACGTTTGTAAACGGTAGCAACGAGTTCTTCTGTTTCATCACGATGACATACCTGGCAGGAATTAGCAACATTATTCAAAGGACTCTGGATATGGTGATCTGTGAATTTCTGCCCTCCTTCATTCATGTAAGGCATATGGCAATCGGCGCATGAAACTCCCCTTGATGCATGGATCCCTGTTTTGTAAACCTCATAATCGGGATGCTGTGCTTTAATCATTGGAGCACGACTCAAGCCATGTGTCCAGTCTGAGAATCCCATATCATCATAATATTTCTCCATGTCTTCAACAGCAAAACCGTTGTCCCAGGGGAAAGTGAGATAATTTACTCCCTCTACCTTTTCTTTATTGAAATAGTACTCCACGTGACATTGGGCACAAACCAGGGAACGCATTTCCTGATGAGAAGCCATGGTTATATCCTTTCCCTGGCGTTCGAAAGCCTCTATTAAAGCCGGCCTTGAAATACGCAGATTCATCGTTTTTGCATCGTGACAATCGGCACAACCTACCGGGTTAACTATTTCGTGCCCTTTTTCTTCCCAACTGCCTTTGTAAAATTCTGCCGCTCCGATTTCGCTCATTAAGCGTGGAACATCCGGACTTTTACAGGTCCAGCAGGTGTTAGGCATGGGGCTCTCTTTTCCATCGATGGGTGCTCCTGTTCGCAGAATTTCATGTAGGTCATTGATGGAATGATAATGTCCGCGTCCCTGGTTGTATTCCTTTGCAAATGCGTAATCAGCCCAGAGAATGACCATTTCAGGATAATTTTCAAGCATGTCAACTTTTTTTGCGCCATTGTACTTGCTTTGAAATGAAGTATCCTGCGTTTGCTTATAGGTCTGATATTGGCGGGGAAAGTTTTCTCCCCATACATCATTGCGTGGTTCATATTGATCATGCTCCACCTGAGGGGTATAGGTAAACTGGGCTTCAGCGCGGCGTTCAACGATTGATGAGGCAAATAGACCAAGAATAAAAACTACGATTATGGTGGCAAAAAAGATCAGCCACCCAAGCCATGGTTTTTCTTTTATTTGTTCGCTGATTGGTTTCATTTGATTAAATCTTAGAGGGTTATTTTATATTTTACTTATCATCTTTGGGTTGTAACCATTCCGGAACTGGACTTTCGGGAAGAGGAACCCCTGTTGCGTCCGGGACACTTGAAAGACTGTTTACCCGCCCATGTGGTGTTTCCCTGTGACAATCTGTGCAGTAACGGTCTTCGATATCCCGGTGAATATCCGACTGCATGGTGGTAAGTTTGGTATCTGATATTAATTCTTCGTGACAACGTCTGCAATTCTGATCAACAACATCTTTCCCGGCCTGTTGTATAAATATTACCTGTGGTTCCAGGCGGAAGGTAAACATAAAAGAGTGCCGCATTCCGTCCTTTGCTTTAAAGAAATAGTGGTTTGCAATATTATTGTGCGGAACATGACAATCATTGCAATTGGTCCATTCGCGATGCGAACTGTGACTCCATGTGGCATATTGGGGTGCCATAATGTGACAGTTGACGCAGGTTTGAGGTTCATCAGACATGTAGGAGGGTGCTTTGGAAACATGAATGACAAAGGCACCCAGACCGACAAATATTCCCAGTAAAATGATAACCGGAAATTTCCAATGGTCAGGGGGAATAAACCATCGAATGAATTTAAATTGTTTCATAGTCAGGTTGTTGATATTGAAATTAACTAATTAAGCAATGAAATACCTCTTTTGTGTTAAATAAAAATACTAAAAACAAATGTGGCTTTTAAATATATTTTACACTTTTTGTGTAATTTGAAATAAGTCTTAATTATTTAATCAATGTTTCCTTTCTAAAAAAAATAATGGCTCATTCAACGATAAGGATTTAGATGATTGTTTTGCTGATAAAAAAATCCCCCCGCTGTGATAAAAAAAAAGCGGGCGATAAAAATATCGCCCGCTCCGTGTCAGAAATTAACCCTTTTCCCTGATATTTTATCCAATCAATTCTGCCATGTCTTCTTCTACAGTGGAGATAGGAGCTATTCCAAATTGTTCAACCAGTACTTTTGCAACATTTGGTGAAAGAAATGCCGGCAATGTTGGTCCCAGGTGAATGTTTTTCACACCAAGTGATAATAGTGCCAGTAATACAATCACAGCCTTTTGCTCGTACCACGCGATGTTATAAACGATTGGTAACTCGTTGATGTCGTCCAGTCCGAAAACTTCTTTCAGTTTGAGTGCAATGACAGCCAGTGAATAGGAGTCGTTACATTGCCCTGCATCAAGAATTCTTGGAATACCTCCGATGTCGCCCAATTGGAGCTTGTTGTATCGGTATTTTGCGCACCCGGCAGTAAGGATTACGGAATCTTCCGGCAATTCCTGAGCAAAATCAGTATAATAATTTCGGGATTTCATACGCCCGTCGCAACCGGCCATTACTACAAATTTCTTGATAGCTCCTGATTTAACAGCATCAACCACTTTATCTGCCAGAGCTAAAACCTGGTTATGTGCAAATCCACCAACGATTTCGCCTGTTTCAATTTCAGTGGGTGCCTGACATTTTTTTGCATGCTCAATCAGTACGGAAAAGTCTTTGGGTTTACCGTCTTTACGTTCAGGAATATGTGGACATTCATCAAAACCGGCAGCTCCGGTAGTATAGACCCGGTCTTTGTAACTTTTCTTTGGGGGAACCAAACAGTTGGTGGTTAACAAAACGGGCCCGTTAAAGCTCTCAAATTCGGTGGTTTGTGCCCACCAGGAGTTCCCATAGTTACCTACAAAATGCTTGTATTTTTTGAATGCCGGATAGTAGTTGGCCGGTAACATTTCGCTGTGAGTGTAAATGTCGATTCCGGTTCCTTCTGTCTGTTTCAGCAACTCTTCAAAATCTTTCAAATCATGTCCACTAACCAGGATGCCCGGGTTTTTCCCTACTCCCAGGTTCACAGAAGTAATCTCCGGATGTCCGTAACTTTCTGTGTTTGCTTTGTCGAGCAGTGCCATTACTTCTACACCGTATTTTCCGCACTCCAGAACCATCGGGAGCAATTCATCCACGCCCAGTGTTTCATCCACCGTTGCAACCAATCCTTTTTTCATGAAAGCGTTAACTTCCGCATTGTTATATCCCAGGTTGTATGCATGTTCCGCATAAGCAGCCATGCCTTTCATACCGTAGGTAAGAAGTTCTTTCAAAGAACGGATATCTTCATTTTTGTGGCTAAAGACACCTACTTTTGTGCTTTTTTCTTCCATTGCTTCTTCCGAGTCGGTTCTCCAAACAGCACATTCGGGAGTGTTTTCAGGAGTTTGTCCAAGCTTTTCTGCCAATTTATCCTGTACTTCAAATCCTTTTTTTATTTGAGCGATAATTTTATTTCTGTCGAAATTGGCATTGGTAATGGTAATAAACATAGAGTCGATGATGTATTTTTCTGCCACAGGATTCTTTATTCCCGCCTCATCGGCCTTCTGGCTCCACCATGCCACTCCTTTGGTTACATAAAGAAGAAGATCCTGAAGATTGGCTACATCGGATGTTTTTCCGCAAACACCCTTGATTTCGCAACCGGTTCCTTTGGCTGCTTCCTGACATTGATAACAAAACATGCTCATAATAGGTAAGTTTTTAGTGATTAGTATTCTAGTCCGTAGTTAGTAGTCCGTAGTCAGTAGAAATTAGCTTAATTGCAAAAAAAATAACTGATATCTACAGACCGTTAGATTTTTAGATGTAAGATTAAAGAAGAATCGTATGATACTGAAAACCTGCAGTTTAATATAAAGCCCCTGTTGGATACAAATAGTTGATTCAAAAGCTCTTGAAAAAAGTTAAACGAGCTACTTTGATAAACTACTCATTGATCATTGCTCATTGGATAATTGTTCATTGATCATAGATAATTGATCATTGCTCATTGAAAACTGTCTCAAACCCACTCTTCTTTAATAATCTCTCCTTCAACCGAAACCACCATCATTTTAACAGGGATTTTTCTTGAAGCCTGAGCTGCCGCCCGTTGGGCTATTTGAAGCAGTCCGCCGCAACAAGGCACTTCCATCATCACAACAGTGAGCGTATTTATTTGAGCTTCATCGATAAGACGGATAATCTTATCCATATAAACTTCCATTCCCTGATCAAGTTTGGGGCAGGCAATGGCCAGTGTTTTGCCCTTAAGCAATTTATTATGAAAATTGCCCATAGCAAAGGCCACGCAATCTGCTGCCAAAACCATATCACTTCCTCTGAAATGGCCTGCTGCAGGATTTACAAGATGCATCTGGACAGGCCACTGACGCAGCTCGGAAGGTGCTTCATTAGTTGCTGATGCTGAATTCTGAGCCGGTTCTCTGGAAAAGGTTCTTGATTGAGAGCCAGGGCATCCGGAAGCTTGTGGTTGTTGCATCATCCCGATTTTAGGACGGTGCATTTCGCGAATAACCTCATTAAGGTCGAAAGGCAGAGATGATTTATTGGCTCTCATGTATTCAACGGCCTCTTTCATAAAGTCGGTTTCATTGTGATCACGTAAATGTTTGAGGTGGGCTACAACGGTATTTTTCCCTTTGGGGATGATCAGTTGTATTGCCTTTACTTCATCGTAAGGCTCGGCCTCACGTTTTTCGATGGTAATGGCATCTTGCGGACAGTGTCCGATGCAGGCGCCCAGTCCGTCACAAAGAAGATCACTTATCAGGCGTGCTTTTCCGTCAATCATCTGGAGAGCCCCTTCGTGGCAGTTTGGGATGCAGTTTCCGCACCCGTCGCACAATTCTTCATCTATTTTTACAACTTCTCTTATCATGGATTTATTGATTATTGATTCATTTTTCTGACTACAAATAAAAGGACAATTGTATCCTTTGTTTGTAACATTTGTTACAACAGGCAAAAAAATACTGCAAACTCTTAATATATTTGTAAAGATGCTTAGTTCCATTTCGTCATTTTTACACCAGGTTTTTCTTTTAATAGACATATTATCAGTATTTTATTGTTTGTCTAACCCTTAACTTTCAAAAACCAAGCGATTTTTTGTACGTAATTTTTTAAAATAAATAAAATGTATCAGTTACTTGAAAAATCTCCACTTTTTGCCGGATTGCCGGAAGACGACATAAAAACTTTGTTTTCCCGTATTGTGTATCAGGTTCGCAGTTACGCAAAGGGCGAAATTATTGCTTCGGGGGGAGAGGAGTGCCGGTCGTTGCAGATTGTTTTTAAAGGCAATGTGAAAGGGGAGATGATTGATTATTCCGGCCGGGTTCTTAAAATTGAAGACATTGCGCCTCCCCGTCCGCTG
>CAYOFH010000083.1:0-8538 GCA_964403175.1 uncultured Marinilabiliaceae bacterium
ACGATAACCCTGTTTTTTTCAAGGCTCTTGAATCAGAAGCCCCCATAATACCTGTTTTTATAATTGATGATATCTGGTTTGATGCTGACCATCCTGAACTCGGATTCCCAAGAACAGGGTCGAAAAGGAAGATTTTTTTAGCAGAAACATTGAAAGATCTAAAACTAACATTGCAAAAACATGGAAATACGCTGTTTATATTTAAGGGCAACACTTTTGAAATATTAAACGAACTCTCCAAAGAGATCAAATGCACAAAAATAATTGCACAGAAAGAGTTTGCATGGGAAGAGATAGAGATCGAAAAAGCAGTAATGAAACAACTGCCACTTGAACTTCATTATGGAAGTATGCTTTATCAGCCGGATCAGGTGGATTTTCCAGTTGAAAAATCCCCTTTTTATTATACCAGGTTTAAAAATAAAGTATTAAATCAGCCTTATAGTCCTCAGCCTAAAAAACAGCAATTAACGGAAAACATTAATTGGTCTGAAAATGAAATTTCTTTGAAAAACACAAAGAATTTTAATCCTGAAGACTGGATTAATGATACGGAATATTCGAAATTCAAAGGAGGCGAATCCAGGGCACTGAAAAGAATGAATGAATACCTTAATTCGGAAGGGGTTGGACAATACAAAAAAACACGAAATCTGTTTGAAGGAGAAAATTTCAGCAGTCAACTGGGGCCCTGGCTGGCAAATGGAGCTCTTTCTCCCAGGATCCTGTATGAAAAGCTCAAACAAAGAATGTCTCAAAATCCGGAAGAATCCGAAAGTATTAATACAATTATTGAACAACTAATATGGAGGGATAATTTCAGGTTTCTGTTTTTAAGATATGGTCGCAATTTCTTTTTGACCAAAGGACTGAGAAAGACTCCGCACGGCATGTACAATGACTTTGAAGCCTTTGAGATGTGGCGTAAAGGCCAAACCGGACAACCCATTATTGATGCCCTGATGCACGAACTGGAAGCAACAGGTTTCATGAGTAACCGCGGCCGCATGCTGGTAAGTTATTATCTGGCAAAAGAACTGAAAGTAAACTGGCAATGGGGAGCAGCCTGGTTTGAATCCGTGCTCATCGACTATGATGTATACAACAATTACGGTAACTGGGCCTATCAAAGCGGACGAGGTACCGACAGCAGGGTAAATCGAAAATTCAATCTGGAAACCCAAACCAAAAAATTTGACCCTGAAAGAACATTTATTAAAAAATGGAGCTAATTCATTTATTGTACAAATCTGTAACTGGCAGTAAAATAAAGCAATCTTTTCCGCAGAAGAAGGTTCTCCTGAAAAAAATGATTAGCAATATATTGAAGCTACAGCCACATAAAATTTAAGATTGTAGGTTTCAACCACCATTTCTTATTAACTTTGTGGCAAAGAAAAATATAGAAATGCCAGATCAAAAAAATATAATGAAGCAATGTTTTGTTTGCAAAAAAGATTTGTCAGGAATTAAGGACAAAGATTTAAATGCTCGAATAAATCTCCCTGTTTGTGATGATTGCAAAGGAACGGAAGCAGAAAAAAAAACAGAAAAAGAGTCATTGGATTCGCTGTCTGAAGGATTTATTTGCGGGTGTATTTAATTACCGGGTAAAACCAGTCCATCACCTTCAATTTCTTTTTCAAGATTTTCGGGCATCCCATAATAATAAATACGACCGCTCCCATTAATTCTTGCGTTCAGACTACCGGTGACTTTACACAAAATCAAACCACTTCCATAAAGCCGGATTCCTGCATTTTCAATTAACATTTTCCTTGAATCAATCTTGCCGGAGCCCTCAAGCAAATAATCTGCAAAAGTGCTCAATCCGGAAATAGATATATTACCTGATCCCTGCTGATGAACATCAAAATTTTCAAAAACCCCTTTCAATTTCACATCTGCACTCCCCTCGGTAAAAAGATTCATGGATTTGCAAATCAAAGTATCTGTCTGCATTTGAGACATCCTAAAAATTGAAGCTTTAAACCTGTCCAGAAATAAAGAATCAGTTTTCAAAAGTCCACCATTAACAACCTCAGTTTCCAACTCCTTTCCTGGATAAGAAATTATTATTTTAACATTCTCTCGTGGTAGTAGGTTAAAATTGATCTTAGTTCCAATAACCAACTGATTTCCTGAAACAATTGTTGTTACATACGACAAAATGTTTGAATCAGATTCAACAACAATTTTTTGCTCTTCCCCGCTCCTCAGAATCAATTCAAAATCAGAGCTGATCAATTGGATCTCATCAAAATATGAAGACCGGCGTATTTCACTTTTAACATTGCCATCGCCCACAATGTCAACCAGTCGAAATTCCTCACAGGATAAAAGCCCTGAAAAAAGCAAAAACAAAATAACATGACGAAAAAGAGACTTAATCATTGATTACATTTTGGTGATCAAAATAGTATTTTTGTGACATACACTAAATGTAACCATTCATTTTATACATCACAATGCCGGCCCATTCCCTGAAAAAAATCCCCCATGCTTCCAGTACTCCGGCAGACGGGATCACATAATCATTCCATTGAAGAGGACGTACACCGGCCAAAGGATCCGCAGGAAAAACCTCAACATCAAACCCCTGCTTTTCAAAACATGCCCGAGCACGGGGTATATGAAAAGCCGAAGTTACGAGAATTATTCTTTTTATCCGGTGCTCTTTTTCAAAAAGAACAGCAGAATTAACTGCATTTTCATAAGTGTTTCTTGATGTTGACTCAATAATTATATTTTCATCCATCAACTTGGTTCTCTCAAGATATATTCTCCAGAGCTCTCCTTCAGCTAACTGTTTATCATCAAAAAGACTACCAAGACCACCACTGATTAAAAGAGTGTCTCCTACACCGGTTTTTAGTAAATAATAGCCCTGCCAGAAACGATCCGCACTCTGAGAAAACCTGGGCAAACCGGTAAATTTATTTTCACTGATCATTCCTCCCAGAACAACAATTGTTCTGCTCTTTGCTGACAACATTTCGGGGGATACAGGATCCGGCTCCCATGAACGGGCCGCACTTTGAAAAAGAGCATTATTGGAAAAAATCAATAATATCAACAAAGCAATCCAATAGACATTTTTGCGAAGATCTTTTCTAATTATAAACCCGATAACGATCAATAACAACACCCATACCAACGGGGAAAAAAGTACATTAAGAATTTTAGACAACACAAAAAACATAATCTGAAAATTTTATCCTAAAAATAGATAAAACATACCATTCTGGCTGAGAAATAAATGATTTTGTCATTTCCATTCCCGCCAAATCTTTTGCATATTTGTTAGTATGATGTATAGGGAGATGAAAGAAGGGATTGTTGGCAAGACCGAAAATCAGCCCCTTCAACCTCTTTGTTACTCCGGACAATAGTGGTTTTAATATAAAAAATCGAATTATGGATTTTAAAGATTTAATGAATGCACGACATTCAGTCAGAAGCTATAAGAAAGAATTGCTTTCGGATGAATTACTCAATGAAGTACTGGAAGCGGGAAGAATGGCTCCCTCAGCGGTCAACAAACAACCCTTTGTTTTTGTGGTAGTAAACAAACAGGAAAAACTGAAGGAACTGCATGAAACATATCCCCGTGATTGGTTTGCCAGAGCACCGCAGGTTATTGTAATTTGCGGAGATCACATTTCAGCATGGAAACGAGGCAACGACGGTAAAGATCACACCGACATAGACATCGCCATAGCCACTGACCATATAACCCTGAGAGCTACCGAACTGGGCCTTGGCACCTGCTGGGTTTGCAATTTTGATGCAGTGAAAGTATCAAAAGTTCTCAGCCTCCCCGAACACATCGAACCGGCAGTTTTATTACCAATTGGAAGGCCCGAAGAGGCTGAATCACCTATAAAAAAGAGAAAACCTCTGTCTGAATTGGTGCGGTTTAACGGATATTAATTCCCACTCCTGCTGTCAACACTGAATAATCACCCACTGTATAATCGGCGTGCAGTGCCAGGAATCCTAAACGAATTCTGAGTCCCGCATTAAAGTCGATACCGGTGGTTTTGTATCCAAGGGTAAACGGATCTGTAATTGTTTCCTGAAGGGATTCAACTGCATACTGTCCGTTCACAGCAAAATCGCTATTCGTTGAACCATAACCCACACCAGAATAAATTGCCAAAACCGGAAAATTTGCTCCAACCAGCAATCGTGAGGTAAAAGCTCCGGAAGAAATATCCAGTGCACCATCGGTAACAGTTATTTGCTCTGTTCCGGGAATTGCTGTAGAACTATTAAAGCTGGTATAACCGGCTAACATAGATAATTGAAGGAAAGGTACCCTCTTTACAAAGGGAATGTATTTTTTAAGACTGTGCTTCACGCCAAAACCAAGAACACTTACCTCGCCGGCATCTCCAAATTTCATTTTAGGAACCACACGGGCCATGACTTCTGTTTTGAAAGGCAAACCAATAGCTGCCTGCAACATAGGCAAAGGTAATTTATCATTACCTGAACCATTGGGCATTCTGAAACCTTCATTAGTTGGATAATCTCCGTTAGGATTAGCGGTAAGAAACGGTCTTGATTCAGCAGGCATTTCCCCGGCAACAGTAGGAGAAATTGCGGAACTCTGAACATCAAAATTTTGAAGCCCCAATGTATTCACATCAAAAGATTGCGCAGACGACGGGGCCACTGAATTCATAACACTAAAAGTAACATCAAAGCCTCCAAGTCCATGTACTTTAGCAGAATTATACCACCCGGCATTCAGGGATGTCCCCAGCATTTCACCATAAGGTTTCAAATAAGTTTTTGACAAGATGCGTGCATCATCTACTCCGCCCTGGAAAAATTCCCGCAAAGGTTCCTGGCCGGCCGACATCAGACTCATTGAAGCAGCAACAAAAACCATTAAACTTCTTTTCAACATATTCATAGATTGCATTTTAGATTTATAGATTAACTTTCTTCTTTATCAATATTTTATTTTTTTTGCTTCAGCAATACTGATTCTTTTCTCACCTTTAAAAGCGACAACAAAACCATTTATTCCTGTTTTTTTCATTTCCGCATCTGCCTCATAAATACTGTCAAACTTTCCGGCAGAAAACCTGTGCCAACCATCACTGTAATTTTCTATAACAGGAAGGGGCCCATCATATACTCTTTTTACTTCTGTTTTGGGAATATCTTTCCGCGTTGCCAAAAACTGGATAGAAAAAAAAACTTCTCCGGACTTATCTTCAGAAACATCGGGTTCAGGTATTTCTACGTCATAGCCTGGCTCCGGTTTCACTATTTGCTTATTTTTCTTTGTATCCTCCTTACCTGTGACTGAAATGGTCGATCCTGTTTGTGTCATTACAGAGTTTTGTCCATCAACAATTATAGTATCTGCCTCATTTTCAATATCTTTATTTACTACCTCCTTACCAGTTCCTAAAAGAACTGAATCCTTATGTTTCAATGGGCCTTCCATTGCAATTATCTGTCCTGAAAGCATATTTTGCATTCCTTCCAAAACCTCCATCTCCCTTTTAGTGGCTTCGGAAAGAAAACTCTTAGGATTTACACGCGGAACCAATCCTTCTCCCTTTTTTCTTAGAACGGAAGCACTTCCGAATTGTTTTTTCCACTCCACTTTGATTTCCTCAACATCAAACATTTCATTGTCCTTCAGAACTTTTTTTAAAACTTCATACTGAATCCTGTGCGCATCCTCTACATACGAAAAAGCCTTCAAGTACAATCGAAAAGCTCTTTCCTGCAGCGCCATCTGCCGCAATGGATTATTCTTTTCTAATTCCTGATAGTTCATCAGTTCCTGTTCTGCATTCTCAGCCTTTCGGAAATATAATATACTTTTGTTTAAAAGGGTTTCCACTCTCTTCTTTTTCTGGGTATAATTTTGAGGCAGATTCTCCCAGGAAAGCCTGAAAAAATCCTCATTCTGTCCAACAACAAAACTAGAGGAAAACACAGCAAGTACTATAAGTAAAATCATCCTATTCATCATAGCCCGTGAGAATCAGATTTATTGAAGAAACAGTTCATTCCATCCGAAAAGTTAAGGTACCACGACCAAAATGGCAACCTCTATTTTTCCATCGAAAACGAGTGATCAGAAGAATCAGTACAAAACTAAACCAAGGCCTTCATCTTTAGTCTTATATTTAAAAATCGAACGCTATTTTACTATATATGACCTTAATGAAATATTGATCCCCAATTATCAAAGGAAAAAGATTAAACAAGATTTTCATCATAAAATAAAATGAACTGATTTATTACAATTACCGCTTGAAACATTATTTAAGCCTTTGAAACGTGCATGACAATGATTGCCTCAAAAAGCATGAATAAGTTCCTGAATGCGAGCTCCATCAGATCTTAATAAATTTTATACAGATGAAAACATCAAACATTATTATATTCGCAGTGTTTACGAATATTGCGTTTATGAATTTCTCCTGCAAAAAAGAATCAAATATGAATGATAGTAATCCATTATTAAAACCATTTGAAAACCCCCGTCAAACAGCCCCTTTCGATCAGTTAACAGAAGAACATTTTCTGCCTGCATTTGAAAAAGCACTGGCAGAGGGAAGATCTGACATCCAACAAATAATTACCAATCCTGAAGCCCCAACCTTTGAAAACACCATTGAGAAACTGGAAAAATCAGGGGAACTTCTCGACAGGATCAGCAGTATCTTCTTCAACCTTAATTCCGCTGAAACCAATGAAAAAATTCAAAGCATTGCCAGGGAAGTGTCACCCATGCTATCCGATTTTTCCAACGACATATGGCTCAATGAAAAATTGTTTGATCGGGTAAAAAAAGTTTACGAGCATCAAAAAGAATTCTCAAGCCTAAATGAAGAACAACAAAAACTTCTGGACAATACTTTCAAAGCTTTTGCCCGAAGAGGAGCCATGCTTGACGGTCAAAATAAAGAACGCTACCGCGAAATATCATCAGAATTATCAAAACTATCTCTGCAATTTGGGGAGAATGTTCTGGCAGAAACCAATGATTTTCGACTTCACATTACTGATAAAAATGATTTATCAGGACTTCCGGAGGATGCAATAGAAGCGGCGGCCAATAGAGCCGGGAGTGAGAAAAAAGATGGATGGCTGTTTACTCTTCAAATCCCCAGTTATCTGCCGTTTATGAAGTATGCCGACAACCGTGAACTTCGAGAGAAAATGTTCAGAGCATACACTTCCCGTGGAAACAAAGGAAATAAGCAAGACAACAATGAAATAATAAAAAAAATCGTTACTCTGAGAATGGAAAAGGCCAAACTGTTGGGGCATAAGAATCATGCCGATTATGTACTTACGGAGAGAATGGCCAAATCTCCGGAAAAAGTAAACTCGTTCCTCAATGAATTACTAGAAGCCTCAATGCCATTTGCTCAGCAAGACATAAATGAAGTTGAGAAATTTGCCAAAAAAGAAGGCTTTGAAGACCAATTACAGCGATGGGACTTTGCTTACTATTCTGAAAAACTTAAAACCGAAAGTTTCAGTATTAGCGACGAAATGATCAAGCCATATTTCCAATTGGAAAAGGTTATACAGGGGATTTTTGATCTTACTAACCAATTATTCGGCCTCACTTATGTCCAAAACAAGGAAATTCCCGTTTATCATGAAGAAGTTCAGGCCTATGAGGTTTTTGACCAGGATGGTTCTTTTCTCTCTGTTCTTTATCTGGATTTCTTCCCTCGTGACGGAAAACAAGGTGGAGCATGGATGACTTCTTACCGTGAACAAAGCAAAGAGAACAATAACGATATACGTCCGCATATTTCTGTGGTAACCAATTTTACCAGACCCACATCAACCCGGCCGTCACTGCTGACCTATAACGAAGTGAATACCTTCCTGCATGAATTCGGACATGCCCTTCACGGAATGCTGAGTGATGTCACTTACAAAAGTATGGCAGGAACATCGGTTTACCGTGACTTTGTGGAGTTGCCCTCTCAAATCATGGAAAACTGGGCCCGCCAAAAAGAATGGTTACAGAATGTAGCCAAACATTATGAAACCGGAGAGTCTATTCCCGGAGAACTGGTGGACAAAATCATCGCTGCAGGTAATTTTCAAAGTGGATATGCAACAGTCCGACAGCTGAGTTTCGGTATGAACGACATGGCCTGGCATACCCTTGAAGAACCAATAACCAGGGAAGTAGCTGAATTTGAAAAGGAAGCCATGGCCCCAACTGAATTGTTTCCTGATGTTGATGGCAGTTGTATGAGCACAGCGTTCGGTCACATTTTTGACGGTGGTTATGCAGCAGGATATTACGGATACAAATGGGCAGAGGTTCTGGACGCAGATGCTTTTGATTTGTTCCTGCAAAATGGTATTTTTGATAAGGCTACCGCCCAGAAGTTCAGGAAAAACATCCTGTCGAAAGGAGGTACCAAAGATCCGATGGAGTTATATGTTTCATTCAGAGGTCACGAACCGTCTATCGAACCCTTGTTAGAAAGAAGCGGACTTAAGCAATGATCAATTAATAACTGATAA
>CAYOFH010000083.1:8638-14655 GCA_964403175.1 uncultured Marinilabiliaceae bacterium
AACTGATAATTGGCAATTGAAAACTATGACAACAATCCACATCAAAAATATGGTTTGTCCACGCTGCATCATGGCAGTAAAGGGTCTGCTTATCGAAATGGGGTTCACACCTGTTTCGGTAGAGCTTGGTGTGGCAGAAATTGAAGAAGAACTCTCAGAAGAATACCTAAAAGAACTGTCCATTAAACTGGAAGCATTAGGTTTTGAGCGTATAGAAGACCGAAACAAACAGCTGATAGATAAAATAAAAACCCAGATAATAGAAAAAATTCATCACGGGAAAGTGCATCAGGGATTCAATTGGTCAAAATGGCTTGCGGATACCATATATCATGATTACAAATTTTTGAGTCACTTATTTTCGGGGTTGGAAGGCATTACCATTGAACAATTTATCATCAAACAAAAAATTGAAAAAGTAAAAGAACTGATTGCCTACAACCAAATGAATTTTTCTGAAATCGCTTATAAGTTAGGATATAGCAGCCCTGCACACATGTCCAATCAATTCAGAAAAATTACCGGTATGACTCCCGGCGATTTTAAAAAGCTCCGATTCCCGGTAAGAAATACTATCGACAAATTGTAAAGCCCCCTTCTTTGCATCCCGGGCATTATGTTCCTGGATTTAAGTTGAATTTTTGTACTGTATTTATACTGGGAAATAGGCCTGGCAGATCTCTTCTGTCCATCAACTTAGCTGCCAAAAATCTGCAAAGCAAAACTAACAGCCTTAATTCAGGCATGCTTTTTACTATTTCGTAGATAATTGGGAATCGTAATTGATAATTTATGAAACGAAGTTCGACGAATTAATAGTTCTGGATAGAATACTCCATGACCTGTTCTCAATGCTTTTCTTGTTGTAAGTATTTCCGAAAATAGTGTAAAACTCAGGGACATACTATCCTTTATCTTTGCAAAAAACAAGAATATGCCCGAAAAAAACAAAAAGTGGATTATACCCATAACTACATCCAGTAGTGATATTCAGGAATCATTGATAGCCAAAGTCTTCAAAGACATAGATTCCGTAGATACCTGGAGATGGGAACCCAATAACCGTCGAATTGTTTTGCAAACCAATGATGCGAAAGCAATAGAAAAAGTCTTTAAAAGACTTCACCATTTTGGCATTGAACCGGTCATCAGCGAAAAAACCTTACCTGTGGAGGGTCTGTCATGCGCTGCCTGCTCGGCCAGTGTGGAAAGCATGTTAAAAGCACAGCAGGGGGTGCTGAATGCCACTGTAAATCTGACGCAAAATACAGTGAAGGTCAAATGGGTACCCGAAAATATTGGCCTTCCCCAAATGAAAAAAGCGATTCAATCCGTAGGATACGATCTGGTCATTGATGAAAAAGAGAGCACTGAAGAGGCCATGGAAAAAGCCCGTCACAAAAAAAGCGTTCAAACACGCAAACGACTGCTTTGGGCAGGAATTCTGGCCTTTCCGGTTTTTTTAATTGGAATGTTTTTCATGAATATTCCCTATGCAAATTATATTATGTGGGCGCTAACAACACCGGTTCTTTTTGTATTTGGGCGTCACTTTTTTATTAATGCATTTAAACAGGCACTCCATGGTGCAGCCAATATGGATACGCTGGTGGCGCTAAGTACCGGCATGGCCTATCTTTTCAGTAGTTTCAACACTCTTTTTCCGGAGGTATGGACTTCACAAGGCCTCGAAGCTCATGTTTATTTCGAGGCTGCGGCAGTCATTATTGTTTTTATCATGCTGGGTAAATGGCTGGAAGAACGTGCCAAAGAAGGTACTTCATCAGCAATTCGAAAACTTATGGGACTTCAGCCAAAAACAGTTTCTAAACTGATGAATGACGGCTCATGGAAAGAAACAGATATCCATCTGGTTGAAAAAGGAGATATCCTGAGAGTAAAGCCGGGCAGCAGAATCCCGGTTGACGGAGAAGTAACAGATGGTTCTTCCTTTGTAGATGAAAGCGCCGTAACGGGAGAATCTATGCCGGTGGAAAAAAATGCAGGAGAAAAAGTTTTTACCGGAACCGTCAACCAATCGGGTAGTTTCTCTATGAAAGCAGAGAAAGTTGGTGGGGATACCATCTTGTCTCAGATCATCAAAACAGTTCAGGATGCTCAGGCTACCAAGGCACCTGTACAAAGAATGGTGGATAAGGTAGCCTCAGTTTTCGTACCAGCTGTAATGGCAACAGCCCTGATTACATTTATCGTATGGATGACGTTTGGTGGAACAGAATATCTAACCCAGGCACTGCTTGCAACAATATCGGTTCTTGTCATTGCCTGCCCCTGCGCTTTGGGACTGGCAACACCCACTGCAATCATGGTAGGTGTAGGCAAAGGAGCCAATAGGGGAATTCTCATCAAAGATGCCACCAGTCTTGAAAAGGCTCATAAAACAAATGCTGTAATTTTAGACAAGACAGGTACCATCACTGTGGGGAAACCTGAAGTAACCAATATGGATATTTATTCCTCCCTCCATAGCGAAAAGCAAATCAAAGGAATGCTTCATGCTGTAGAGAGTCATTCAGAACACCCTCTTGCCGATGCAATTGTACAATACATTGAAGAGGAGGAAACTTTTGAGAAATTTCAAACTGAAAACTTTCAAAATCTCTCAGGTAATGGTGTCAGTGCTGATCTCCACGGAAACAAAATCCTCATTGGAAATGAAAATCTGATGTCAAAAAACCAAATTAAGATCTCTGACCTGCAATCCACAAAAATAAAAACCTGGCAAAACGAGGCAAAAACCGTCATTCTAATGGCAGCAAATAAAGAACTAATTGCCATTCTTGCCATTGCAGATAAAATAAAGGATTCGTCCAAAGAAGCCATTAGCTGCCTCCGGCAGCAGGACATTGAAGTATATATGCTTACCGGAGACAACAGGGAGACAGCAAAAGCAGTTGTTGATGCAACAGGGATCAAAAACTATAAAGCACAGGTAATGCCCGGAGAAAAAGCTGCCTTTGTGAAAGAGCTGCAACAAAAAGGCAAAACAGTAGCCATGGTGGGTGACGGCATCAATGATTCTGAAGCACTGGCTGTGGCCGATTTATCAATTGCCATGGGCAAAGGGGCCGATGTGGCCATGGATGTGGCTGCAATGACTATAACCTCTTCAGATTTAATGAAAATTCCAGAAGCCTTGCGATTATCAGATAAAACGGTTAAAACAATCAGACAAAATCTCTTCTGGGCGTTCTTTTACAATGTGGTGGCCATTCCTGTTGCAGCAGGAGTATTTTTTCCCTTGTTTGGTTTTTTATTAAATCCAATGATTGCAGGTGCCGCAATGGCATTCAGTTCTGTTTCGGTAGTCAGTAACAGCTTGAGATTGAAGAGAGCAAGGATAGATTGAGGCTGAGATTGAAACTAAGGCTGAGAGAAACCGATATATTGATAATTCTCTTATTTCACAAATATAAATTTTGCATTGGAGAATAAGCATCTTCAGATAAGACAGTTTTTCTTAACCTTAACCTCAGACTTAGCCTTTTGAATTCTGGCTAAGAAAAAATAAAAATCAAATTGAACCATAAAAAAAACAATCGTTATGCAAACACTAAAATTCAAAACAACCATCAAATGCAACGGGTGCATCAATGCAGTGACTCCTTATCTTGAAAAATCAAACAATATCAGCAAATGGAGTGTTGATTTAGAGAATCCGGAAAGAATAATGACTGTGGAAACGGAAGGCGACGCTGAAGAAGTGAAAGCACTGCTTAATGATGCAGGATATAAGGCTGAAGATATTTAAGATCTGAGTTTCGAGTTCTGAGTTCCTGGTTTTGTCCGAACTCGAAACACATAACTCAAAACCCAAAACTAATAAACTCTCTTATGAAAATATTTATAACCATATTATTAACCATATTCATAGGTACAATTATGGCACAAAACGACAGTACACGCTTCAACTTTAAACAATTGACGCCAGAGGAAGAACGCGTCATCATTAACAAAGGAACCGAACGACCTTTTAGCGGTAAATATTACCAGCACGAAGAAAAAGGTATATATACCTGCAAACGTTGCGGAGCTCATCTATATCGCAGCAATGATAAATTTGATGCACAATGCGGATGGCCCAGTTTTGACGATGAAATTGATGGAGCAGTAAAAAGACAAACGGATGCTGACGGTCGCCGAACAGAGATTGTTTGTGCCAACTGCGGAGCTCACCTGGGTCATGTCTTCCTTGGGGAAGGTTTTACATCCAAGAATACCAGGCATTGTGTGAACAGTATTTCTATGGATTTTATTCCTGATTCTGCTGCTCAACAATAAATATTGTCTTAAAAGCAGAAAATTAAGATATCTTCCTCATTGGTTGCCATTTCAAATAAGTCAGGCTGCGCCATAGCCACTCAAAAGGCCCAAAACGGAAATATTTCAACCAAATATTGCTAAAAGGAATTTGTAGTGAAAAAATTACGAGGGTAAGGAATACCCCTTGCCAGAGAGAAACCTGACCATACAGACCTAATCCATAACTATGAAATAAAAAAGCAGCAATAATACTGTGCAACAAATAATTGGTCAGCGCCATGCGTCCGACAGGAACAAGCCATTCCCAAAATCTGCTTAATACCTTCTTTCTAAACAACAGTACAATTGCTGAAACATACCCTAAAGTCAGAAGTGGCCCTCCAAAAGAAGAAAGAAAATAAGACAAGGCAGATAACCATCCCATCTCGTTTACCGGAATACTTGAAGCCAAAATACCGTAAACAATATTAGCCGGGATACCAACCAATAATCCAACCCTGAAAAATTTCCGGAAGAAACCATAGTTTTTTTCAATATTATTCAGATATCTTTTTCTTCCGGCATATTGCCCCAACAGTAGCATGGCCATCACATTAGGATAAAAGAAAAAAACTGCAGGTAGCAAAATACTGTATTCCTCAAGGCGGACTCTCACAATATCTGCAAAGCTACCTGTTGAATAAATATCCAGAGCTCTTTCTACCAGTACAACCATTGTTCTTTCCTGGCCTTCAAAAGCAACTCTGACACCCTCGGCCGACTCCGGATTCATCATTGCCAGCTTTATCATCAAAACAGCAAGAAGAGTTACTGACACAGGAACAAGTAAAAGACCAACGGCCCATTTTATAAGTCCTTTGTTGGAAACATTCCTGAATAATATCATCAATAACCCTAACATACCATACCAAACAAGAATATCACCAGGCCACAATAAGATTACATGTGCAACACCAAAGAAAAAAAGCAGGATCAACCGCCAGGCATAAACTTTCAATACCGAACCAGAATTATGATCCTCTTTTTTTTGCAGGAACAACCAGAAGCCGTATCCAAACAACATGGAAAACAGCACATAAAATTTACTTTCAAAGAAGATTCTGATAAATAATTCGGCAACCTGATCCGGGAAACTGTCCCATAAAGAGACTGAAGAAAAAGAAACTGCAACAGGAGCATTCATCCATTGCATATTGACCATCAAAATACCAAGAAGAGCAAAACCCCGTAAAACATCAAGGATTGCAATTCTTTCTGTAGGACGGGTAGGAGAAAGATCTATGCCCATAATTTTTATGGATTAAGTTTGGTGTTTATATTTTCCAGCTTCCGGTAAAAATACTAAAACATTAAACAAATACAAACACAACTACCTCAAAAACAAAACATAGTCAAAAAACCTGAACTTTTTTACCCACAGCTAAGATGTGTTATTGATTTTATTGTGTAAAGTCCATTAAAAGGCTAATTACAATCTTCCAATGCATTATATAAGCACAATCAAATTGACACAAGAATTTCTACGTCTTTCTAGAAAATTCGGGTAATTGCTAATATGTAAGTACTATAAAAATTTAATTGCCCGGGAAAACCGAACGCTTCAGTTTTTGTATAATATGGCTTTCATATCATTTCAATTTGACCCAACTTATTCAATTCTGTAAGAATAGATTTCGGTTTCATATACACACGCCTTTTAAACTCACGGTATTTCTCATCAATATCCGATTCTT
>CAYOFH010000084.1:0-14445 GCA_964403175.1 uncultured Marinilabiliaceae bacterium
TCGTGAAGGTGGCAGAACAGTTGGTGCTGGTGTTGTAACTGAAATCGTTGAGTAATAAAAGGTAAATGATAGATGCGCGATTTAATTAGATTAGCATGTGATGAGTGTAAACGCAGAAATTATACAACAGACAAGAATAAGCGTAACCAGCCAAAACGAGTAGAGTACAAGAAATACTGCCCGTCTTGCAAAAAACACACGATTCATAAAGAAACACGATAAATAGCATAAAAGGTGAGTAGCTCAATTGGCAGAGCATCGGTCTCCAAAACCGAGGGCTGCGGGTTCGATTCCTGCCTCACCTGCTTGTTTAAAGTGTTAAGCAGGAAAGTGAAAATAAATGATTAATAAGATTAAAAAATTTTTTGAAGATGTCGTTTTTGAGATGAAAAAAGTGTCATGGCCTTCCACTGAAGAATTGAAAGGTTCGACATTGGTTGTGCTGTCATTATCATTTATGCTGGCAGCCTTTCTATTTGTTGTTGATTTAATTTTATCCAGGATAATTCATTTTATATTATAGGTTATTATGAATTGGTATGTATTAAAAATATTATCCGGAAAAGAACGTAAGATCAAGGAAGCCATCCAGATGGAGGCGAAACTGGCCGGATTAAGTGAAATGATTCCGGAAGTCTTAGCACCATCGGAAAAGGTTACGGAAATGAAGGATGGGAAAAAGAAAGTTCGCAATAAACTCTTTTTCCCCGGCTATATGCTGGTCAAAATGGAAGTAACCAAAGAAACTCGTTATTTGATAGAAAATACCAATGGTGTTATAAGTTTTGCAGGCCCGAAAGGCGAGCCTGTACCCCTGAGTCCTTCTGAAGTAAAGCGGGTTCTGGGTGAAGTTGAGAAAAAGGACGGACGTGAAGTGGTTAAAGTACCATTCAAACTGGGTGACCCGGTAAAAGTTGTCGATGGTCCTTTTGCTGAATTCCGCGGTGTTGTGCAAGATGTGAATGAGGATAAGAAAAAACTTAAGGTTAATGTCAGTATATTTGGCAGACCAACACCGGTAGAATTAGATTTTTTACAAGTTGAACTGGAAAAATAGGTTGTACAATGGCAAAAAAAGTATTAACAGTAATTAAATTGCAGATAGAGGGTGGGAAAGCGAATCCGTCACCACCGGTAGGCCCTGCACTGGGACAACATGGTTTAAATATCATGGAATTCTGTAAGGCCTTCAATGCAAAAACTAAAGACAAGATCGGGTATATTATACCTGTGGAAATAACAGTTTTTGCGGATCGTTCCTTTACTTTTATTACAAAAACACCACCTGCTGCTGTTTTATTGAAAAAAGCTGCAAATCTGGATAAAGGATCTGGTGTACCAAATAAAACCAAAGTCGGCACAGTAAGCCTGGAAGCAGTAAAAGAAATCGCAGAAACAAAAATGGAAGATTTGAATGCTCATACGGTTGAAGCGGCGATGGAAATGATAAAAGGAACTGCCAGAAGTATGGGTTTACTGGTCAAAGAATAAAAGGACTTGATATATGAAAATATCAAAAAGACATATTAATAATCGAAACAAAGTTGACAGAACAAAACTGTATCCACTAACCGAAGCTATTTCTCTTTTAAAAGATTTGGAAGGTGCAAAATTTGATGAAACAGTTGAGATGCATGTGAATCTCGGAGTAGACCCCAGACACGCAGATCAAAATGTTCGCGGTACGGTTTCCTATCCAAACGGAACCGGAAAAGAAGTAAAAGTATTGGTACTGACTAAATCCAAAGTGGACGAAGCGAAAGAAGCTGGAGCAGATTTTGTCGGATTGGATGAGTTTGTTGAAAAGATCGAAGATGGTTGGTCGGAAATGGATGTTGTGGTTTGTACGCCCGATGCGATGGGAAAAGTTGGTAAACTCGGACGTGTACTGGGACCAAAAGGTTTGATGCCCAGCCCCAAGAGCGGGACCTTGACAAATGACATTGGAAAAGCAGTCAAAGAAATTAAAGCCGGTCGTGTTGAATATCGTGTTGATAAGCATGGTATAGTCCATGTTCCCGTTGGCAAAAAATCTTTTAACGAGGAAATGCTCGGCGAAAATATTAACACGCTGATGTCGGAGCTGGAAAAGAAACGTCCCAATGCTGTCAAAGGCGCTTATGTAAGACGGATCTGCTTAACATCGACCATGGGACCTGGCATTAAAATCGATAAACTTTCAATATCATCCGTCAAAAAAAGGATTAAGGAGTCATAATGCCAAATCCACAGAATATACAAATCGTAGCAGAAACCAAAGAAAAGTTTGAAAAAGCAGATGCCGTCTACTTCACCGACTATAAAGGTCTGAATGTCGAGCTGATGAACAAACTTAGAGGTGAGTTTTTTAAAAACAATGTCGAGTACAAGGTTGTTAAAAAAACACTGACCAAAATTGCCGGTAAAGAAGCCGGTTATGAAAATTTTGAGAAATTAATGGATGGCCAAATGGCGATTGCCTTTGCAAGTGAAGACCCTGTTATGCCGGCTCGAATACTGAAAGATTTTATTAAAGACAATAAACTTGATGTACTTAAAGTCACCGGATGTATTTTTGAAGGACAACAGTTTGACAGGGAAAAAGTCGCTACAATCGCAGACCTGCCGACAAGAGACGAATTAATCGCAAAATTCGCCAGAACACTGAACGCGCCGATGACCAATATGGTCAATGTATTACAGGCATCTATGCGCAATGTTCTGAATGTATTAAAAGCTTTAGAAGACAAAAAAGAATCATAAAAACAAAAATAAATCATATTTTGAACAGATGGAGGAAAACTTAAAATGGCTGAAATCAAAAGAGCAGATGTACTGGAATATTTAGAAAATGCAAATATGCTGGAAATCTCAGAACTCATTAAAGAAATCGAAGATAAATTCGGTGTTGAAGCAGCTGCTCCAGTAGCCGTTGCCGGCGCAATGCCCGCAGCAGGTGGCGAACAGGCTGAAGAACAAACTGAATTTGACGTTGTATTAAAAGAAGCTGGCGCTAAGAAAATTGGTGTTATTAAAGTTGTAAGAGCTGTAACCAGCCTTGGTTTAAAAGAAGCCAAAGCCCTGGTTGACGGCGCACCGAACCCGGTAAAAGAAGGTCTACCAAAAGAAGAAGCTGAAGATCTGAAAAAACAGCTTGAAGAAGCTGGCGCCACAGTAGAAATTAAATAATTTTCTACTCTTTTGTACAGAAGATCATTCTTTAAATAGACAACTAAACTGCCCTTTTTTTCCAAAAGGGCAGTAAATATTAAATAAGGAGATTTATCTTTGGGTATCACTCAAGATAATCACATCAAACGCCAAAGTTTTGCTAAGATCGGTGTTACTGAAGTTATGCCCGATCTTTTAGCTATTCAAACGTACGCCTTTGAGCACTTCCTGCAGAGGAAAATTCCGCCTCAAGCGCGTAAGGATGTTGGATTACAAGCAGCTTTTAATAACATTTTTCCCATTGAAGATTCACACGGGAATTACAAATTGGAATTCAAATATTACTCTCTCGGTGAAGAAAGATATTCCATTAGCGAATGTATCGACCGGGGGGTAAGTTACACTGTTCCTTTAAAAGTAAGGCTGGTACTGCACGTCAGTGAAGAAGGCGGAGAAAAAGGCGAATACACCGCCGGCATTGAACAGGACATCTTTTTTGGTAATATTCCTTTAATGACTGATAAAGGAACTTTTGTCATTAATGGCGCCGAAAGAATTATTGTCTCGCAGCTGCAACGGTCTCCCGGAGTTTTCTTTGACGAAGGTGAACACACCAACGGAAAAAAGATTTATACCTGCCGTGTGATTCCTTTTCGCGGTTCCTGGGTAGACTTTGTCATTGATTCAAAAGATATTCTGAATACTATTATTGACCGCCGCCGAAAATTTCCGGCAACGATCCTTTTAAGAGCCATCGGCTATCCCACTAATGAAGATATCCTGAAACTTTTTGGTATTGGTGAAAAAGTCACACTCTCCGGCAGCAAAAAGAAGTATTTTGGTAAATCCCTGGCGGAAGGTCTTATCGATCCCGAAACCGGTGAAGAAGTTCTGGATGTTAAAGATATTACTCCTATAGATGACAAAATCCTCGAAATTTGCGAAAAACATAAAATCGAAGAAGTTCTGATCTTTACCACGGAAAATGAAATTGAAAAAAATGTTTTCATAAATACTTTCAGAAAAGACCGCTCGACTTTTGATGAAGAATCCGCCCTCTATTTTCTGTATAATAATCTGCGTACCGGCGAACCGCCAAATCTCGACACTGCACGTAAGTTTGTAGAAAGATTGTTTTTTAGTCCGAAAAAATATGACCTTGGAAAAGTTGGCCGCTACCGTATCAATAAAAAATTCAATTTGAATGTTCCGGTAGATGACAGGGTACTGACTCGTGAAGATTTTGTTAAGATCATCAATCATATTATCGAAATGAAAAAAGGTAATATGGGCTCCGATGATATTGATCATCTCGGTAACCGAAGAGTTCGCACTATTGGCGAACAGCTGGAAAATCAGTTCAATCTTTCCCTGACCCGTATGTCGCGCACTATTCGCGAGCGCATGAACCTCAGAGAGTCAGAAAACCTGACCCCGCAGAATCTTGTTAATTCCAGAATCATTACTTCGGTACTGAACACATTTTTCGGTACTAACCAGTTATCACAGTTTCATGACCAGACCAATCCTCTGGCTGAAATAACCCATAAACGACGGGTATCAGCTCTTGGACCCGGAGGCCTGACCAGAGAACGCGCCGGATTTGAGGTGCGTGATGTGCATTATACACACTACGGAAGATTGTGTCCCATCGAAACGCCTGAAGGTCCGAATATTGGATTGATTTCATCACTGGCTACCTTTGGCAATGTAAATGAACTGGGTTTTATCGAAACGCCTTATCGAAAAGTCGTGCAAAAAGACGGCGAAAGTTTTGTAACCGACAATGTGGAATACCTCTCGGCTGATGATGAAGACAGGGAATTAATTGCCCAGGCAAACGCCAAAATCGATGATAAAGGCCGTTTTGTAACAGAGCATGTTCGTGCCAGGATCAGAGGTGAATTCCCGACGGTTGAACCAAAAGAAGTAAATTACATGGATGTGTCACCAACCCAGTTGGTTTCTGTATCCGCAGCATTGATTCCTTTTCTGGAACACGATGATGCGAACCGCGCCTTGATGGGTTCTAACATGCAGCGGCAATCAGTGCCACTGCTTCGGCCTGAACCTCCCATTGTGGCCACTGGTATGGAAAAACGGGTGGCTAAAGATTCCAGATCAGTTCTGACATCCAATAAAAACGGTGTTGTTGAAGAAGTTGATTCCAAGACCATCGTTGTTCGTTCTTCCGATAAAAATGAAATTGAGTTGGATGAAAACAAGGGAAAAACCAAGTCTGAGTTAACCAAATACAGACGTTCCAATCAGGATACAACAGTTAATCAGAAACCCCTGGTAAATGAAGGTGACAAGGTTAAGGTCGGAAGTGTTCTGGCTGATGGTCCTTCCACCAAAAAAGGTGAACTTGCCCTTGGAAGAAATGTTCTTATAGCCTATATGCCCTGGGAAGGATACAATTTTGAAGATGCTATCATCCTCAGCGACAGAATGGTAAAAGAAGATGTTTTCACCTCTTTACATATCAAGGAATTCGAACTGGAAGTCCGCGATACTAAACGAGGAGTTGAAGAACTGACCCGCGAAATACCCAATGTCGGTGAAGATGCCACTAAAAACCTTGACGAACACGGAATTGTTCGCGAAGGTGCGGAAATCAAAACAGGCGATATTTTAATCGGTAAAGTAACTCCGAAAGGTGAAAAAGAACCAACTCCCGAAGAAAAATTGTTGCGGGCTATTTTTGGTGAAAAAGCAAGCGATGTAAAAGACGCTTCCAAAAAAGCGGAATCGGGCACCAAAGGAGTGGCGATCAAGACCAAGCTCTTTCAGCGTAAAGGTAAATCAACCAGAAGTGAAGAGAAACGCAAGATCGAAAAGATCAGGTCAAAAGCTGTTGATAAACACCGCGCTCTTAGAGAGAGAAGAAATGCAATTTTAATCAATCTGCTGAACGGTCAGACAGCCACGACAATCAAAGATTTAACCCAGACCAAAACTATCGTAAAACGTGGTACAAAGTTTACGGAAGATATACTCTACGGGTTAAATTTTGACAATTTAAGTATTGAAAAAGGCTGGACAAAGGATGATAAGGTTAATGACCAGATTATGGGCGTTATTAATAATTATTTTGATTTATCCTCCGATATAGACAGAGAAACAGAACGTAATATATATAAAATCAAGGTTGGTGATGAACTTCAACCCGGCGTATTGCAACTGGTAAAGGTTTATGTCGCTGATAAACGAAAAATCTCAGTTGGTGACAAAATGGCGGGACGACACGGAAATAAGGGTGTGATCTCCATTATTGTACCGGAAGAAGACATGCCTTTTACGGAAGATGGAACCCCGGTGGACATTATTTTAAATCCCCTGGGCGTACCCTCTCGTATGAACCTTGGGCAGCTATACGAATGTATGTTAGGCTGGGCCGGACATAAACTGGGTAAGTATTATGAAACACCGGTTTTTAACGGTGCTACTCACGATGAAGTAAAAGCCGAATTGAAGAAAGCCGGACTACCGGAAACCGGAAAAGCTGTTTTATATGATGGCAAAACAGGTGAAGCCTTTGATCAGCCAATATCTATTGGTTATAGTTACATGATGAAATTGTATCATTTGATTGAAGACAAAATGCACTCCCGCTCCACTGGCCCATATTCGCTGGTAACCCAGCAGCCCCTGGGCGGAAAAGCGCAATTCGGAGGCCAGCGTCTGGGTGAAATGGAAGTGTGGGCACTGGAAGCCTATGGTGCAGCATACACACTTCAGGAAATGTTAACAATCAAATCTGATGATGTTGAAGGTCGTTCCAAGGCATACAACGCTATTGTAAAAGGTGAAAATATCACTGAATTTGGCGTACCTGAATCTTTTAATGTATTATTGAAAGAACTACAGGGATTATGTATTGAAATGGACATTAATTAAAAAATTCCGGAGGAATTTTATTAATGAATAATAATTTAGGACAATCCTTAAACCAGAGGAAAGATGACCTCGAGAGAATTACGGTTCATCTCTCTTCACCGGAAAGTATTCTGTTACGTTCCCGTGGTGAAGTGCTGAAACCGGAAACAATCAATTACAGGTCTTATAAGCCGGAAAAAGACGGGCTTTTTTGTGAAAAAATATTCGGACCTGTTAAAGATTACGAGTGTCATTGTGGTAAATACAAAAGGATAAGATATAAGGGTATCATCTGCGACCGTTGTGGTGTCGAGGTAGCCCGTAAAAAGGTACGTCGTGAAAGAATGGGCCATATAACCCTGGCTGTGCCTGTTGTTCATATATGGTTTCTTAAGTCTATTCCTAGTAAAATCAATAATTTATTAGGTGTCAGGACAAAACAGTTAGAAGAAATCGTATACTATGAAAAGTATGTCGTGTTAAATCCCGGTCAGTCGGAGTTTAAATATAAAGACATTATCACTGAAGAAGAGTATTATGAAAACAGTGAAAAATTCGGCCCACAAACCGATTATTTTGACGATGAAGATGATGAAGACCAGAATTATTTCATAGCCAAAACCGGTGGCGAAGCAATTCGTGAACTACTGCAGAAACTGGATGTCGAAAAATTAGTCAAAGATCTGAAAAAACAGTTAAAAACAGAAAAGTCAAAAACCGCTACCAATGAGATCCTTAAACGACTGAAAATCGTCAAATCCTTTTTACCGGTAAAAGGCGGCCCTGACAACAAACCCGAATGGATGGTTGTGACAATTCTGCCGGTGATTCCCCCGGAACTCAGACCATTGGTTCCGCTGGAAGGCGGACGGTTTGCGGCCAGTGATTTAAATGATCTTTATCGTCGCGTGATCATTCGTAACAACCGGTTAAAACAATTAATGGAAATCAAGGCGCCGGAAGTCATTCTACGCAATGAAAAAAGAATGCTTCAGGAAGCTGTTGATTCCCTCTTTGATAATAGTAAAAGAAGAACAGAAGTTCGTAGCGGTACCCGCCGTCCGTTAAAAAGTTTGAGTGATATGCTCAAGGGTAAAGAAGGACGATTTCGACAAAATCTGTTGGGTAAACGTGTTGATTATTCCGGTCGTTCCGTAATTGTTGTAGGACCCGATCTGAATTTGAATGAGTGTGGTTTGCCAAAAGAAATGGCTATCGAACTTTTCAAGCCTCATATCATATTCCAATTAATAAGAAGAGAAATAGCAAAAACACCGAAAGCCGCCAAATCTATGGTTGAGCGCAAAACACCGGAAGTCTACCGCGTCCTTGAATACGTGGTCAAAGACCACCCGGTTCTGTTAAACCGTGCGCCCACCCTGCATAGATTAGGTATACAGGCATTCCAGCCTAAACTCATCGAAGGAAAAGCCGTCCAGTTGCATCCGCTTGTTTGTGGCGCTTTTAATGCTGACTTTGATGGTGATCAGATGGCTGTACACGTACCGCTTTCCTATGAAGCGCAGGAAGAGTGTCGTATTTTGATCCTTGCTTCTCATAACATTTTGCATCCGGCACACGGAAAACCGGTAGCCACGCCCTCACAGGACATGGTACTGGGATGTTACTACATCACCCGTAAAAAAGACGGTGCTATGGGCGAAGGCAAAATCTTTTCATCCATTGATGAAGCGATTTTTGCCTATTATGTCAGAGAAGTTGAACTTCACGCCAAAGTCAAGATCAGAGTTGATGGTAAAATCTATGATACTACCGTTGGCCGCGCTCTTTTCAACAGTATTCTTCCGGATAATATTTCCTATATCAATGAATTGCTGACCAAAGGTCGCCTGAAAGGAATTATCGGCCATGTATATGCCGAGGCCGGAAATTTTGAAACGGTCAAGTTTCTGGACAGGCTGAAGGATATGGGCTTTTACTATGCAACAAAATCCGGTATTTCCATGGCGCTCGCAGATGTATTGATTCCGGCAAACAAAGATGAAATCATCAAAAAATCCTTTGAGAAAATTGATGTCATTCAGCAAAAAGCACAAAAAGGTATTCTCACAGAAGGTGAACGATACAACAAAGTCATTGATACCTGGACACACACAACAAATCAATTATCAGAAGAAATGTTAAAGACCTTTGAAAAACATAATCAGGGATTTAACTCACTCTTTATGATGGCAGACTCCGGTGCGAGAGGTAGTCAGGATCAGATCAAACAGTTGGCTGCCATGCGTGGATTGATGGCAAAACCGCAAAAATCCATGAGTGGCCAGGTGGGCGAAATTATTGAAACGCCGATTATTTCAAATTTCAAAGAAGGATTGACCGTACTGGAATATTTTATCTCCACTCACGGTGCCCGTAAAGGTTTGGCTGATACGGCGTTGAAAACTGCTGATGCCGGATATTTGACCAGAAGATTGGTCGATGTCTCTCAGGATGTTGTTATTTTTCAGGAGGACTGTGGTACTATTAATGGTATTGATGTCTCGGCCTTGAAAAAAGAAGAAAATATAATTGAACGCCTCGCAGACCGTATTCTCGGAAGAACTGCCCAGGAAGATGTCTATGATCCGGAAACCGATGAAATCATTGTGGAAGTCGGACAGGAAATTAATGAAGATAAAGCGCTTCGTATCGAAAAAGCAGGCATTGAAGAGGTTCGAATTCGTTCCGTACTGACCTGTGAATCGAAATTTGGTGTTTGCGCTAAATGTTACGGACGAAATCTGGCCACCGGCAATTTAGTAAATATCGGAGAATCTGTCGGTATCATGGCCGCTCAGGCGATTGGCGAACCGGGTACACAGCTGACATTACGTACTTTCCACTTTGGTGGAACAGCCGCCCGTATTGTGGAAGAATCTGAAACAATCGCAAAATCCAGTGGCGTTGTTCAATTTTCTGACAATTACAGGGAAATCGACTACAAGGGCAAAGACTTCAATGTTGTTCTCTCCCGAAATACAACGATAAATATTGTGGACGATAATGACAGAATTACGTCAACTTACAACGTACCTTATGGTTCACATATCTTTGTTAAAGAGGGTCAAAAAGTAGAAGTTGCTGATTCCCTTTTCAGTTGGGATCTTTACAGCGATCATATATTGGCAATGGCATCAGGTAAAGTTAGATTTGTAGATCTTATTGAAGAAGAAACATACAAAATCGAAGCCGACGAATCCGGCCATAAATCAGCAACGATCATCGACGCTAAAAACAGGAATCTGCAGCCGCGAATCGATATTGTTTGGGAAGAAAATGGGGAAGAAATAGTATTAGAGGGAAATATTCTCCCACTGCATGCTATGCTTTCTGTTCAAAATGGCGAGGAAGTCCAGGCCGGCGACACACTGGCGAAAAAACCCAAAGAAACCGGAAAAAGTAGTGATATTACCGGTGGTTTGCCGAGAGTTGCGGAACTATTTGAAGCCAGAAAACCCAAAAATCCTTCTGTAATTACAGACATTGACGGTACAATAAAGTTTGGTGATACCAAAAAGGGTATTCGCGAGATTTACGTAATTGCACCGGACGGTTCGAAAAAGAAATACAAAATGCCTTACGGAAGATATGTCCTGGTCAATGAAGGGGATACGGTCAGAGCCGGAGACAGGCTCTGTGAAGGACCGGTTTCTCCCCGTGATATTCTGAAAGTCCAGGATCCGCGTAAAGTTCAGGAATATCTGGTCAATGAGATTCAGGAAGTTTACCGGCTTCAGGGTGTAGCCATCAATGATAAACATATCGAAATCATTGTAAAACAGATGATGCAGAAAGTTAAGATCATTGATCCGGGTGACACTGATCTGTTACAGGATGATATTGTGAATAAAAATGTCCTGCTGGAAGAGAATGACAAAAGTTCCATCAATGTTGTGGTCACCGATGTGGGTGAATCTGATTGGGATGCTGATGACATTGTCAGCCGGGAAGAATTCACAAAGTATAACAGAATCCTAAAAGAAGATGGTAAAGTACCGGCCAAAGCCAGACCGGCCAAACCGGCCCAGTTTACTGAAATTCTCTTGGGGATCACACGCGCGTCATTGGGAACCGAGTCATTTATCTCAGCCGCATCCTTCCAGGAAACAACCCGTGTCCTGACAGATGCCGCGACAGAAACCAAAACGGACCACTTGCGCGGTTTGAAAGAAAATGTTATTATGGGAAGACTGATTCCCGCAGGCACCGGCTTGAGAAGACATAAAGACCTGATGGTTATTGAACCGGAATCAGAGACTGCAGAATGGGAACAGATCTATGAACAGGAAAAAGTTAAAAAAGAAGAATTAGACGCATTAAAAAAATAAAAATATTGCATTAAAAAGTTTTAAGTATTATTTTTACGGGCTTTTAAGTATGGAGATATTATGCCGACAATAAACCAGTTAGTAAGAAAAGGTAGAAAAAAATTAACCAAAAAATCAAAGTCAAAGTCTCTTGATAATTGTCCACAGAAGAGAGGCGTTTGTACCAGAGTATATACTACAACTCCAAAAAAACCGAATTCCGCATTGCGAAAAGTCGCCAGGGTCAGGTTATCAAACGGAAGAGAAGTAAATGCTTATATTCCTGGTGAAGGGCACAACCTGCAGGAACACTCAATTGTTTTGGTTGAGGGCGGTCGTGTAAAAGATTTACCAGGTGTACGGTATCATGTTGTTCGTGGTACTTATGATACAGCCGGTGTGGAAGGTAGAAAACAGAGTCGATCAAGATATGGCGCGAAAAAAGCGTAATTAAGGAGATTTTTGATTCATGTCTAGAAAAAAGAAAATTCGTGGAAATGTGCTTGTAGGTGATGTGAAATATAATGATTTGGAAGCCTCTAAGTTTATTAATCACATAATGAGTAAAGGCAAAAAATCAATTGCAGAAGCAATTTTTTACGAAGCAATCGATAAATTAAATGAACGTCAGAAGACAGAAGGTCTGGACGGATTTAAAAAAGCGATTAAAAATGTGTCCCCCCTGTTGGAAGTAAAATCCAAACGAGTTGGCGGCGCAACATTTCAGGTACCTATGGATGTCAGCAAAAAACGTAAATTTGCCCTGGCTTCCAGATGGATTCTGAAAGCCGCCCGCAGTAAATCAGGACAAAGATTTGCCCTCAGTCTGGCAGCAGAATTAAATGATGCCTGCAATAATGAAGGCGCTGCTGTAAAAAAGAAGGATGAAACTCATAGAATGGCGGAAGCAAACAAAGCTTTTGCGCATTTTAAATAGAAAAGATTTAAATAGAAGTTATTGTGAACCAAAAAGATCAACATAAGTTAAGAAATATCGGTATAATGGCACATATAGATGCCGGCAAAACCACGACTACAGAAAGAATTCTGTATTATACCGGTAAAGTACACCGCATGGGCGAAGTCCATGAGGGTGCTGCAACTATGGACTGGATGACCCAGGAAAAAGAAAGAGGGATCACGATAACTTCCGCGGCAACTACCTGTTTTTGGAATAAACACAGGATTAACATTATCGATACCCCCGGGCATGTGGATTTCACTGCCGAGGTTGAGCGGTCATTGAGAGTACTGGACGGAGCGGTAGCAATTTTTTGCGCTGTAGGGGGCGTTGAACCCCAGTCCGAGACCGTTTGGCACCAATCGGAAAATTATCACATACCCAAAATTGCCTATGTGAATAAAATGGATCGAGTTGGTGCTGATTTTTTTAGAGTACTCGACATGATGGTGGACAGATTAGGGGCTAATCCGGTTCCTGTTTGCATTCCTGACGGAAAAAGCGACACCTTCAAAGGTATCATTGACCTGGTCACCATGAAACATATTACATATTCTGAAGATACCTTTGGTAAAGAGTTCAAAACGGAAAATATTCCCGATAACCTGATAGAAGAAGCAGAAACCTACCGTGAAAAACTCATCGAAAGTGTTGCGGATTACAATGAAGAATTAATGGAACTCTTCCTGGAGGGTAAAGAAATTGATCCGGCGATGATCAAAGAAGCCCTTCGAAAGGCCACATTGAAAAATGATATCGTCCCGGTACTGGTTGGGTCTTCATTAAAAAATAAAGGTGTTCAGTCATTACTCGATGCGGTTGTCGATTATCTGCCGTCACCTCTGGATGTTCCGGCCATCAGTGGCCTTGATAAAAAAAATAAAGTTGTTGCGCGAAAATCCGATGACAATGAACACACTGCCGCACTACTTTTTAAGGTAATGAGTGATAAACATGTTGGCCGTTTAAGTTTTGTCAGGGTTTATTCAGGCAAGATCAGGCAGGGGGATTCTCTGCTCAATCCGCTGGAAGGCCGTAAAGAACGAATCAGCCGTATATTACTGATGCATGCCAATAAAAGACAGGAAGTGAAAGAATTGACTGCCGGAGAAATTGGCGCATTGGTTGGGTTACGGTACAGCTTTACCGGCCATACCCTGTGTGCTACAAAGCATCCCATTACCCTGGAACAGATGAATTTTCCGGAGCCTGTCATCTCCGTAACGATTGAACCCAAAAGCAGTGTAGATACAAAAAAATTATCAGAAGCCCTGGAAAAACTTTCCTGGGAAGATCCGACTTTTCGCATTGATGAAGACGAAAATACCGGACAGATTGTTGTCAGCGGTATGGGCGAACTTCACTTGCAGGTTCTTGTCAGCCGTATTATAGAAGAATTTAATGTACAAGCACGTGTTGGCCGGCCCACAGTTTCCTACCGGGAAACAATTACAGAAGAAAGTTTTGGGCAGGCTTTAATAAATAAAGAAACTGGAAATACAAAACAATTCGCAGAAGTCAAATTGAGAATTGAGCCCAATGAAAATTCCAATGACAATGTGGTTGTTATTGAAGCCCCGGATGTGGAGATTCCAAAACATTTCCATTATCGTTTGGAGAAGGGCATACAGAACAGGCTCTCGGTGGGTATCTTGGCCGGATATCCCATGGAGGGTGTCAGAACAATTGTCACAGGCGGTAGTTTCAGTGAGACTGATTCTACCGAATTAGCATTTCAGATGGCAGCCAATGAGGCCATGGAAGAGGCGCTTCAGGACGCAGCACCGGAACTTTTAGAACCTTTGATGTCCCTTGAGGTTCTCGTACCTGACGAATACTTAGGTGATGTTGTCAATGATCTGAACAGCCGCCGCGCCAATATCCTGAAAATGGGAAAAGAAAATATGAAAAGTGTTGTCAATGCCGAATCACCGATGCGTGAGATGTTCGGCTATGCAACCGATCTCAGATCCCTGACTCAGGGACGGGCTGTATTTACAATGCAATTTTCCAGATTTAGTAATTGTGATAAAAAAATACAAAGAGAAATAATAGAAAAGACAAGAGGGTTCGTACCCGAATGTTTAAAAAACTAAGGAGTTTCTAAGATGGCTAAAGAAACATTTCAAAGAACAAAGCCGCACG
>CAYOFH010000085.1:0-14188 GCA_964403175.1 uncultured Marinilabiliaceae bacterium
GCCGGATTCGTTTTCATCGATTCAATCCATTCCGGCAACAGATAATTATGAATGGATTGACCGGTTAAACCACCCACTTCAAAAGTTGTCCCATCAATCCGGATTTCAGCTTCAGGGCGAACCGAGCGCAAAAACGTCTCTCCGGTTTGTAGGTGTTCCAACCCAATAGTTGCTCCGTTGGGTTCGGTGGAAAAAGTCCGGCTTACCAATCCGTTACTCAAGACGAGATGCCCCTCTTCATCTTCATAAAGTTCAGCCGGCTGATTTGCCTGGTAAAGTAGCCAGTCGTTCCCTATGACCACTTTCTCTTTGTCGAAAAAAGGGAGGTTTTTTTGTCCTGCTGCAGAGACAATTAAAAAAAGCTCAATGACAGATAAAAGAATTGGTTTCATAGTTATTAAAAAAATAAAATTATTCTGTATCGTAATCGTCGTTGTTTTGTTCAATATACCAAGACTACTGAATGAGCAACCAGGTAAACCCGTTGGCATCCACTTCCACTTCCACATACATCTTATATTCTCGGTCAATCCGGTATTTCCGGGAATCCTTTCCTTGTTCATTGATGGTTGCTTCTTCACTCAATCCAGTATAATAAATGGGCACGGTCAGCTTCTTTTTAACAGGCTTGCTGGTGGGATTAAAAACGAGGAGCATGGCTTTATCCTTTCCGAAGGGATTGACATGCATCATACAGTCCAGTCCCCTGCCGGTAGGTCTTCCAAGGTGAATAATATCACCGGTAAGCACTTCCCGATATTGATGGTACCACCCCGTCCATTTTTTCACCATGGCTTTGGTTTCGACCGAATCGTACAACCGGTTTCCCCTGACCGTAAACTGACACCCACTTCCGAGATGCTGAACCAATCCCCTTTCGTACTGTTCCATGTTGTCTTTCAAGGGTTCCAGTCCCACCCGGGGGTCATTGGTATAAAACCCAACCAACTGCAGCGTCATCCATCCCATGGTAGGAATTTTATGCCATGTGCCGTCGTATATATATTGGCGGCCAAGCAAAAGCTGTTGTTGTGGGGTCAGGTTTGCACTGGCTTCCCGATAACCCATTCCTGTAGCACACTGTCCGTTCAAAAAATACCAGTCGGGAAGGGGAACATAAAAATTTCGCTGTTGCAACTTATGCAAAATTTCCACCTGAACCTTCCACTGCTCCCATTGTGAATCCTCAAGCCCCCTGTGGTATGCATGCTCTGTGGAAGCGCACGGATCTCCATGGTAAGGGCCATCGGCATTCCATGATTTAAAACCGGTTTCGTCAAAAAAATGAAATGCCTTTCTGAAATATTCATCTTTCCATTCACTGGCAATGCACACACTTTGGCCAAAAAGACTTCCCGGTTTTCCGGTTTCCGGATCGATGCAATCAACTTCAGCCCCTCGGCTTCTGGAAGCAATAACCAGCTCATAACCACCCATAATGATTCCCCGCTCCCGGGCATAGTCTGCAATTTCTTTCCATAAAGCGAGGTATTCCGCATCCAGATTATCATGGGCAATTCCAGGCCAGGGATGAATATCCAACCGCTCAAATCCCAGTTCGGCCATTTGATCGATCATCGTTTTCAATTTTTCAGGATCGTGGGAAGTAATAGCAGCAGTTAGCAGGCTTTCTGTCACCTGGGGAGCAAGAGTTCTGTACATTCTTCTGCGTGCCAGACTGTTTCGTTCTTCATTGTCGCTATCGAGCAGAATTTCAAACGTTCTGAATGATTGAAAATCCTCTCCAGGAACAAGCAACGCTGAGGGTCCCATGGGTAGCTGGCTTTTCAACAGGTTATGATGTCTGAACCCCAAAAAATTATCTTCAGCCTGATTGTGTGTAGCCCAAGTGTTGTATTCAGGGTCCACCTCCCACCGGGTAGTCGTTCGTCCGGCCTGGTATGGCTCGGGGTTTCCTGAGAAATGCAAAAGCCCGCTTCCCTGCGGATCGGCATTTACCAAAGCAAATGAGTAATCACTCTCCACAAAAATGCGGTTAATCTGATCCTGATTAACGGCCAGGACTTCGGTTTCAGTCTCCTCAACAACCAGCTCATGTTCTGAATCATTTTTCAGGGTAATCCACTTGGCCATTACCGGGATTCCATCATACAACTCATAATGCACATCTACTTTTAAACCCTTCAGTTCTTTTTCAGAACCAGGCGCTTCAAAATGCAGGATTAAATGCAACCCGTTGGGAGGCCATTCAGCATCACGGGCATTGTATTTCTGTTCCCACGGATAGCGAGCTTCGGGTTTCCGGGTTGAAATCCCCGACAAAATCCAGGCATTGGGATTTGTTTCCATTTGAGGCAGCCATTCATGCAGCAAATAGGATTTCTCCGGTTGTCCGGTGAGGCCCCCGATATCAATCCACCGATTATTGATTCTGATTCGGGCCTCAGGCTTGACTGCTCTGAGGTATTCCGCATTATTGGTTAGGTTCTGGTAACTGATGCAAGCCAGGTTATCTGAAAGATAGAATGAACGGCTTATCAGTCCATTTGACAAAGTCATCTCTCCGGTCAATTCATCATCTGTTTTTGTCAAATAGAGCTGAGAAGGCCTGCTTATCTGACGAATAAGATAATCTTCTTCAACAGATTGTTCCTGCAACCTGCCATTCATAACCCGACCAAACCCGGGCTGGACTATCTGTTTAATCCGATTTTTCCGAGCCTCTGTTTCTAACTTGCTCTTTTCTTCCAACTGCTCATAATTAAGCAGGAAATCTTTAGCCGGATCGAAATCGCCGCCGTTAAAGACAGCGTACCTTACTTCAAAAACCTCTCCATTGAATGGTTTGTTTTCATGGGTTACATTGCCTACAGTGAAACCAGGATTAAGTTTTTCTGTTTTTCGGAAAGTCCCTCTCTTTTCACCATTTTCCCATAGCGAGCAATCCGTTTCATCAGCAACTAATGCAAGGTGTGTCCAGGTATTATGAATTACGGTTCCCATTTCAAACATGCCCACACCTCCCACCAGGGCAAACCATTTGTCGCCCTGCTGCACAATATTGTAGCCATGTTTTCCGTCTCCAAGGCTAACTACCCCCAGGGTATGTTTGGCATCCATATCTTTTCTATCATCCGTACGGGGTTTTATCCACACTTCAAAAGCAAAGTTATCGGATGAATCAGCCCATTTTTCAGGGGAAAAGTAATGCCCGTTTTCAGGTGTAAACAGGATGGATCCACCTGTTTTACCTTCCGGTGCGCTGGCAAAGAATACAGGTGAACCTTCCCGATTCAGGGTAAGCCCCTCACTATTCTCTGCCTGTATGATTTCAGGTCCGGTTGCATAGGTCACTGCCGTTCCTTTACCCAGTTTAAAATGAAATATTATCTGCTTTTTTGCATGTACAGCGAGGGTAAAAACAGTTAAGCTCATGATAAGTATCAGTGACTTATTAGTGAACATATTTTAAACTATTATTTAATTTTATAAAGTATATAGTTCTCTTAATTCCCGATGGAAAAATTTCTCTTTTAGATACGGATAATTGATGTTTAAATCCTAATATTGAATCTATTATAAATGTTTTGTTCTGGTTATAATATTCCGGTTCATATAGATGCTTCTATGTCAATCATCTACTGTTTTTTTAACTTCTTTTATCAGTTTGATTCATATTCATAGTATTTAATTAACACTTTGTCTTTCTAAAGCATATTTTGCCTCATCCTCCAACGCTTTGTTTTGCTTTAGCTTTTCATAAATTTCTCTGGATGAACCATTGGCCATCCATGAAAATTCTTTTAAAAGAATCTTTTTGCAATCATCAGTGGTTTTATTTGATTCCAGTAAATCAATAATAACGGAGTGGTATTCATTCATTTTTTCAGTGTCGTCAAGGTTTTCCCGCATCAGCGTTTTAAGAATATTGAAGCTTTCGTTCGATTGCCCGGTTTTATATTTCTTCATTTTATTAACAAAAAGTGTGAGGTCAGTATGGATATCTTCAAAAAACGACCATTGCAGGCTGCTGTTTTTTAAGGGGAAATTGACCGGTACTTCCTGGGTCACTTTTCCGGTGGCGGCCCATTCTGCTCCACGCTGAGTGGTTGTAACAAATCCAGCGCACTCCATTGCCGGAAAGAAATTACCTCCGCCGGCATGACCCAGAACCGTGTGGAAAATCCGGCCCTCTTCATAGGTGATGGTCATCAGCATGGGTTCATTTTTTCCGGTTTTCAGTGAATGGGCAAAGGCCAGAATTTCCATGTTTTCCGCGGGTCCCCTCAGGTTAGCATAGAGTTCATCTTTTGCATGCATCCATTTTTGAGGTAATCCATTGATGATGGGATGGTCTGGTTGAAAGGCTTCCACCAAAAATTCGCGTTGGGCTCCATGAGTGCCGCCGCCTCCGGGGCTGTCATCACGAACAACCTCCCCGTCTTCGATGTAAACATACGGTCCGGAGTTTTCATCGCGGCTATTCCAACCACCCAGGCCAATAATTTCATTATATTCCGGCCAGTCGGCAAAAGCATTGTCGGCCGCATGATACACAACCACACCGCCTCCATTTTCCACGTATCGCAAGAAATTGCCCCTGGTTTCTTCAGGCCAGTCGTCGCCGTTATAATCAAGAACAACCACGTCATAGGGATTAAAATCGATGGTGAATTCAGACATATCTTCTCCCTGTGCAGGGGAAACGTTGATTTCCGCAGTAAAGATATCTGTTTTTTCAATAATATCTTTTAAATATCGACTGCTCATTTGCCAGTTGTGGTTATTCTGGCCCGTTACAATTAACGCTTTCATGTTTGTTTGTTTGGAACAGGAAATGGATAATAGTGCCACTGCAACAATGTTAAGAATGGCCCATAATTTCAATTTTTGCATAACAATATTTTTTGAAATAGTTTGATTCAGAAGGTTATTTATAATTTCCAGGAACCCCGGTAAGGTTTTTTCAGAAGCCGGGTCGCGTATAAATTGTTGTCGGTAAACTGCTCTGTTTCCGGGTCCCATTGAAGTTTTTGTCCTGTCAGTATTGCTATCTCCCCGAGCAGGGCCACACTGATGGAACGGTGACCGGTTTCTGCCGGAGCAATGGTCATTTCGCGCGATTTAACACAATCGATAAAATTTTGATGATGGTTTGTACTTTTATACAATGCTGTTTCTCCCGCACCAATTTTTTCTTTCAGAATATTTCCATCGGACGCTGTCATGCGGCCTCTGGCCACGTGAATCCAACCACTGGTTCCTTTCCAGAGGGTTCCCATTCCATGTTCGGCTTTCGACTGATTGACAACCCGCATTTTTAATCCATTGGCATAAGTGCAGGTGAAATCGTAAACCACGGGCACATTATAAATGCCATCATTATTGGGTCTTCCTGTCCCCTCAATGGTAACCGGACCTGAACTCTCGAGATCCATTCCCCAATGGGCAATATCGATGTGATGTCCGGCCCAGTCGGTGAGCTGACCGCCTGAATAGTCCATTATCCAGCGCCAGTTTCCGTGCATTACTCCCCTGAAAGGCACTTCCGGGGCAGGTCCCAGCCACATATCCCAGTCCACCCCATCAGGAACCGGCTGCTCCGATGGATTACCAATGTAATGTCCGCCATCGAGTAGTCCTACTTCCACATAATCCACTTTTCCAATCCGTCCGTTTCTCACCAATTCTGCTGCATGGTGAAAATTAGCCGCAGAACGCTGCTGACTTCCGGTTTGCCAAACTATTTTGTTCCGGGATACCGCATTTACAATAGCCCTGCCTTCAACAATGGAGCGAGCCAGAGGTTTCTCCCCGTAAATATCGATCTTTTTGTTGGCTGTGGCCACCCCAATCAATGCGTGCCAGTGGTCGGGCAGTGCAAGAATGGCGGCATCTGCTTTCTCCTTTTCAAGAATATCCCTGAAATCTTTATAAACCCGCGCATCAGAATTGCCGTACTTTTCGTCGATCATTCTTTTTGCCTGGGCTGCCTGGTTATCATCCACATCGCAAACCGCTGTGGCCTGAATGCTGTCGAAATTAATCATTGCATTCAAATTCCCACGACCCATTCCCCCGCAGCCAATGAGTATCAGATTGATCCTGTCGCTGGGGGGTAACCTCCCATCACGTCCCAGGGCAGAAGCTTTGATAAGGGTTGGAAAGAGGCCCAGCCCTGCTGTTGCCACTCCAACCTTTTTTAAAAATTCCCTTCTTTTTGTTTTCATTTTGTTTATTTAAACTATTTGTGGTTTTTAAAGGAAAAAGAAACGATCAATTGTTGTGTTGAATTCATCCACATATTTTTCACTCTGTAAGATAGCTCCAGCTCTTTAAAATTCTTTACCTTTTCCTTTGTTCCGGTTAACTGGAGTGGTGTATTTTGACGGGCTTTCAATACAATTTCTTCAGGTGCACTGAAACTGTCGCTCCCCCGGACAAGCTCCAGTTCATAATCAACATCCGTGTTGTTTTTAAAATGGATATATTTAACTTCTCCTTTATTTAAGCTCAGGGGTACATCTGAAATGTCAACAGAAGCAAAAAAGAAGGGTTCCAATAAGGCAGCATTTCCCATCAGGGTATTTCCAAACCATGCAATTGTGCGTTGATCAAATAAGGCATCCTTTATACCTTCTTCAGTTCTGCTTTCCGCAAAAACAAGGGTTAACGGACGGTGATTATTTTGAATCACCCCATCATAATCAGTGGTGGAATGGATATCAGAATTGGCCATAACGGTCAGATCTTTTTCAACTGCCCAGTCAATGGCCTCGGGATAATAGCTATGGTAATTAAAAACTTCGATGCCGTGAAGAAGGCCGTTTTCATAGAGGCTGGTATGTTCATCCCACCATATGGTTGAATCGGGGGCCTGCGCTTTCCAACCTGGATGGTTCCACTGGATGAAAGCGCCCTGTTCCCTGGCGTTTTTCAAAACTTCAAAAACATCCTCATCCACCAGGGTGTTCGCATCTTCAATGAATAAAACATTTAAATGCCCTGGGGGCATGTCCCGGGTAACTTCTGCACCCCGGATTAAAAGAATATTCTTTTCTTTTGCCAGCGATTGGGCAATTCCATAGGGGCGGTTATGATTGACTGGAACATCTGATGAATGAGGGGTATATTCAATATGATCGGTTATCGAAATGGCATCAAGTCCTTCCCTCCATGCTTCTTCAACCCTGAATGTGGGCCATACCAACCCATCCGAAAAAACAGTGTGCATATGAAAATCGCATTTGAGGGTGTGATAACCCAAAATGTCAGGAAGATGAATCTTCTTCTCCTGCCCTGATGCGAATCCAACTACCAGAACTAAGAACAGTACTGCCAATATTTTTTTCAAACTCATAATAAATTGATTTTAAGTAAATGATTATTTTTTTACTACTTCCGGTTTTCCAACTGTTTTAAATGCCATTTCAATGGAAGGTTTATCTCCATGAAAGTTGCATGTAACAGCAAACTCATTTTCCCCACTTTTTAAATTGGGTAGTTTGTCCACTTCAAGCTCTTTTTTTATCTTCCAGCTATTATCACATAAATAGACTTTTTGCCCATTACAATATAAACGGTCATTAGGTTTCAGTGTATTGGGGATTGAAAATTCTATATAATTATTGATTTCGATATTAATATCAGAGAGACTGCCATCGGTTCCATCTTCGCCTGCCTTTATAGTAAAATAAAATTGCAATGGCTGCCTTTCATGAGGATTATCGAAAATAAATTTGGAAACAACAGGTTCGCCATCCTGAACCAGTCTAAACATATGGCTATACCCCTCTCTGAGGTTCACGCTGTAAAGCTTCCATTCATCTTCGCCAGCCTTTTCTAAATGAAACTCATTTTTTGGATTTTGCAACCGCTCAATTTGATCTCCGTTAAAAGCCCTAGCTTTTCTTGCAGCCTGCCATTCCCGAATCGAAGTAAAATGTTCGTCCTTAAATCCATTTGCTTCAACACTTTCTTCATCAAACCTTAACAGATATCCAGCATCAAAACCTGCACTCCGGGCCTGTATCCATTCTATATCTTCCGGCCGGTAAGATGAATTAAATGAAAACCACCCCAGCATTCCCGGCATTATATTTCTTTTAAAATATCGTTGATTTTCCATTCTGTAATTAACCTGACTATTTCTTAAATCATCATACCAGGGTTCTCCCCAGTTCATACGCATAAAAAAGTGCCAATAATAATGAAATGTAGAGGAACCACAGTTAATGGGATAGCTGTTTAATTGGTTCGAGTAAGATTCAATAAATTTTGCTGAACCATACGCCCCGTGCCCAGTGGGTGAACTTCCTCCAAATCCATCAAAATCCATCAATCCTATCCCCGTCAGATTGCATATTTCAGCAAGTCTCTCAGCATATTTCTCCTGTAAAACCAAATCAGGGAAAAACCCATTGTAACTATTGGCGACCAACTTCTCAGCCAAAGCCCCGGTAAGATGAGGGGAAGCCTTTGTTCCATATGCTCCTCTTTCACAATTTAAAAGTCGCCATGGCTCTTCTGGTGACAGTTCATCGTAGCGGATGATCTCTTTTTCAATCTTAACAGCATGGTTTCTTCCGGGATTTTTAAAAAACATGGGGTCGTCAATAAAAATATTCTTGTCAGTTGCCGAAATATTCTTACTCAGTTTTGCAGCACCGGTTTTCGCCAGATTTTCATGCGGAACGGGCGTAACATAAGGATCGTTGGCTGTGGTAAACATGGTTAATGTATGAATCCCCAAAATGATATCCCTTTCTGCCGCAATATCCACCAGTTCCTGCACGCTTTTCTCTCCTTCGGGAAAGGCATTGGTATTGATTTCAAAATGCCCCCAGTTTTTAAATATATCACCTATATGTATCAAACTGAACCCACATTGTTTGGCATACTCAAATGCTTTCACTGCATTCTTCTGATCCACCGCATTCATATGCATCATCATATAGGCTTCTCCCGCCCGGGGATGTTTTTTTATCCATACACCATCAAGCATGGGATGTGGAAGATTTTCCCCGAGCTCAATCGCTTCAATGTAATCCAGTGTTCGATGCTCCGGCGCACCAAAAAGGGCAATGGCCGTACCAATAAAATCAACATCAATGCCCTCTACCAACATCTTATTTCCCGGTTCTCCTTCAATTCTCGGTTTTCTCCTGTCCCGTGAATACAATCGAAGTTCGCTCCCGTATTCTTTCTCAACAGCTGCTGTACCTCTGTACATCCTGACATATTCCGGCATATCACCCTGAACATTCACATTAATATCTATTTCTTCGCCTATTTTGTTTTTCATCGAATCAGGAATTTCCTGACCAGGCAAAGGTTCCACAACCGAATATACCCTCGAATTATCAAACATATTTTCAGTAGGTAACCCTTCCACTGTATTTACTTCAAGGCCCTGCATCCCTATTGCAAACTCCTCATCTCTCACCACACAAACAGTTTCCCCAATGTATTTATCAAGGCTTAATGCATAAGGCCCCCAGCCAACGCAGGTGATACTATCCCGGGGTTCCAGTGAGATCAACTCAAATCGCAGGTATTTATCTTTATTGTCAAATTTCACTGTAGCTTTGCTGCCATTAGGGTATTTCAATATCAAAAAAGACTGTTCCTCATCATATACCATAGATACTGGCCTGATGATGATTGTGTCATTTTCATATAAAGTCAGCAAAGGAGACTTTTCTTTTTCAGGGTAATAATCTGTTCCTGAAGCCTTATCTGTCAAACTGCACACATTTCCTTGTGCATCAACAGATACCTGAAGTGCATCCGTTTCAAATACCAGCTTTTCACTGCTGCACGATATTGCCAGAAATGCAAATAAAATCCATGTTGTATGTATTATTTGTTTCATTTGTTTCTGTTTTTTAGTTTTTAACATATCTTCCAAAGAGCTTTAACAGCATGAAATTTTCCGGCATCCGTTATTTTGCCTGAACAATTTCGGCGGATCCCATTGTTTTAAACTCGCAATTAATAACAGGGCCATTCTCTCCATCGAAAGCACCTGTCACTATGATCCTGTTTTTTCCTTTTTTAAATAAGGGAGCTTCTACCGGTATAGTTTGGAGCTTATGCCATCCCAGGTCGCACAAAGAAAGGTCGTTTCCGTCAAAATGAATGTTTTCCTGAAAACGGATAGCAAAAGGTATTTTTATTTCTTCCCCGTTGATGGTCACAGTAATATCCTTAAATTCAGCATTTTTGTTTACACTACGTTGTCTTCTTACATCATTTTCAACAATCGTTTCTGACAGGGCGCGTAAGTAAAACTCTGCAGGTTGTTCGGCATGGGGATTTTCAAAAATAAACTCTTCCGTAACTTTACTATGCCCTTTATATCTGATCTCATTTTTATAATCGAACGCCACGGGATACCACTTCCACTTCGTCTTGCTCATACGTTCCAGGTGGAAGCTCTTATACCTGTCACGCATCGCTTCGAGCTGTCGTTCGTTAAAAACCTTCGCTTTGCGGGCATCCTGCCAATCCTTCACCAGGTTGAAATGCTTATCAGTGAAGGCATTCTCCTCCAGATCAGATTCACTCAGGTAAAGGAGGTAACCTGCATCCCATCCTGTACTTAGTGCCTGTATAAATTCATTTTCCTCCGGACGATATGATTTCTGGATCATAAACCAGCCCAGCATTCCTTTTGTAAGATTACGATTAAAGTAACGTACATTCTCAATACGGTAATTGATCATGCTCTCCCGGACATTATCATACCAGGGTTCTCCCCAATTCATTTGTGTGTAGAGATGCCAGTAATAGTGCCCAGGCCCTGCTCCGCAAATAATCACATTTTTTTCATTCAGTTGATCATACAGTCGCTTGATAAACTTATTTGCCCCATAGTACCCGGCCCCGTAGCCATCAAAATCAAGATGCTGTATCCCGGTCAAATTGCATATCTCCGCAAAACGATCAGCGTATTCGTCTTGCAGATGAATATCCGGGAAAAATCCCGAATAGTCATCATTTTTCAGCTTATCGATATAAGCTCCCTTGTCATGCGATAAAACATTCGTGTTATAGACCCCACGCTGGCAATCGAGTAAGCGCCAAGGGGCATCATCCGATAGCTGAGAGTAGTTGATAAGTTCTTTTCCTATCTTGACTGTATGTGTGCGGTCAGGATTTCTGAACGGTCCGGCATCTTCCACAAATATAACATCATCCTCTGTTTCTATTGCTTCTGTTATTCGCGAACGTCCGCTTTTCATGAGACTGTCGCTCGGCACCGGAGATACATAAGGATCGTGTTTTTGAGTAAACATCGTAAGGGTATGCGGACCAATAATAATATCTTCTTCTTTTAACTTTGTTGCAACTTTTTTCAGATCAGACACCCCATTCGGGAAACGGGATGTTTTAAGACCAAAATGCCCCCACGACTCGAAAATATCTCCCATGTGTATCATACGAAAGCCAAACCGCTTTGCATATTCTACCGCCTTATCCACAGTGTTTATATTAAAGCTCATGGACATGTAAGACTCGCCCTGACGTGACGAGCGTTTAATCCACTCCCCGTCAACGATGATACGGGGCAAACCTTCACCCAACTCAATTTTCTCTATTACATCAAGCGTCTCTTCTTTGGAGCATCCGAACATCGCAATGGAAGATCCCACAAAGTCCGTGTTATCGGTCATAAGATCCAACTCCGGCCTGTTGTCTGTGCGCCAGTTTTTTGCGTTCAGCGTCAACACACTACCGTAGGGCATTTTAACAGCTGCCTTTCCGCGGTACTGACGTACGAAAGAAGGTATATCCCCATCTTTAAAAACATTCCACGTGCCTGGAGTACCCACTGCATCCTTCAAGGAATCGGGAAGCGTTTGCCCCGGCAACGGATCTATCACATTGGGAATAAATCCATCAGGGGCGGGCCCTTCAGTAGTATTAACCTCTAACGACTGCATCCCAAAAGAAAAGTGATCGTCTTGCACGACACATACTGTTTCACCAATTGTTTTTACAATAGAAGTAACATAAGGTCCCCAGACAACCCGGGTAACGTTGTTCCTTGGCTCAACAGAAATTACCTCAAAACGAAGGTAATCCCCCTTCTCTTCAGCCTGTATTCTGGCCTCACTACCGTTTGGATAGCTTAACATCAAAATTTTACTTTCATCATCATAGGAGAGGCCTTCCGGATGTATAAATGTACTATCGTAAAGAGACAAAAAAGGTGACTCCATTTCACCTGAAAGATGATTTTTCCCTGTCACAGGATTTTCTATTGTTGCAACTAGGCCTTTACTGTTTATCCCCAGGTGAAGTCCCTTGGCAGAAAAACGTACTAATTTTTCGTTCCCACAAGAAAAAAGACTTAAAAAAAGACCTAAAAACAAGAAATTTACCAACGATCTCATAGTTTATAATTAAATTGTTGTATATCAAAATGAATTTAAATTCATTATTGATTTAAATCAGGCCACCTGAAAAACCAGGTAGCCTGACAAAAATTAAATTCTATGCGAAAAATTAACTATAGTGTAGGATCAAATGTTCCGTCATCCCACCCCACATTTTGTTCCAGTTCGGGATTCAGTTCCAGGTGATTTAACTGTATCGGGAAAAAATAATATCTATCTGGTAAATTTTGTTTTGTCAGTCCATTATCTGCTTCATGTTCCAGCACCTCATAGGTAAAATCCTCCGGCAGCAACTCATATTTTGCCGGGTCTTTCCCTTCAACGAATGCTGTCTTCTCTTCATTCGCCCAAAACTCTTCTTTCACCCGGGCATAAAGAGATTGTTTCGGTTGATTGTGCCATTCATCTAGTTTACGCCAGCGGCGCATGTCATCAAATCGTTTTTGTTCGAGGAACAATTCAATGGCTCTTTCGTTGTGGATGGTCTCACGTATCGATTCACGGCTACTGACATCCATGCCATAGTTGCCGTCAACTCCCGGTTCAATCCCGGCACGTTCCCTGATTATCCGAAGCATCTCCACAGCTTCAGCTTCATGACCGGTTTCATTGGCGGCTTCAGCGTAATTCAGCATCACTTCAGCAAAACGAATAAACGGAAAATCTTTATCGTTTTCCTCAATTTCGGTTAAACTATTCTCTTCCATCACCGGCTTTTTCGGGAAAAATCCAGTCCGGTCGTACAACCTGTTTCTTTCCGGACCATTAAGCGCATCATTTTGTTGCCCAGGGTACCCCAAATCTTTCAAGTCATCTGTAGTGTAAATTCTGCGACCTTCCTCTCCTTCAAATTCCGCAATGGAACCGTTATAATAAACATTTCGGTAAAAACGGGGATCCCGATCCTTAAAATAGGTATCGATGGTGTATTCATATTTGGAAGATTCACCAGCAGGTTTTCCGTCCCGCATAGGGTATAAAGAGACATGATCCCATGGTGGCTGATCAGCGCCTGTATCCCCGGTTGAAACGGAAAGGGGTCTGATCTGGCGGGTTCTCCAACCCATTTGAGAATTAGGATATTTCAGGATTTTGGTAAGGATATATTCATCGTTTTCAAAACTCTGTCCTTTTGGATCGTTAAAGATATCGGTATAACTGTCGAGCAGCCGGAATCCCATGCTGCTAAGCTCATTATAGGCCTGCTTGTTCGCTTCATAAGCATTATCCCAGTAAGCATTATCCCAGTAATTATCAGGGTTATACATCGGACTGGCTTTATACAGCAACACCCTGCCCTTAAAAGCCATGGCAGCCGCTTTATCGATCATCCCGTATTCTCCACCCTGACTCCGGTCATTGATCTCGGAAGCAATGGCCGCATCAAGGTCTTCTATGATAAAATCAAAACATTCGGCTGTGCTGTTTCGGGAAACATTCAAATCTTCATCCACACTTTGTGGATGTTTTATAATAGGCACACCTCCATGCTGAAAAACGGCACCAAAGTACAACCAGGCTCTCAAAAAATGGAGTTGACCTTTAATTCTGCTTTTTTCATCATCTGCCATCTCTCCATTCTCCGCCTCCTGCAAACCAATATTTATCTTCCGGATACTGGAATAGGGCCAGGATTTCTGCGTGCCGTTATCGGTGGTAACAGCCCCCTCCTGTATATATTTACTGTCTTCATCGCCCCACCCATTTACATTGGCCCAACCGCCTCCGAGTGTAAATGAATAACAATTATTTACATAATACTGTGCTGATTCAGCACTTTTCCAAACATTTGAAGGATCGTAACTTTCAATGTTCTCCAAATT
>CAYOFH010000086.1:0-14119 GCA_964403175.1 uncultured Marinilabiliaceae bacterium
ACAATAGAACATGTATAATGTCCTGGCATGCGAGTTCCATTCAGCCAATAACTTAAGTAAAAATTATACGAATGAATAACTGTTACCATTTTATTGAAAATAGGAAAGGATTCGATACAGGGCAAAAATACTATTTTGTTGGTAGAATTTCTATTTTCCATGTTTTATAAATGGAAAAACAGACAAAGAATAGTAACTTTGTCAGTTGGTTCTGAAAAAATAGCAGTTAGGTATGGTCAATATACAGCAAATTAAGCAACGGTTTGGGATTATTGGTAATTCTGAAGCGCTTAACCGTGCCATTTATGTGGCAGTTCAGGTTGCGCCAACCGATTTATCTGTTCTTATTACCGGAGAAAGTGGTACCGGAAAGGAATCTTTCCCGCAAATAATTCATCAGCATAGTATCCGAAAACATGGGCCCTATGTTGCAGTAAACTGTGGAGCTATTCCTGAAGGAACTATTGATTCGGAATTGTTTGGTCATGAAAAAGGAGCTTTTACAGGTGCCTATTCCGACCGAAAAGGCTATTTTGAGGAGGCTAATAATGGTACTATTTTTTTGGATGAGATAGGTGAATTACCTCTTGCTACGCAGGTTCGTTTATTACGAATTCTTGAAACAGGTGAATTCATGAGAGTTGGTTCATCGCGCATTATTAAGACTAACGTAAGGGTGGTTGCAGCCACCAATGTGAACCTTGAAAAAGCTATTGACGAAGGACAGTTTCGGGAGGACTTGTTTTATCGTCTCAACTCTGTTCCTGTTACTATACCTCCGTTACGGGAACGTCCGGAGGATATTTATCTTTTATTCAGGAAGTTTGCTGCTGATTTTGCCGATCGTTATCGTATGCCTGCAGTCAAACTGGAGGACGATGCTCGTATGGTACTAGAGCGGTATCGCTGGCCCGGCAACATCCGGCAATTAAAGAATATTACAGAGCAAATCTCCATCATTGAAAAAGAACGTGTACTCACAGCCAATGATCTGGAAAGATATCTTCCATTTCATTCCGGGGACAATTTACCTGCAGTAATGAATGATAAAAGAGGATCGCAGGGAACCGATTTTTCTACAGAACGTGAGATTCTTTACAAGGTTCTTTTTGATATGAAAAGGGATATGAATGATCTGAAAAAACTTGTGCTGGAGATCATGCAACATGGGAATGATGTGAGTCTGAAGGGGGAGAATGCTGAAATAATCCAGAATCTTTACCACGAAACCGGTGAGGAACTAAACCGGGCAGAACGGTTAGGTAATCAGGGGGCAGTTATGCCGTACATTGGCAATGATTCATCTTCTGCTCATAATGGTCATCATATCGAGGATACCGAAGAATTTGTGGAAGAGTCCCTTTCTTTGGAAGAGAAAGAGGTGGAGCTTATCCGCAAGGCACTGGAGAAACATGGTGGCAAACGAAAAAATGCAGCTAGTGAACTGGGTATTTCTGAACGTACTTTATACCGGAAAATTAAGGAACATAATATTGAAGGATAAATAATGATCATGACAGGTAATATAACAAAATCGTTATTGGTTTTTGCACTGCCGTTATTGCTTTGTATTCAGGGATGTGCCATTCAGGTTACTTTCGATGGAGCCTCTATACCCGAAAATATAAATACCGCTTCCGTTCAACTTTTTGAAAACCGTGCTGCATATGTAAATCCCGTTTTAAGTCAGACTTTTACTGAAGGTTTAAAAGACCGGATTATCAATGGTTCAAGGCTTACATTGGCTGATGGAACGGGAGATGTAGATTTCTCCGGGGAAATAACCGGATATGACACTGAGCCATTGGCAATTCAGGCTGATGCCGTCTCTGCGGAAACACGACTGACAGTGCGTATTAATGTGAGGTACGAAAATTTTAAAGATCCTGAGGAGAGCTGGGATTCTTCTTTTTCTGCCTATCGTGACTTCCCCAGTGAGCAGAATATTACCGCAATCGAAGGAGAATTAGTGGATGAGATTGTTGAAGAGTTGACAGAAAATATTTTTAACAAAGCTTTTGCTGACTGGTAAAAATATTGTTTATGGCCCGAATGCGTTTAATTGACTTTTTATCCCATCCTGAAAAACTGGATGAGAAAACTCTTGATACTTTAAGAGAAGCTCTTGATACCTATCCGTTTTTTCAGGCAGGACGAATGCTTTGGGTCAAAAATCTCTGTCAACTTGATCATATCCGGTACAATTCTGAATTAAAACTTTCTGCTGCATATATTCCGGACAGGTCGAAATTGTTTTTTCTTATTAACGATGTTTTTTCTTCGCTCTCAGTTCCTGATGTGGATGAGAGTCAGCAGAACATAGAGGGAGAATCTGAACAACCAGAAAAAAATGAGCAAAAGCTTTCACAGGATGAAACCATAAAAGGGAGGGATGACAATGAGGCAACCAGGAATAATCTTTCAGATGAGTTAGGCCAAGTGGTCGGGGCTGATGCCAACTATTTTGATGTAGATGATTCTTTTACTACAAGCTCTGGTGATTTGGTGGATTTTTCTCTTTCCCGGGAACAGGAGAACGGGAAAAAGCAGGGGGTTAGAATACAAAAAAATGAAAGGGATGAATCTCCGGAATCCGGCATGCTGGATTACGAGAAGTCAGTTGTTGCATTAGCTTATTCTCTTGAAAAGGAAATGCCTTCGGAACCTGCTGATTTTGATATGAGCCACTCTTTCTCCGAGTGGCTGGATCTTTTGAAATATCAGACTGCTAAAACAAGAGATGAGCAGGATCAGCAGGCTGAAGTAAAGTCCGGAATCAGGGAAAAGACGGGGAAAATGGATTTGATTGAAAATTTCCTGAATAAAAGAGGTCACCAAAAAAAAATCGTTCCCGGGGATGATGACCACACAACGGGAGAGGATTTTTCAGCCCGTAGTGTTGCAGAAAGTGATGATTTGATGACCGAAACTCTTGCCAATATTCATATAAAACAGAAAAGATACCAGAAAGCGGTTGAGATATTCGAACGATTGCGTTTGAAATATCCCGAAAAAAGTGTTTACTTTGCACGTCGTATTAAAGAAATGGAAGATCTTATTAATAATCAGTAATTAAGAAAGATATGTATCAGTTTGTAACAGTTTTGGTAATTCTGGTCAGTATATTGTTGGTATTGATTGTGCTTGTTCAGAATTCCAAAGGTGGTGGTCTGGCCTCCAATTTTTCGGCCTCTAATCAGGTTATGGGTGTACGTAAAACGGCCGATTTCCTGGAAAAGGCGACCTGGACTTTAGCCGGGAGCTTATTGGTTTTGGCTTTTGTTTCAGTAATGGTATTGCCACGCGGTGAAATGCAATCGGGATCTGCAATTGATGAAGAAATTCAAAATATGAATGTGCCTTCTCAGGAATTGCCGGATTTTGGCATTGGTGGTGAAGAAGAGGCTACGGAAGAGAATGCAGGCGATAGCTTGTAAAAAATTTAAAAAAAACAGTGACAGGGTGTCAGTATTAGCTGACACCCTTTTTTTGTGTCTTTTTCTGATTAGCTTTATTTCTTAAGTGTTTATTGATCAGTTAAATGTATCGGTATTTTATGTTAGCCCTGAACTTTTTACATTGTGTTATGTTCAGGCGGCAAGCTTTTTGGGGATTGGGAGAGGTGTAAAAATGTCCGTTTTTTCTGTCGGTAAGATGCCATGGAGCCTTTGGCATAATTTGTGAATATTATGCTGGCAGAATTAATTTGTTTAACGTTTAAATAAAATAAAAATGTCAACATTAAAAGGTAAAATTCTTGCCGGTAAGGTTTTGGTAAAACCGCAGGCAGCCGAAGAAAAAACTTCAAGTGGAATTATTATTCCTGATTCAGCAAAAGAAAAGCCGTTGAAAGGTGAAGTCGTGCTGACAGGTGCCGACAAAAAAGATGAACCCATGGAAGTAAAAACCGGTGATGTGGTTTTGTACGGGAAATATGCCGGAACTGAACTGAATATTGATGGTGAGGATTACTTGCTCATCTCGCAGACCGACATTCTTTACATTGCTTAACGATTAAACCAAAAACATTAAATTCTTAAGAATATGGCTAAAGAGATAAAATTTGATATTGATGCCCGTGAAAGACTTCAAAAAGGTATCGATCAGCTTGCAAACGCTGTAAAAGTAACACTTGGACCTAGAGGTCGTAATGTTGTAATTGACAAAAAATATGGTGCACCCCAGATTACAAAGGATGGTGTTACAGTAGCCAAAGAAATTGAGCTCTCTGAGCCTTATGCTAATCTGGGCGCTCAAATGGTAAAAGAAGTCGCTTCAAAGACAGGTGATGATGCCGGAGACGGAACAACTACTGCTACCGTACTAGCCCAGTCTATAGTTAAAGTAGGGCTGAAAAACGTTACTGCCGGAGCTAACCCGATGGAGCTGAAGCGTGGTATCGACCTGGCAGTTGCCAAGGTGGTCGAAAATATCCGCAAGCAGGCTAAAGTGGTTGGAGAGGACAACAGCAAAATAGAGCAGGTTGCCCGTATTTCAGCCAACAATGATGAAGAAATTGGTCGTTTGATTGCTGAAGCAATGGAAAAAGTTGGTCATGAAGGAGTGATCACTGTTGAGGAAGCAAAAGGTATCGAAACAACTGTTGAGGTTGTGGAAGGTATGCAGTTCGATCGTGGTTACATTTCTCCTTATTTCGTGACTAACACCGAAAAGATGCAGGCCGAACTGGAGAATCCTTATATCCTGATTCATGATAAGAAAATCAGCACTATGAAGGATCTTCTACCCGTACTGGAGCAAACTGCTCAGTCAGGTCGTCCCTTGTTGATTATTTCTGAAGACGTGGATGGCGAAGCTTTGGCTACTTTGGTTGTCAACCGTCTGAGAGGGTCACTGAAAGTAGCTGCCGTAAAAGCTCCCGGCTTTGGCGACCGTCGCAAAGAAATGCTTCAGGATATCGCTGTATTGACCGGTGGAACTGTTATCTCGGAAGAGACAGGTTTGAAGCTGGAAAATGCTACCATCGAAATGTTGGGACAAGCAGAAAAAATTACCATCGACAAGGAAAATACTACTGTAGTTAATGGCCTTGGTGACAAAGATGCCATTGAGCAACGGGCACAGCAGATTAAAGCACAAATTGCGAATACTACTTCCGATTATGACAAAGAGAAGCTTCAGGAGCGTTTGGCTAAATTAGCAGGGGGAGTGGCTGTACTTTATGTCGGCGCCGCTTCAGAGGTGGAAATGAAAGAGAAGAAAGACCGTGTTGATGATGCTCTGAGTGCAACCCGTGCTGCTGTTGAAGAAGGAATTGTTCCAGGTGGTGGTGTAGCTTACATTCGTGCTATCTCTGATTTAGAATTGCTCAAAGGCGAGAATGATGACCAAACCACTGGAGTGGAGATTGTGAAACGTGCCATCGAGGAGCCTTTGCGTCAGATTGTATTCAATGCTGGTAAAGAAGGTGCTGTAATAGTGCAGAAGGTAAAAGAAGGAAAAGATGCTTATGGTTACAATGCCCGTATCGATGAGTATCAGGACTTCTTTGAGTCAGGTGTAATTGATCCTGCCAAAGTAACCCGTGTAGCACTTGAAAATGCAGCCTCTATTGCCGGTATGTTCCTTACCACGGAGTGTGTATTGATAGAAGAGAAAGAGGATGAACCTGCTCCTATGCCAAATCCGGGAATGGGTGGCGGAATGCCAGGCATGATGTAAAAAAATCAGACTTTGGTCTGTCAATAATATAAAAAAAAAGGGTGCTTAAAGGCATCCTTTTTTTTTAAGTGGATTTTCGGGTCTCGCTTTTATACCACTCTACAAAACTCTTTAGCCCATCTTCCAGTTTAACCCGGGGTTTGTATCCTAATAAATTTTCCGCTTTGTTGATGTTCGCATAAGTGACATCAACATCCCCGGGCTGCATAGGGTAACGTTCTATTTGAGGTTGAGTATTTGTGGCCTCAGCAATTTTTTGAACAAGTCCGTTTAATGAAATGGGATGGTTGTTTCCCAAATTTACTGTTTCAAATACTCCCGAATGCGACATGAGATAATCGGTTGCCTGACAGATGCCGAAAACAGTATCGCTGATAAATGTGTAATCCCTGGAGGTGGATCCATCACCAAATAATGTTAGCGGTGTTCCCTCAAACATCATTTTAATAAATTTATGAATGGCCAGATCGGGGCGTTGACGAGGCCCGTAAACAGTAAAGAAACGCATGTTTATGATATCTGTGTTGTAGAGATGATGCCATGTATGGTTGAGTAGTTCGCATGATTTTTTTGAGAAAGCATATGGCGAGATCGGGTTGTCCACATTCAGGTTTTCATGCCACGGAGTTTTAGGATTATTGCCATAAACTGATGAGGAACTGGCGAATGCCATCTTTTTGATGTTGTATTTTTCCATGGCGCTAAGTACCACCCTTGTTGCTGTAATGTTATGGTCGATATAGCTTTGAGGTGACTGAATGCTTGGACGTACACCTGCTTTACCGGCCAGGTGAATAACAATGTCCGCTCCGGCAGAAAAGATTTTATCGGTTGTTTCCTCATTGGTAAGATCGTTTTCAAAAAAAGAAAAGGCCTTATGGTTGAAGAATGCTGCCATATTAGCCAGTTTAGTTTCCCGGGGATAATAGGGGTCGAAGTTGTCAATCCCTGTTACCTGATGACCTTTTTTTAGTAATTCTTCTGTAAGATGTGATCCTATAAATCCGGCACAGCCGGTGACAATTAATTTGTACATGAAAGTAAGTTTTTTCGAAAGTGCTATTTTAAACCATTTTATTGCCATTTTCAAGTGGAGCATTACTTTTATTTTTCCAAAGGTCCGGATTATTTGGTGAGCAGTCGAATTCCGATGTCTAAAAAAAAGATGGAGTTTAAGGGTTTCTTCTTCGCTGAAACTTCGTTGGATTAAAGAGGTTGAGTGATGACAAGTTTGCTTCCACAAGTTTCTAACTCAAACCTCTGGCATCTAATTTCCAGATTCCAACCATTTGATTTTATTTGTGGTTATGCGATTTTATTTGAATATCTTTGCAGCCTGAAATTGGGAAAGTAGTTTTTTTCTAATTGGCTGTTATCTTTGCACTGAAAGCAGATCGCTTTTGTGTTGATTATTGAAAATATTTTGTCATACATGGATCATATAAGAAATTTTTGCATTATTGCCCACATCGATCATGGTAAGAGCACGTTGGCAGATAGATTGTTGGAGCGCACCAAAACCGTTACTGACAGGGAGTTGCTGGAGCAAACACTAGACAGTATGGATCTTGAGAGGGAGCGTGGTATTACGATAAAAAGTCATGCGATCCAAATGCAATATCCCAAAAATGATCAGATTTTTACTCTTAACCTGATTGATACTCCAGGGCACGTTGATTTCTCTTATGAAGTATCCCGTTCTATTGCTGCCTGTGAGGGAGCATTGCTGATTGTTGATGCAACCCAGGGAATCCAGGCACAGACTATTAGTAACCTCTATCAGGCAGTTGATCATGATCTTACAATTATTCCTGTTCTCAACAAAATGGATATGGATAGTGCTATGCCCGAAGAGGTAGAAGATCAGATTATTGATCTTATCGGGTGCGACAGAAGTGAGATAATTCGTGCAAGTGGTAAAACCGGAATGGGAGCTGATGATATACTGGAAGCCATTGTTAACCGGATAGCTCCTCCGGTGGGTGATCCCAAAGCTCCTCTTCAGGCCTTGATTTTTGATTCTGTGTTTAATAATTTCAGGGGTATTATTGCTTATTTCAAAGTAGTAAACGGAGAAATAAGAAAGGGTGACAAAGTGAAATTTGTCAATACCGGAAAACAATATGAAGCAGATGAAATAGGAGTGCTGCGACTGGGAATGGTTCCTCATGAGGTATTGAAAACAGGAGATGTTGGATATATTATTTCCGGCATCAAGACCAGTAAGGAGGTAAAAGTGGGAGATACCATCACCCATGTGAACCGGCCTTGTGAGAAGGGTATTTCCGGATTTGAGGAAGTGAAGCCCATGGTTTTTGCGGGAGTATATCCTATAGATACCGATGACTACGAGGATCTTCGCACAGCTATTGAGAAACTCCAGTTGAATGATGCTTCTCTAACGTTTCAGCCTGAATCATCAGTCGCTCTGGGATTTGGTTTTCGTTGTGGATTTCTGGGAATGTTGCATATGGAAATTGTGCAGGAACGGCTGGACAGGGAATTTGATATGGACGTGATTACAACGGTTCCCAATGTGCCCTACAAGGTACATACCAGGCAAGGCGAAATTGTGGAAGTACATAATCCCTCCGGATTGCCCGAACCTACAATGATTGATCATGTGGAGGAGCCTTTTATCAGGGCACAGATTATTACCCAGTCCGGGTTTATTGGACCGATTATGAGTCTCTGCCTGAATAAACGAGGAGAGCTTGTTAATCAACACTATCTTACATCTGATCGTGTAGAGTTGAGCTATGATATGCCTCTGGCTGAGATTGTTTTTGATTTCTATGATAAACTTAAAAGTATCTCAAAGGGGTATGCCTCTTTTGATTATCATACAACTGGATATCGCACATCCAAACTAGTTCGGCTTGACATTCTATTGAACGGAGAGCCCGTGGATGCACTTTCTACGCTTACACATTTTGATAACGCTTATTCTTTTGGGCGAAGGATGTGTGAAAAGTTGAAAGAGCTGATTCCTCGGCAGCAATTTGATGTTGCTATTCAGGCGGCTATTGGTGCTAAAATTATAGCCAGAGAAACGGTTAAGGCATTGAGGAAAGATGTTACAGCCAAATGTTATGGTGGAGATATCAGCCGTAAGCGGAAATTGCTTGAGAAACAGAAAAAAGGAAAAAAACGAATGAAGCAGGTAGGTAACGTGGAGATCCCGCAAAAAGCCTTCTTGTCTGTCCTCAAACTGGATTAAATATTCTAATCATATAAAAAAAACCGGCCAGTTTTTCATTGGCCGGTTTTTTTTTATGCTGTATTGATGTAGATCCGTTATTATTTGCAATATTTTATGAGTCAATTGGTTGAATTCAATAAAGTGTTTTGTAAAAGTGCCCCATAACTGCAAGATACAATCAAATCAGAATTCAGAACTCAAAAAACTTAAAACACGGAAGCCGGAATTCAAAACGTTAAAGTCCCCCAGAAGAAAATTTCGGGGGCTTATACTAAAATACCCGGTCCGAAATACACTTTTGTGCACCGAACCGGTTATTTTTTGAAATATCCTGACCAGGAGAATTTTAGAGTACGAGTTTGTATCCTTTACCGTGGACGTTAATAATTTCCACAGCTGGCTCATCTTTCAGATGTTTTCTTAGCTTGGTAATGTAAACATCCATGCTCCGGGCATTGAAGTAGTTGTCGTCCACCCATATGGTCTTTAGAGCAAAATTACGCTCCAAAACCTTATTGGCGTTGTTGCAAAGCAGCTTAAGCAATTCAGATTCTTTGGTAGTAAGTTTTACAACTTTGTCACCATCAATGAGTTGTTGCTTTTGGGTGTCGAACTTGTATTTTCCAAGCTGGAATACTTCCTGATTGGCCAGCCCCCCTTTGGTGCGCCTTAATATGGCTTCAATGCGGAATAAAAGCTCTTCCATGCTGAATGGCTTGGCAATGTAATCGTCAGCTCCGATTTTAAATCCCTGAAAAATATCTTCTTTCATCGATTTGGCGGTAAGGAAGATGATTGGGACTTCGGTATTGACCATTCTGATCTCTTTGGCCAATGTAAAACCGTCTTTTTTGGGCATCATCACATCAAAAATACAAACGTCGTATTTTTTGTTCATGAAAGCCTCATAACCCTGCTCGCCATCGGGCATAAGGTCGGTTTCGTAGCCTTTTGCCTGCAGATATTCGCGAAGCAGCATACCTAAGTTCTCGTCGTCTTCGGTCAGGAGAATTTTATATTCTTTTTCCATTCCTTGGTACTTTTAAAAGGTAAAAATATTTCAAATTTAGTTCCTATATTCAATTCACTTTCAACATTTATGGTTCCTCCGTGATCTTCCACAATTTTTTTCACATAGGCCAGACCCAGACCAAAACCTTTAACGTTATGTATGTTTCCGGTAGGTACCCGATAAAACTTCTCAAAGATACGTTTTAAATTGTCTTTTGAAATACCTAATCCATTATCTTGTATCGATATTACGATGCCACCCTTAGGGCGATTCCATGTTTTGACATGAAAAACAGGCTTCCCGCGCCGGTATTTTAGAGCATTATCCAGCAAATTGTGAATAACATTCGTAAAATGAACTTCATCCACGTAAGCAGTAGGGTTTTTGGCATCCAGCTTTTCAATGATCTGACCGTCTTTGTTCTCAACCTTCAGTTTAAAATTATTGGTAACTTTCCCGATAAGTTCGTTTATGTTTACCTTTTTAATCTTTAAACTTCCACTTCCTTTTTCAAAGATAGCCATTTGCAGGACTTTTTCAACCTGAAATCCAAGTCTTTTACTTTCTTCTTGTATAACACTTGATATATGTTTCAGACTATTAGGGCTTTTCGCTACTGAAGCGTCTTTTAACATTTGTGAAGCCAACGATATTGTGGATATCGGGGTCTTAAATTCATGCGTCATGTTGTTGATGAAATCGTTTTTAATTTCATCAAGGCGTTTTTGCCTGACAATAATAATAATCGTAAGAATAGAAGCCAGAACCATGATGATCGTAAAAACAGCACTGGGCAATACCATTCCCATCGATTCCATGATGTAATTCGGGCGCTCGGGGAAATATAACTGAATGTGATTTGCCTTGGCGTGTAAGTCGTTCGGGAATAAATATTTTTGATACATGACATTGGCGTCCTTTTCATCGAATCCTGCTGTGGAGATAACTCTGTTGCCCCTGGAATCCACAATTGAGAATTCGTAAGGGAGTTTAATGCCCCGTTCTTCAAATTCTTTCAGAAGGAATACATCCACCAATTCTCTGTCTACCCGCTGACCAATTGGAACATCATCAAAAAGATCTTTGAGCAATCTTCTACGCTGTTCTTCCATTTTATTTCGAACCTGATGTTGAATATTGTTGTATGCAGTGGCCAGTGGATCCATCCGCTCCGATTTGTTATAAATCATAGGGGTGGTTTCCTTGTAAGAGAATACCAGAGAATCCTTTTTATAAGTCGAAAACTCTGTGTCCATATGTGATCCCTGGATAAAGAAATCGAAAGTGATATCCATTTGAGGAATTTCCTCCGATTGACCGGAATTGTTTTTTCCGGAGAAATACTTGTTTTCCCGGCGCAGATTTTCCGGAAGTTTATTAATGGGGTTGAGTTTTAGTTGTGCCCCCAATCGTGAGGTCTCGTTAATTTCAAGTCGTGAGATGACCTGATCCATTGTCTGCCTGACTGTTTGGTCAAAATGCTCCTCTTTTATTTTTGTTGCGTTCTTGATCCACAGGGTTTGAATGTAAATCAACCCGGAAAGTGTGAACGCAATAATGATGGTTAATACCCAAATAAATTTCCTGCTCATGCTACAAAAATAACGGGTTGTTTGGGATTATCCTTTTGATTAACAAAAATTAACTCTATGCGTTGATTTTCAGTTAATAAAGGTTTTTTTAAAAGTAAATAAAACCTTAATTTATTTACAGATTTTTTTTAGAAATCTTCGATCTGTGATGGTCAAATATCAGGAAATACATTTAATTGCAATAATCAATTTCTGAAAAAAGATTATTGACAACGATTCTATTTCGCGGATAGTTGTACATCTTAATGAGTTATCCGTTAATTTATTAAATTACAATTAATTTCTTAAGGTCGAATGAACCTCGCAATTCTTTATACATACACTTCTGTGCAGGTTTCTTTGTAAACAAAGAGGCTGCTTGGCTATGCCGCTTTGCCTCTCAAAGAAAGCCGAAGGAGAAATAAAAGCTCCTTGCTCGTTTCATACATCGATAAATTATTGTTTTTGCCTGATTCTTGTGTTTTGGAAACATCTGAAATCTGAAACATCTGAAAATTTGATATGGTAGTTTATTTTGGGATTTAAAGTATAGTAAAAAGTTTCCTCTTAACAGGGAGAATAATTTTGATACTCAACGTTTTCTAACGCCTCGTTGGCTGCTTTTTGTTCTGCCTCTTTTTTTGAGTTTCCCGTTCCCTGACCGGAAACCTGATCCCGCACTATAGCCTTGGCGAAGAATACAGGCCCGTTTTCTTCTGTGACCGGATACTCTTCCGTGATGAAATGGATCGGGCATTTATGCTTTTGCCCCCATTCTATTAATATTGATTTGTAGTTTGTGTCGTTTTCCACAATTTCTTTGAGATCCAGATACTGGGTAAGAATACGGTTTCGTACAAATTTCCGGGTGCTTTCATAACCTTTATCGAGAAATATAGCACCAATTATTGCTTCCAGTGCATCTCCCAGTATGTGTGTTTGTGAAATGTCTCCGGGAGGATGAAATTTTATCCAATTCTGCAACCCCATATTCAGTGCAATCTGGTTCAGGTTTACCCTGCTGACAATCCGGGACCGTGTTTTGGTAAGGAAACCTTCGTCTTCATTGGGATAAAGCAGGAATAATTCCTGCGCAACGATGGCACCCAGAATGGCATCGCCAAGATATTCCAGGCGTTCGTTATTGTATGGTTCGCTGGATTTTTTTCTTCTTAAAACCGATTTATGGACCAGTGCCTGCCGGTATAAATCTGTTTTGCCGGGGCGTATGCCGGTGGTAGAATTTATAAATCCATAAAACTTTCTTCCCTTTCTGGAAAAAAGTTTTATGGATTTGAAAAGCGGTATGAACACAACTTAATCTAATGCTTTGAATACCACACATGCGTTGTGACCTCCGAAGCCGAAAGTATTCGACATAGCCACTTTTATTTCTCTTTTCTGTGCCTTGTTGGGCGTCAGATTGAGTTTGGGATCAATTTCAGGATCAAGCTCAAATTGATTAATGGTCGGAGGTACAATGCTGTTTTTCATCGCAAGAATCGATGCAATTGCTTCAATAGCACCGGTTGCTCCCAGAAGGTGTCCGGTCATCGATTTTGTGGCGCTGATATTCAGCTTATACGCGTGATCTCCGAAAAGCCTTTGAATGGCTAATGGTTCAGCGATGTCTCCCAATGGGGTGGATGTCCCGTGAACATTGATGTAATCAACCTCTTCGAGTTTGATATTTCCATCCTTAAGTGCACTTTCCATTACTCTCTGAGCTCCTTTTCCTTCGGGATGAGGAGCTGTTATATGGTGAGCATCGGCAGTCATGCCGCTACCTACCAGTTCGCAATAGATTTTTGCACCGCGTTTCACGGCATGTTCGTATTCCTCAATTACCAGGGCACCAGCGCCTTCACCCATAACGAAGCCATCGCGGCCTTTGTCGAATGGTCGTGAAGCGGTGGCAGGATCATCATTTCGTGTAGAAATTGCCTGCATGGCATTAAATCCACCTACACCTGCTTCATTAATAGCAGCTTCCGATCCACCTGTGATAAACATTTCTGCTTTTCCCAGTCGAATGAGATCAAAAGCACTACCAATGGCATGCGATGCAGAGGCACAAGCCGATACTGTTCCGTAGTTGGGACCGCGAAATCCGTATTTCATGGAAATATGACCTGCTGCAATGTCAGAGATCATTTTCGGTATGAAAAAAGGATTGAAACGCGGAACTTCGTTGTTTTTAACGAATCCACGGGTTTCGTCGAGGAAAGTAATGATGCCTCCAATACCTGCACCCCAGATGACGCCTGCCATATCCTGGTCTATGGTCCGGGGGTCAATACCTGCATCCTGATAAGCCTGCTCAGCTGCAATTACTGCAAACTGAGCAAACAAATCCATTTTTCTTGCCTCTTTACGATCGAAGTAATCGGTTGCTTCGTAGTCTTTTACCTCGCAAGCAAATTGTGTCTTAAATGGGGTGGCGTCAAATCGAGTAATGGGTGCAGCACCACTTACTCCTTGAACCAGGTTGTTCCAATACTCATCGATTGTTTTCCCAATCGGGGTAATGGCGCCCATCCCTGTAACTACTACTCTTTTTAACTCCATAGCTGCTTTTAAAGTATAACTCTACTTTTTGACTGATTACTTTGCATTCTCTTCAATGTAAGCAATGGCGTCACCCACTGTGCC
>CAYOFH010000087.1:0-14112 GCA_964403175.1 uncultured Marinilabiliaceae bacterium
ATTGTTTCCCGCTTTTCCAAACCTTTTTTGCAACTATTTTGTGAAAAAATGTCAACCCGCTGACCGTCAGCAAGAGTTCTGGGATTTTTTTAGTCAGAATAGCAAATTTAGAGAATTTTGCCGGGTTTAGCAAGAGGGAATCAACAATGAGCAATGAGTAGTAGTTTCCACTTGTCAGACATAACACATCTCCTTACCAGCCCATCAGCCCACCAGCTCACAAGCTAAATCTTCAACAACTAATAAATGAAAATCTATACAGTTGTTGTATCTTCGCACAAAATTCAATACAAGTTAAGTTATGACACACAAGGCCGGTTTTGTTAATATAATAGGCAACCCAAATGTGGGAAAGTCCACTTTGTCGAATGAGTTGATTGGCGAACGACTCTCTATTATAACATCGAAAGCCCAGACGACCCGCCATCGTATTTTTGGCATTGTCAATAAAGACGATTATCAGATAGTTTTTTCAGATACTCCGGGGGTTCTTCAGCCTAAATACAAACTTCAGGAGTCGATGCTTCATTTTTCCAGGTCGGCACTTACTGATGCAGATATTCTTTTATATATTACCGATACAATAGAAACACCTGATAAGCATAGTGAATTTCTGAGTCTGGTAAAAAAATCAGAAATTCCGGTTCTACTGGTCATCAATAAAATCGATTTGATTCAACAAACTGAACTGGAAGATCTGGTGGATTTCTGGAAGGTCCAGATTCCAAGGGCGGAAATATACCCTTTGTCAGCATTACATAAATTCAATATTCAGAATCTTTATAACAGAATTGTTGAATTGCTTCCTGAATCCCCTCCATTCTTCGACAAAGATGCATTGACAGACAAACCCGAACGCTTTTTCATCTCAGAAATCATCAGAGAGAAAATACTTTTGAATTATCAGAAGGAAATACCTTATTCGGTAGAAGTGGAAGTTCAGGAGTTTAAAGAAGGTCCCAAGAGAACCGATCTTCGTTGTGTAATACATGTCAGTCGTGATTCACAGAAAGGCATTATAATAGGTCATCAGGGAAAAGCTCTTAAAAAGCTGGGCATCGACTCCCGGAAAGAGATTGAGCTATTTCTGGGCAAACAGGTTTATCTCGAGTTGTATGTAAAAGTATCGAAGGATTGGCGTGACAAGGATAATTTTCTGAGAAATTTCGGATATGAGAAATAATACGATTTTACGATAAATCACCTCGTTTTTAGGTTTACATTGCCAGGGTGGGTCCCCTTCAAGGTCTCCAGACCTTTCCTGATAATTATTTGTACAGGTTTGACAAATAGTTTTTACTGCGAAAATTCATAACCTAATCAGTTAACCTGAAAATCAATGATTTTTATTACCTTTGCCAGCTTTTAAAATTCAAAAAAACATCAAATAACACAATACAAAACATGGGTAATATCGTAGCCATAGTAGGACGGCCAAATGTTGGCAAATCAACTCTTTTCAACCGGCTTACCGAGTCTCGTCAGGCCATTGTTGACGAGGCCAGCGGAGTTACACGCGACCGCATTTACGGAAAATCAGAATGGAACGGAGTGCGCTTTTCGGTAGTAGATACAGGTGGATATGCTGTTAATTCTGATGACCAGTTTGAAAGTGCTATCCGTGACCAGGTGCTCATTGCCATTGAAGAGGCTGACGTGATCATATTTGTGGTGGATGTCACTACTGGTGTAACGGATTACGACGAAGCTGTTGCCGAGATTCTGCGTAAAAAACCAAAAAACGTCATCATTGCTGTCAACAAAGTGGACAGCCATCAGCAAATTCCGGAGGCCTCATACTTTTACTCAATGGGATTAAAAGATTTATTTCCCATCTCTGCCATCAATGGAGCAGGAAGCGGCGAGTTGCTGGACCATCTGGTAAAAGTACTTCCTGATAAAAGCGAGGAAGAAGAACTGGAACTGCCCCGTTTTACAGTTGTGGGGCGGCCCAATGCAGGAAAATCATCATTGATTAATGCCCTTATCGGGGAAGAGAGAAACATCGTTACTCCCCTTTCCGGAACAACCCGCGACAGTATTTTTACGCGATACAATAAATTTGGTCATGATTTCTTATTGGTGGATACAGCAGGTATCAGAAAAAAAACCAAGGTGCATGAAAACCTTGAATTTTACTCTGTAATGCGAGCTATCAGGGCCATTGAAAACTCCGATGTCTGTCTGCTAATGATTGATGCAACCCGCGGATTTGAAGGACAGGATCATAAAATTTTCAGTCTGATAGAGCGCAACCGTAAAGGAGTGGTGGTTCTCGTGAACAAATGGGACCTGATAGAAAAAGAAAACAATACCGCCAAGGAATTTGAGGAAGCTCTGAAATCTCTCACTGCACCATATTCCGACTATCCGGTCATTTTTACTTCAGCTACTGAGAAAAAGCGCATCTTCAAAGCTCTGGAAGAAGCTTTGGCTGTATATGAAAATAAGTCAAGAAAAGTTGGAACTGCCAAACTCAATGAATACCTCTTACCCATCATTGAGAACTATCCGCCACCCGCCAACAAAGGCAAATACATTAAAATAAAATATATTACCCAATTGCCGTCATCTGTACCATCATTTGCGTTTTTCTGTAACCTGCCACAGTACGTCAAAGAACCATACAAGCGTTTTGTAGAAAATAAATTACGGCAGAAGTGGAATTTCTCAGGAGTCCCGATGAATATATTTTTCAGGAAGAAATAAACAAAAGAGGCTGTCCAAAAAGACAGTCTCTTTTTTTATCATCTGACTTCGAAAAGCCGCTAATTATCAGAAACAAAAAATTCTGCCCCAGGATTTAGAAAGACAGATAAACTAAGTTCAACATTCTTCATCAAAATAAACAATTATTCAATATTACAGGTTAAACATCTCATTTCCATACCCCTTCACGTATTGTTAACTTGTATTTACCAACTTTTTACTACCTTTGTCTATAATATTTCTAAATAAGTGTGGAAATGCATATAAACCCCAACATGAAAATGTCCGATCTGGTACAGTCAGATTTTGAACTTCTGGTTGTGCTGCAACGACTCAAAATCCCATTTGGGTTTAAGGACAAAAGTGTACAGACCGTGTGCAAAGAGGAAGGCATTGATTTGAATTTTTTCCTCAATCTGGCGCGCTGGTATCATGAGCGCGATTTTTTTCCCGGAGAGACCCTTATGCGACACCCGGTAAAATGGTTGGTTAAGTATTTGCGAAGTACGCATTCGTGCTATATTGAATACCACATTCCCCGCATAGAAAATGAGATAGTCCGAATTGAATCTCTGGATCATTCGGGAGGACAAAACATGCAAGTGATGCTCAAATTTTTTCGCGAATACATAGGAGAGTTTTCCAGTCATATTCAGCTTGAAGAAGATAAAATATTTCCATATATACTGAATCTGGAAGAGAATCTTAAAAAACAAGAGCCCGATGCTGAGTTTCTGAAGATTGCCAGAGGCTATACCATTAAAGATTTCCTTGATGAGCACAGTGACATTGAAGAAAAACTGGTGGATTTGCGCAATATTCTTTTAAAATATCTGGCCCCACCTTCGGATAATTGTGTTTTCACCAATGTTCTGGTAGAAATTTTCCGTTTGGGCAACGACCTCAAAGACCACACCATCCTGGAGGAGGATGTGCTGATTCCTCAGGTCATTAAACTGGAAAAAGAATTTCATACTAAATTTCCCCGGCAATAATTTATCATGGCCAAAGTACTAATTGCAGAAACATCATATTTGGTGCGCAAAGGTTTAGTGAGCCTGTTGGATCAAACTGAAGGAGTTACCGAGCTCAAGGCTGCCGGTCATCCTGACACCATCATACTGACACTAAAAGAGTATAGTCCCGATATTTTATTTCTCAACAGTGCCATTCAGTTGCCGGTTTCGAACGAAGAGCTCATTTCCAGGCTTTCCAATAAAGCCAGGATTATTTATATTATTAACACCCCTCTTCCGGAAGACAGTCCGGCACATCAAATCTCCGTTTTTGATACCAAGAATAAGTTATCAGAAAAAATCAGTCATCATCTTCAGCAATATCAAATTTCAGGAAACGATAGAGAAGAAACAGAAGAGCTGACCCCCCGTGAAAAACTCATTTTAAAACATGTGGCACTGGGACACACCAATAAGGAAATTGCATCTCAACTATACATCAGTGCGCATACTGTTATTTCGCACCGGAAAAATATCACCCGGAAACTTGATATTAAAACAGTGTCCGGACTTACTGTCTATGCTATTATTAATGGTATAATCAGGATGGAAGACATACAATAGCACTGGCTAAGTTTTGAGTTCCGTTTTTGTGGTATTTCCTACCGGCCGTTTTACAAATGGCCATTGCTTCATTTCGTTACCCTTAACGAGTCGTTGAATTCCAAAAAAGAAAATTACAACACTGAATAAACTACAGCTTTCCTTTTTTTATCTTTGTACAATTATGGACGTGGACAATAAACAATTATTGTGGGATAAAGTACCAACAAGCGAACGCATCCTGGCAGGAGCAGTGGATATTGTGATTGCGCTGCTGATTTCACTTTTTCCTAAAATCGGCTGGATGTTCGGCCTGATATACCTGTTGGCCAAAGACTCACTCTCTTTTCTCGACGGTCAGAGTTTTGGCAAGAAACTCTTTAATCTTCGCACCATTGCACTGCCTCACTATGCTTCATTGACCGGCTGGCCCGAGAAATCAATTATTCGAGGGCTGGTTCAAATTATTCCCATACTAAATCTCCTTGACCTTTATTTCCTGGTTTCTCAAAAAGTAAGGATTGCTGATCGCTGGGCGGAGACCCGGGTTATCAGAAATCAGGATTGGGAAGCCAATGGAAGCTCCAGGTAAAAGGTGGTTCCTTTTCCTGTTTCCGTTTCGAACCAGATTTTTCCGCCTGCACTTTCAACAATGCCCTTCACTATGGCGAGCCCAAGTCCCATTCCACTGGTTTTGGTAGTAAAATTGGGCACAAACATTTTATCACGAATTTCTTCCGGAATCCCTTTCCCATTGTCAGATATTCTTACCAATACGGTTTTCCCGTTCTCTGATGTGTCAATATTTATTTGACCATGCTCCCCCCGGGGTATGGACTGAACAGCATTATTTATCAGATTATTGAAAACTCCCAGGAGTTGCTCTCCATCAGCGTAAACCATAATTGGCTTACCGGTGCCAAAATCTGTATGAATATCTACATTCCCGCTGTTTGAGAAAAGTGTGACACTACTCTTAATCTTTTCAATAATGTCAAGATTTTCCCGCCGGGCAGCAGGCATTTTTGCGAAGTGACTAAACTCGGTTGCAATGGATGACAATTTCTCAATTTGTTCAATCAACGTTTCTGTAACACGCTTAAGATAACTGTCAAAATCATCCACTCCATCTTTCCATGCCCGCTGCAGGTACTGTATATTAAGCTTCATGGGGGTAAGCGGATTCTTAATTTCATGGGCAATCTGTCGGGCCATTTCTCTCCATGCCAGTTCACGCTGAGTCCGGGCCAATTGAGAGGCACTTTCGGAAAGTTCATCAACCATCCGGTTATACTCCCCTACCAGACTACCAATCTCATCTTTTCCCTGATAATCAATTTTTTCATTGTGCTTATCAATCTTCAAATCGGCCAGTTTTGCCTGCAGCACCTGCAACGGACGGGTAATCTGGCGAGACAGAAAAACCGTTATTCCAATAATAATGAACGTAAATAACAGATAGAAATTGACCACCGTCATAACCACTGATGACACCTCTTCACGCAGTTCATTATTGGCCACAAAGTAGGGTACGTTTACATACCCAATCAACATATCCTGACGGTTGTAAAAAGGCACATAATAGGACCGGAATTCCAAACTACCAATTGTCTCCTGCCCCAGATAGCGATTCTCCCTTTTATGTGCCAGCCTGTAAAATGCAGAAGGATTCATTTGTCCGCCTATCAGCCCCTGCTCGTAGAGTTCGGGACGTGAGGAAGCCAGGAGCGTACCATCAGTACCAAACAAATTAATATCGCAAAGGAAAACATTAGAAATAGTCTGAAGCTGATAGGTTAAATACTCTTCATTTCCATCTGTTAACGGCCCTTCCAGGCCTATATTCGATTCCAGTTCGAGCAACACAGACTGTACCTTATCATTGAGCAGCTCATCATGCTTGTTTCTAAACTGTTCAATAGTATAAAAGACAGTTCCAATGGCCACAATCAGCAAAATAATCAACATAAGCCCCACAAACGACATCTGAATTCTTTTTTGCACTGATAAACGTAAAGAAAGGCCAAGGGAATCTATCTTTGACAAACTAATAAGAATCACCCCTATAACAAAAAAGAAAATAAAGAAAACTGAAAATGCGATAAAAACTTCGGAAACGGTATTGTCTTTTCGGCTCAGGATGACAAGTGTGTCTGACTCAGGCTGAAAAACAATATGTGAATAACCGTCTTCCTTAACAAAGCGCCTCTGCCCGACATCAAAAGACATCTGACGAAAGTTCCCGTGATAATCATATTCTCCGGATCGACGCACCAGACGACCATTCACATATTTAGCATACGAATAGTCTTCAAAAAGGGCCAGACGATTCTGTTCTTTCTGACTTATGAGCAATTCGGGATACCCTAGCCCCTCAAAAAAAGGTTTTGACTGGAGTTCGATAAAAAGAGTAGTCTCCAGGGGATGATCCTCAAAAAACCGAAATACCCCTAGATAAGAAACCCGTCCGTTATTGTTGCTGAGATAATAAAAATTGTCACATCCATCAACAGGTTTTCCCTGTTTTCCCAGACTGGAAAAGAAATACTGATAACAATTATGCACCTCCCCCGTTTCTTCAAAAACCACATTTCCTCCCGGCCAGCAAGGCACAATCTGCATTTCGTAACGCCCCCAGTAACCATAAAAATAATATTTCAGCAAATGATTCTGTACAGCTGACTGATTGATATTATTTCGCGCCAACAACTGGCGCAAGGGAACATCCCGTAGAATCTGACCTTCGATGTCGGCCAGATGCATTTCTGCTACCGGGTCTTCCTCTCTCAATAAATGATAGGAAAGATTTTCCACCAGTAGCTCACGTGTCGACTCTTCCTTCTGGATTGACAAATTAATCAGCACAGACCCCGTGAAAATTGCAAAGAGCGCAACCAGCCACAGGAAAGTATTATAAGAATGAAGAAGCCGGAAATCTCTCTTCACCCAAATCAGCAAAAGCAAAATAAGGCCGCCAAACAGCAAGGCCCAATCGTTTTCTCCGTATCCTGGCCCCCCGCTAATAAAAATGGTAACTAATGTTGCCAAAAATATCAACCCTGTCATCGTCCAACGTTCCATTCGGAACAAATAAAGACGCACAAGTTTTTCGGCAATCAGCATAAAGGAAAAAAACAAAAATGCCAGAATAACAATTTTCACCACTGCAATTTCATTTATCTCCACGACCTTATAAAAAACAGACGGAGAAGGCGAATGCTCTACTAACCTGTAAATCAAACCAATAAGGTAAAGCATCCAAAGCTGAATGCCCATAGTCAAGAAAAAGAAAATTCCTCCCTTTACAAGGCTGACCTGTGATCGAAAAGGATAAACATCGGGCCACCTGAAAAATTTAAAAATGAGAAAAGAGTTTAGCAGAATGTAAATTGTAAACAACAGCAATGCACCCAGTGACGGCAAAAATTCAGACATGGCAAAGTGCCCCGGGGAAAAAAGTCCCATACTATTGAATGCCGACATTCCGGAGTGCCAAAAGACAAAATAAAAAAACACTCCGAAAACTATAACAGCCAGGAGTAGCCGCAGATTAATCCAACGGGCCGAGCGCCAGGTCCTCAGCCACATCAGCAATAAGCCCCACAAGGAAAATACCGACAACAAATAGGCGATTAAGACATAAATTTCACTGGTGCTCTCTGTTTCTTTTAAGGAAAGATCACTAACTGAGAAAAGATATTCACCCTCCAGACCAAAAACGGGTTGCCAGGCATAACTCTGATCCCGCGCAATACGCGCTGAAGGGGTAAGCCCTGATGGCAGCACAAAACGATCCTGAAGGTATTTATTTTGGTAAGGAAACGAGTGCTTTATTCTGAAAAGGCCTACCATTAAATAGGAATTGTAACGAAAATGCTGAACAAGGTAATATCCGTTGTCAAGCTCGATAAAAGGCTGGGTGAAAAAAACGGGATGAATATCCTGAACGGGCAATCGCTGATCGGACCAGGCTACCAGCTCATTATCATAAAAGATAAGCATATCATTGCCAGTCCCTGAAACAGAATCCATGTAGGCCCATGCGGATTCAGGGAGATCAAGTAAACTGTCGGGAAACTGCTTGAGCATCTTATTCAGTGACATCTGCCGTTTCTGGATAGAATGCTCCAGCTGATCAACATCCATTTTCTGTTTCTGGTTTCCGGCAAAAAAGAATTCAAGAAACAACCCGGCCGTTGTTGCCACCAAAAACACAATCACCAATACCCACCAAGTTCTTTTACCGGACATAGAATAGTTTTTAGTTTTTAGTCAGTAGTTGATTAGTCAAAATACCGGATTCCGACTTTACCAATGACCTAAGAACATCATACAATTAGTACATTCTTTAATATATTACAATTGAGATCCCAACATAAGTCAAAGATCAAAAAATTATACAAAAGACAAAGATGGTAATAAACCCATATTCAAATTAATAATGCATGAAGTTAACAATAACCGTGCAAAAACAATTAATCATGATGGTAGGGTTCATTTTTTAATATGGTCATAGCGCGGTAAAGTTGCTCTGCAAATATTAAACGAACCATCTGATGTGAAAATGTCATTCGTGAAAGCGACAATTTAGTATTTGCCCTCTGATACACCTCATCAGAAAATCCCCATGCACCCCCAATCACAAATATTAAACGCCGGGCCCCTCCCAGCATATGCTTTGCCATATATCCGGAGAATTCACGCGATGAAAAATGTTTACCTCCTTCGTCCAAAAGTATAAATTGATCGGTATTTTCCACATTTTTAAGAATAGCCTCCCCCTCCATCTGTTTCAATGTTTCTACCTTCATTTTTCCGGCATTTTTTATATCAGGGAGCACTTTAACCTCAAAGGGTAAATAATGAGTCAGCCGGTCAAAGTATTGCTTAACTCCTTTCTGAAGCCAGGCTTCAGAGGTTTTTCCCACCATTAACAGAAGTACTTTCATTCGTATAAAATTGATCTAAGTTATTAGTCTGATAGAGCCCGCATGCAGGAACTTATACATGTTCTTTTGAGATAATCGTTGCCATGCTCGTTTCATTACTCTTTCAAATTGATTTTTAATTTGGAACGTCTAAGCCCTGTAAGGGCAAACTGATTATATTTTTTTTGATTTTATCCAGTCATTTAAGTTACCGGTTCAGGGCCACTGTTGCTGTCTGCTTCTAATTCCCGGTGCGTTGATATATGCAATTAAAAACTGGCAGTATAATTTAAAAAACACAAAAAAGCAGCAAGTTTGTGGTTTAATTTTTGCAATATTATACTTTTGTATAAAACATACAACAGATAAGCGATACAGCTAAACCATAAAAAGATGAAAAATCTGAAAAAAATTTTACTCCTGTTGATTCTTCTCCTGCCGGTCACATTCCCCCGAGCACAATCAAATCCTTTACCTGCAGAAGTTGTAAAAGCAGTTAAAAAAGGAGATGCCACAGCAATCAAGCCCTACCTCAACAGTAAGGTGGAATTGCTTTTACCGGAAGAATCGGGAGTATATAGTCAGGAACAGGCCCATTTTGTTTTGAAGAAATTTTTTGAAACTAATAAAGTTAATTCATTCGAAGTTCTTCATCATGGAACACGTCAAAACGCAACTTTTGCCATTGGAGAATATAACTGCACCAACGACCAATACCGAATCTACTTCCTGGTAAAAACAAATGACAATCAGAAATTAATCCATCAGATAAGGATTGAAAAACAAGACTAAACAACCCATGAACAAATATCCGGAATCATTTATTATTAATACTCTCAAAGAAGATGTGGGCGATGGCGACCATTCTTCACAATCATGTATTCCTGCCGATGCCGAAGGTAAAGTGCAACTGCTGGTAAAAGAGACCGGGGTACTGGCAGGTGTTGATGTCGCTTTTGAAGTTTTCCGATACCTGCAATCTGATATCGAGATTAGCCCACTGCTGGGTGATGGCACTCTGGTACAACCCGGAGATGTGGCCTTTACCGTTAAAGGGAAGGTTCTCACTCTGCTTAAAGGGGAGCGACTGGCCCTTAACATTATGCAGCGAATGAGCGGCATTGCTACCCAAACCCGAGAGTATGTTCAACTGCTAAACGGACTACACACAAAAATTCTGGACACTCGGAAAACCACTCCTGGAATGCGTTTTCTTGAAAAAGCAGCTGTGAAAATCGGTGGCGGAGAGAATCATCGGATGGGCCTTTACGATATGGTAATGCTCAAAGACAATCATGTGGATTTTGCAGGAGGGATTGAAAATGCTATCAAAAAAGCACGGAAATATTTAAAAGACCGGGGGAAAGACCTTAAAATTGAAATTGAAGTCCGCAACATGGTCGAACTCCAACAAGCACTGGACACAGGAGGCATAGACCGCATCATGCTTGATAACTTTGACATAGAGACCACCCGTGAAGCAGTAAAACTTATTGATGGGAGATACGAAACAGAATCATCAGGAGGCATAACGAAAGAAACACTGAGAAGTTACGCCGAATGTGGAGTGGATTTTATTTCCGTTGGGGCTCTTACTCATCATATTCGGAGTCTGGATATGAGTTTAAAGGCGATATAGTGCTTGCAAGAAAACGACAATTGCGGCGTTGGGCCTGCCTTCAAAACAGTCATTTACGAAAAGTAAACTCCTGTTTTTCAGTCATCACCCGCCTTGCACTTGACGCTTTCTTATCAAGCACATCTAAAAAACAGCAGATGTTCCAACTATCTACAAAATACAACCGTCCACAATAAAATTGATTTGAAAATAGTTCACTATTTCCTTCATCAATTTTCAATTGCGGTTGCCAGTATTTATTGGTAAATGAATATTTCATAACGAAGATTTATGAAACGAAGTTCGACGAAGTCAATAAATCAGACTAATAAAAACTAGAAAAGCCCGGGTTTTATCCACCCGGACTTTTTTGATATCCAAATTAGGAAGTATCGTATTACCCTTTCAGGTTTTTAATGCTATCGTTCAGTACCTGAATTTTTGCTTCGGCATCGGCCAGTTTCTTTTTCTCCATCTCCACCACTTTATCAGGGGCATTGGCCACAAACTTCTCGTTGCTGAGTTTTTTTGTTACGCCATTGAGGAATCCCTGCATACGTTTCAACTCCTCTTCCAGCTTGGCGACTTCTTCTTCTACATCGATAAGACCGTCCATGGGAATAAAGTACTCCGAGGATTTTACCAGAAAAGAAACCGCACCATTTACTTTCTCTGAAGTGACTTCCACCGATTCCAGATTGGCCATTTTCTTCAGGACGGGATCCATTCGTTTGAAATAGCCGTCATTGCCGGTCATTACCATTACTTTCAGCGCTTCACGGGGCGACATATTTTTCGCCTTACGAAGATTACGAATACCCCCGATAGCTTCTTTTACATACTCAAACTGCTCCAGCAACTTTTCATCATATTTTTGGGCCTGAGGCTGCAGACTTATCATGATGCTCTCGCCTTCCTTGCGCTTTGCCAGGTGATGCCAGATTTCCTCGGTAATAAAAGGCATAAACGGATGAAGCAGACGTACCAGATCATCGAAAAATTTCAGAGTCGCCTCATAAGTTTTTCCGTCAATAGGTTGCTGATAACCTGGTTTGATCAATTCGAGATACCATGATGAAAACTCACCCCAGAACAAGTGATACACTTCCATCAACGCATCAGAAATACGATATTTGTCGAAATGGTCGTTAATCTTCTCAACCGACTCCATCAGTTTATTTTGAAACCACTCTACTGCAATGGCTGAACTTTCCGGTTGCTCAATTCCTGCTGCTACTTCCCAGTTCTTTACCAGCCGGAAAGCATTCCAGATTTTATTGGCAAAGTTTCGCCCCTGTTCTGTCAGGCTTTCTTCAAATAAAATATCATTTCCGGCGGGAGAACACATCAGCATTCCCATGCGAACCCCGTCGGCACCATATTTTTTGATCAGTTCCAGAGGCTCGGGAGAGTTCCCCAACGATTTGGACATCTTGCGACGTTGTTTGTCACGCACAATCCCTGTAAAATAAACATTCTTAAACGGGTAAGTTCCGCGATATTCATATCCGGCAATAATCATCCTGGCCACCCAGAAAAAGATAATTTCAGGAGCTGTTACCAGATCATTGGTGGGATAATAATAATCAATTTCATCATTATCAGGATTGAAACCATCGAAAACCGTAATGGGCCATAACCACGAAGAGGCCCAGGTATCGAGAACATCTTCATCCTGCTTAAGGTCGTCCATGGTAAGGGCTGCATTGCCGCTCTTTTCGCGTGCCAGCTGAAGTGCCTCCTCATCCGATTCGGCAACCACGTAACTGCCATCCTGCAGATAATAGACCGGAATACGGTGTCCCCACCAAAGCTGACGAGAGATACACCAGTCCTTCACATTCTCCATCCAGTGGCGGTAGAGATTTTTAAATTTGGGCGGATGAAAACGAACCTCATCCTCCATCACAGCTTTAAGAGCCGGCTTTGCCAGTTCCGACATTTTCAGGAACCACTGGGTACTGAGTTTAGGCTCTATGGCTGCATCAGTACGTTCGGAAAAGCCTACTTTGTTGGTATAATCCTCAACTTTAACAAGATTTCCGGCTTTCTCCAGATCCACTTCAATTTTACCACGAACCTCAAATCTGTCCTCGCCGATATAAAGTCCGGCAGCCTCACTCAGCGTGCCATCATCATTGAGTACATCAATGGTTTCCAAATTGTGCCGCATTCCGATCTCATAATCATTGATATCGTGAGCCGGTGTAATTTTCAGACATCCGGTACCAAATTCCATATCCACATACTCATCCTCCAAAACAGGAATGGAACGGTTGATCAGTGGCACCAGAACTTTCCTGCCCACCAAATGCTTAAATCGTTCGTCATGTGGGTTAACACATACAGCAGTATCGCCAAGGATGGTCTCGGGACGCGTAGTGGCAATAGTCACATACTCATTCTCCTCTCCTTCCACCTGATATCGCACATAGTAAAGCTTGGACTGAACCTCACGGTAGATTACCTCCTCATCCGAGAGGGCCGTTTTGGCCGAAGGATCCCAGTTCACCATCCGGATACCGCGGTAGATATAGCCCTTTTTGTAAAGATCAACAAAAACCTTGATAACCCCCTCGCTACGAATCTCGTCCATGGTAAAGCAGGTACGATCCCAGTCACACGAAGCACCCAGTTTCTTAAGTTGCTCCAATATGATTCCCCCGTGCTTGTCGGTCCATTCCCAGGCATGCTTCAGAAACTCTTCACGCGAAAGCGAATATTTTGAGATGCCCTCTTCCCGGAGTTTGTTTACCACCTTAGCCTCTGTAGCAATGGAGGCATGATCGGTGCCGGGCACCCAGCAAGCATTTTTGCCCTGCATACGAGCACGACGCACCAGAATGTCCTGAATGGTGTTATTGAGCATGTGCCCCATGTGCAAAACACCGGTAACATTGGGTGGAGGAATTACCATGGTGTAGGGTTCACGCTCATCGGGAACAGACTTAAAAAATTCCTGTTCCATCCAGTATTCATACCACTTGCCTTCTGTATCGGCGGGACTGTATTTGCTTGCTATTTCCATAATTTTTGTTTGATCTTTCAATAATATCTTTCCGAAACGTGCGATTTGCTGTATTACGCTTGTTTGAAGACTGAGCTTTCCTAAGTATTTCCCAAAGAGATTTGATCACTTAACCCAGTATCCCTACTATGGTTTTGTAAGTTTTTGCCTTTTCAAAATCAACAAAACTTAATTCTGGGAAAAAAATATTTCATGAGCACATCCTGTTTTCAACATTTCCCAAAAGGGATTTCATCCCTTAAACCCTGAATTACTTTTTTTGTCTTGACA
>CAYOFH010000088.1:0-14096 GCA_964403175.1 uncultured Marinilabiliaceae bacterium
ATGAGAGGCAGTTGTCATAATTCCAAAGGAAATAGAAGAATAGAACTTAATCATCATTTACTTGCTTTTCGAAAACAGGCCCGAGAAAAATTAATGAGTCCCCAGGGACTAGAACACAGGAGTAAAAGACCCATAGAACCAGAGGCTGTCTTTGGACAAATTAAATACAACAATAAATTTAATCGATTCACATTAAGAGGTCTTCCAAAAGTTGAAACAGAGTTTGGATTGGTTGCCATTTCTCATAACCTAAGGAAAATAGCCAAAAAGCTCAGAAATAATAGGCTCATGACTCAAAATGCCATGCAAGAATGGATTTTTTCGTATTTATTTTGGTTTTTTACTCTTGAAATTATTGTTGAATTCTTAAAAAAGAGATTTTCTATCGATAATGGAAGAATAAATATAACATCGCAACCTACTTTCAAGTTAGTCGCATAAAAAAAGAGACTGCCTTTTTGGACAGCCTCTTTTGTTTGAATTTCATATATTCCGCTTTCTTAAAGAAGGAACTAAAATGATCTTTATAATTGTACTTCCAGCAGAGGAAAATGGCTACATTAAGTAAAATCATGATAAAGGAAAACAACCAGTCAATCAGGATGCATTCACTAAAAAAGGTGTCTCAATTAAAAAACTAAGACATCTTTCTATACAATATAATAACAATCTTAAAATTAATTTCCGGCAAGGCGACTATTAATCTCCTCAAGTGAAGCATTCGCATTTTCATTCTCAGGATCATACTTCAAAGCTTTTTCAAACCATGGTTTGGCTTTGGCAAAAGCTTCATTTGCTCTTTCGTTAATCTCATCATACTGGGAAGGGTCAGCATTTTGAGCTGAGGCCAGTATTTGAGAGGCTTCGTTGAAAGGCTCGGACCCTTTTTTAAGATAATAATTCACAAGCATTTTTTTCATATGACCTAAATACTTGCTTGATTCAAATTCATCAATAGCTTCAGCAAGAAACGACTCCATTTCTTCGCCCTTACCTTGTTTGTTTAAAGAATAAGCAATATAATAGGCTGAAATGTCGGGACGAAAACCCTGATTTTTGGTCATTTCATAATACTTAATTGCTTTGTCATAATTTTCAATACGACGTGCACTCGTAGCCATATTATATAGCATAGCGTCCTCCAGAGGTTCGCCTTCTTCCCAGTTAGCTACTGATTGCTCATAAAGCTCAAGAGCTTTTTGATAATCCTTGTTTCTTAAGGCTTCGTTTCCCTCATTTTTATAATCTGCAGCTGATTTTTCCTGAGCAAATATACTCCCGGCAAGTGCAAACAACACAAAACTTACTGTTAATAAGTACTTCATAACGTGAAAAAATTAAATTGTTTTTATTTTCTTTTTTTCTTCTGGCTGTAAAAATAACCTTTTTGCTAAAAAAAAAGAAACAAAAAGCAGGCCAAACCTTAAAATTAATTAAAATAAGCAATCAATTACAACTCCAGAAGGTAGTTTTTCAGGGCCTTATAGGAATTATCCAGTACTTCATCCTTCCCCTTCTTTTTAAAACTATTTCCAAATTCATTTCTTATTTTTTGGGCTTCTGAGGGTAAAACGGAATCGATAATTTCAACAAATTTTACAGGGTGAGCAGTAGAAACAAAAAATCCACTCTCCTCTCCTTTCAGATGTCTGGATAATCCAAGATAACCTGTTGCAGAATGAGGATCAAGAAGATATTTTTCTTTTTCAAACACCGTCTTAATAGCATTTCGAATATCTTCATCGTTAACAACAGAGGCTGAAATTTCTTTCTTTAGTTCACCGATTTCTTCATTATACAAGTTAAATAATCTTGGCCAGTTACTGGGATCTCCTACATCCATAGCGTTTGCAAGTGTTACAATGGTCTTTAGAGGTGCATACTCTCCGGAATTCAGAAAACGGGGAACTACATCGTTTACATTTGTGGCGGCCACAAATCGTTTTACCGGCAATCCCATTTTATGTCCCATAACTGCCGCCGTAATATTTCCAAAATTTCCGCTTGGCACACATACAACCGGGGCTTGCCCATGATTCTTTTCCATCATCCGGGCTACTCCGTGAAAATAATAAACTATCTGGGGGAGCAAACGACCAAGATTTATAGAGTTAGCAGAAGTCACTGCCAGCTCTTTTCGCAAATCACGGTCATTAAAAGCCTGTTTTACCAATCTTTGGCAATCATCAAATGCACCATCAACAGCAATTGCATGAATATTATGTCCCAAACTTGTCATTTGATTCTGTTGATAGGGGCTAATTTTCCCCTCAGGGTACAAAACAACCACTTCAATACCTGGAACTTTATGAAAACCATGTGCTACAGCTCCACCGGTATCTCCAGAAGTAGCAGTCAGAACCACCATTTTTTTATCACTTACCGGATGCAGGCAGCTCATCAGTCGGGATAAAAATCTGGCCCCCACATCCTTGAAAGCCTGTGTGGGACCGTGAAATAATTCAAGTACATTGATTCGTTCATTAATTGGATTCAGTGGTATAGGGAAAGAAAAAGTGCTATTTACCATTTCTTCCAATTCTTTATCATCAAGTTCTTCTTCAACAAATGGATAAAGAACAGAAAACGCTATCTCCGGTAAAGACATTTTTGGCAGATTAATGAAAAAATTATCTTCCAAAACCGGAATTCTTTCGGGCATAAACAAACTGCCATCATCGGCAAGTCCTTTAAAAACGGCTTCCGATAAAGAAACTGTTTGCGGATTGGTTCCTAAACTCTTGAATTGCATATTTATTATACTAGTAAATTAGTTGTTAGTCAGAAGTCAGTAGTGATTCCTTTTGATAATAACACATCCAATGGACAAAGTGAATTATATAAAACAGCATATTTTCAAATAATTATAAAACACATAGATAAACGATCTAACCTGACCATCACGATTATTAATGAATAAATCAGGCTAAGATGAATCATATACTTTTGATAATAAAATTTTTAGGACAAAGCCCCGTCAAACCTACTTATTTAATTCACTCATAATTATTAAGATACAACGAAATATTGAATAGTTTAAAATAGATTAATAATCATTCTTTCTATTCAAATAATTTTTCCAGTACCTGACCATCGTTCAAAATACCTAAAGACCCTTTTTTCACAGAAAACTCATTATAAGTATTCACTGAATCGGCTGTCATACCAGGTTTTACAATAAAAAATGGAACCGGATCAGAAGTATGTGTACGCAAGGCGCATGGCGTAGCATGGTCTGGCAGAAGAGCCAGTGCCACCTCTTCATCAAGTTGTTGAATGCCTTCCCAAAGGGGTTTAAGCAGGCGCTGATCAAAATCCTCAACCACCCTCCTTTTTAAATCTTTATCCCCTTCATGTCCTGCTTCATCAGCGGCTTCGACATGCAGAAATACAAAATCCACCTTTCTTAGAGCGTTCACTGCTGCCTCCGCTTTTCCTTCGTAGTTGGTATCAAATAATCCTGTAGCCCCTTCTACATAAATATTTTCAAGGCCTGCCAATCCTCCAATTCCTCTTATCAGATCCACAGCTGAGATTACAGCACCTGTTTTAATCCCCCAACGTTCTTCAAAGGTAGGAAAACCACCAGGCTTTCCTGGAGACCATGGCCAAACTGCATTGGCAGGGGGTTTGCCCTCCATTTTTCGCTTTTGATTAATCGGATGTTCATTTAATATATCAATAGAATTTCTGATTAATTCAATCAGACGTTTAGAAGTATCATCCTCATCCCCTTTTGCAGAAGGTAGTATATCTTCCAGATTATCACCCGGATGGTCATGAGGAGGCTTGCAGATCACATTTGTTTTAGCGTCTTTTAGCATCATTAAATTGCGATAACTTACTCCCTGATGAAAACGAACTCCCTTTGTATGCAACTTTTCATTCAAATAATGAATCAATACTTCTGCTTCATGATTAGAAATGTGTCCTGCTGAATGATTCATTAATTTATCATCCTCCACTGTCACTAAATTACATCGGAAAACCAATTCGTTTTCCTCTAGTGTAACATTTAATGCAGCAGCTTCCAGAACCCCCCGTCCGGGGAAATATTTCCGCGGGTCGAAACCCAGAATATTCATATTGGCTATTTCACTTCCGGGATGAAGTCCTTCCGGAATAGATTTCAACAGTCCTGTTTGTCCCAGAGAGCAAAGTTTATCCATTACGGGTTTATTGGCAACCATCAACGGGGTTTTATTATCCCACTCGGGAATTGGATTGTCAGCCATACCATCGGCCAATACTACTATGAATTTCATCCGTATAAAATTTATTTCTTAAGGTCGAATGGAACTCGCAATTCTTTTATACATGCACTTTTGTGCCGATTATAGAAATCAAAGCTCCATGCTCGTTTAATCGTTAGGAATAAGTAATTGGTCGAATGTAACTTGCATTGAAAACTATTTACATTTTCTTTTGTAACAAACATTGCCATGCTCGTTTCATCCGTATCATTATTTATTTAATAATCAATAATTTCTGTATACATAGTTTTCATAAAAGACGGCTGTTGCCAAAGAAATTTTAAATCCCTGAACAACCCAAAAAGAAGGCTTTCCAGAGATTTAAGATTCAATTTTCACCTTTAACTGGTAAATGTACCAAAAAACTTTTGGGATGACAGTTCAATAAATGGATCAGACTATTGGAATATTATTTTCGATACAAGCCTCACGCATTTCATCTGACCAGATACTTGATTGAATCTCACCGATGTGAGCTTTGCGCAGAAAATACATACACAAACGGGACTGACCAATTCCGCCGCCAATACTGAGGGGAAATTCATTATTTAACAACCTCCTATGAAAAAGAAATTCCCTGCGGTTTTCACAATTCTTTTCCTTTAGCTGCACCTGAAGTGCATCAGAGTCAACTCTGATGCCCATGGATGAAATTTCAAAAGCACGCTCAAGAACAGGATTCCAAAGCAATATATCACCATTTAGACCTTTGTAGCCATCACGATCCACAGTGCTCCAGTCGTCATAATCGGGAGCCCTTCCATCATGAGGCTCTCCATTAGATAGTTTACCACCGATACCAATAAGAAAAACTGCTCCGTATTTCTTACAAATGGCATCTTCCCTTTCTTTTGACGAAAGATTCGGATACATCTGCAGCAAATCTTCACTATGAATGAAATAAATTGATGAAGGGAGTAGCGGGGTAAGTTGAGGATATTTTTCGTATAAAATAAACTCTGTTCGCTTTAATACCTCATAGATACTTTTCACCACCTTTTTGAGAAATTTTATACTTTGTTCTTCCGAACCAATATGCAGCTCCCAATCCCACTGATCAACATATATGGAGTGTGTATTATCCAGAATCTCATCCGGACGAATTGCATTCATGTCGGTATAAATTCCATAACCAGGTTCAATATCATAATCGGCCAGTACCATTCTCTTCCACTTTGCAAGACTATGCACAATTTCAGCCTCCCTGTCCCCCAGGTCTTTTACCGGAAATGAAACAGGTCGCTCAAAACCATTTAAGTCATCATTAATACCAGTGCCTTTCAAAACAAATAGAGGTGCTGTTACACGACGTAATCTAAGCTCAGCAGAGAGTCCAGACTGAAAGGAATCTTTTATTATCGTGATTGCATGTTCAGTTTGTTTCAAATCCAACAAAGGGCGGTACCCTTTGGGAATGAATAAATTATCTACCATAATAGTTTAAAATACAAGAATTACTTTTGTTTGCCTTCACAAAATTACATGGTTATATTTCAATTAAAAAATTTTTAACTGTCTTTTTTATCATTTTATTATTTAAAAGGCAATATTTATTGATTGATTGAAAGCAAAACCTGTTTTAACCTGATTTATTCATAAAAAAACGTTAATTAAATACTTCAATGAAACTTCCAGCTCTCAAATCCATTCCATTTCTTCCATGTTCGAAATGAGAAAGAAATAAACCAGATTAATGATACAAGACACGACACTAGTGGGAAATCTCTATTTCCAAGCCATCGTATCCCTGATGAATATTAGGTGGCAGTTTTTTTGACACTTCTGCATGTAAACCCATATGGTGGCTAATATGTGTTAGATACGCCCTTTCGGGAGCTAATTTCTGAATAACCGCCATAGCCTGCTCCAGACTGAAATGTGAAACATGAGGTTTAATTCGAAGCGCATTAAGGACGAGTACCTTGCTATTTCGAAGCAGTTTCATGCTTTCGTCCGGGATATAACTCGCATCAGTCACATAACTAAAATCCCCGATTCGAAAGCCTAAGACAGGCATTTTGTGATGAAAGGCCCGAATTGGCTGGACTTTACATCCCGCAACCTCAAAAACACTTAATCCTATTTCACTCAGAAACAGTTCGGGAGCACCCGGATATTTATCTTCTTTATCTTTAAAAGCATAAGAATACTCCTTTTTCAAAGCTTTTAAAGTTCGGTCCTCACCAAACAAATATGCAGGTTCGCGGTTGATCCAGTTAAAAGCCCTGACATCGTCCAGTCCAGCAGTATGGTCCTTATGCTCATGAGTAAATAAGATTGCATTTAACCTTTTGGTATTTGATGAAAGCATTTGCTGTCTGAAGTCAGGACCGGCATCCACAACAATTACCTTTCCGTCAACTTCTATCTTTACAGAGGATCTGGTACGTTTGTCTTTACTGTCGGTTGACCGGCAAACCTCACAATCACACGCAATCATTGGCACTCCCATTGATGTTCCGGTTCCAAGAAATGTAATTTTCAAAACGAGTGTTTTTATTGATTTATTTAAATCATTAATCAGATTAGTTGCTTCCGGGATGAAGGGAGCAATTTTCCCATATTCCTGAGGTCAAAAAATCAGATTATTTGGGTTATTAGCAAAAATAACAAAACATGACCTTTATTGTAAACTTAAGCCATAAATTAAACTAAATTCATAGATTTCTGTTTAGATATATGAGAAAATCCTTGTCAGAAATTAATTTACCCATAATTTATTAAATATTATCTATGAAGAAAAGAACAATCATTCCGATTCTGATGCTGATTTTTGTAGCCATTGCCAGTCAGGCTCAAAACTCTTTTCATGATTTCAAAGTAAAAACTCTTGACGGAGGAGAGTTTAACTTCGAATCCCTTAAGGGCAAAAAAGTACTGGTGGTAAATACAGCCAGTAAGTGCGGACTAACGCCGCAATACGAACAATTGCAGGCCATTTATGAAAAATACGGCGGAGAAGATTTCGAAATCATTGGATTTCCAGCCAATAATTTTATGAATCAGGAACCAGGTACTGCTGAAGAAATAAAAGAGTTTTGCCGGGTCAATTACGGAGTTACTTTTCCTATAATGGCCAAAATAAGTGTTAAAGGAGACGAACAACATGCTATTTATCAATGGCTGACACAAAAATCAAAAAACGGAGTAAAAGACAGTGAAGTGCAATGGAATTTTCAGAAATATCTGATTAACCCCGATGGTTCCCTGGCAAAAGTAATCTCTCCCAAAACCAAACCGGATGATCCGGAAATTATTGAATGGATTACTAAAGAATAATTATCACTTGCCAAATAGGAGGTCCTAGCACTGATCAATAAAATACCTCTTTTCTCCCTTGAAACCCGTCTGTTTTGTTATTTTTACACTATAAACATTATCAGGCGTTACTATGTCTCATCTCACAATTTACAGGGCTTCGGCTGGTTCAGGAAAAACATTCACTCTTACCAGGGAATTCATCAATCTTCTATTTAAGCAACCTTTGGAATACCGTAATATTCTTGCTGTTACGTTTACCAATAAAGCCACTGCAGAAATGCGCAGGCGCATATTGGAAAAACTATATGAGTTAGGGAATCCTTCAATTAAAGATCCCGATTATCTAAAAGAATTAATGCAGGAAATGGAGTGGCCGGAAAAGAAAATCAGAGAACGTGCCGGGTTTATTTTGCGACTCCTGCTGCACGATTTTTCTCGCTTCTCTGTCAATACTATCGATAGTTTTTTTCAACAAATTATTCGAGTTTTTGCCCGTGATGCTGGTCTTCAATTAGGCTTCAGAACAGAATTGGATCATAAGTCTGTGATGACGCAGGCCATCGACCAGGTGGTGTTGGAGCTGGACATGAAGGGACATGAAACCCTGAAAAGATGGCTTTTAAATTTTGCGGAAAAGAAAATCACAGAAGGAAAAAGCTGGAATATTAATAAAGAAATTAGTGCGTTCTCAGAAGAAATATTCAAAGAAGCCTACCAGTCTGTTGCCGGTTCCTTGTCGGAAAAACTAAACAATAAGGATTTCATGAATCAGTATCTGGTTAAATTACATGGCATCATCGTATTTTATGAACAAAAACTAAAATTAACCGGTGATAAAGCTCTTGAAATCATAAGGAAATGGGATTTGGATATATCCAAGGATTTTAATGGGGCCAGTCGTAGTAAGGTGCTGGTATTCAAAAAACTTAGCAATCAGAAAATATTCAAAGAAGAGCAGATATCAGCTCTCCGCAACAATCTGGATCTCTGGCAAAAGAAAACTAATCCCGAACACCTCAATAAGGCTATTGAAGGAGCTTTTAATGCCGGACTCAATGATCTTACCAACAATTATTTTCAACTCAAAAATGCTCATGAGCAGGATTATCTGACTGCCAAAGCAATTTTGAAAAACTTCTATACACTGGGCATTATCAACGATGTGTATCAAAAAGTTCTTGAAGTATCGCGCGAACAGAATGTGTTTCTTTTATCTGGGACCAACCATTTACTGACCAGAATCATACAGGAAGACGAAGCACCTTTTATTTATGAGCGCACCGGTACCAAATACCTGCATTACATGATTGATGAATTTCAGGATACATCTTCGTTGCAGTATGCCAATTTCCGGCCACTCATCAGCAATAGTCTGGCACAGAATCAATTTGCCATGCTGGTAGGTGATGTGAAACAATCCATCTATCGCTGGCGAAATTCAGACTGGACTCTCCTGGCCGAAAAGGTTGAAAAAGAATTCTACACGTTTGGTACCAGGGTCAAGACTCTGGACACCAATTTTCGTAGTAGCAGTAATGTTATTGACTTTAATAACAGCTTTTTTCAACACACAGCCCGGGCACTTCAAGCTCAATTGATTCAAATATCTGAAGAAAATGCAACAGAAGGCCTAACAAATGGTTTTGAGACGAAAATCGTTGATGCCTATCATGATGTAGCTCAAAAAACAGCCTCTAAAAATCACGAGAATCCGGGCCATGTAGCCATTAAGTATCTGGAGGGGAACACAAAAGAGGATTTTCAGGAGGCAGCCATAGAATCATCTGTTTTCCAGGTGGTGAAATTACTCAAAAACGGATTTGCTCCTTCAGACATCTGCATGCTGGTACGCACCAAAAGCGAGGGAATTGCCATTACCAACGCATTGCTGTCAGGGGAATATCACCCCGAAAAAACCGCTTTGCCGGTCATCAGTAATGAAACTTTGCGATTGAACAGTTCGCCTGCTGTTCTTTTCATCATAAACCACCTGAAATTCATTCTCTCTCCTGATGATAAAGTATTGGAAGCATTTATCCGTCTGCATTGGGAACACCACTTAAGAGATTCAGATAACTCAGACTTTGATGCCTCAGAAGTATTTCACAATCCTCAAAGACAAGAGACCTGGGATGAGCACCTGGAATTTTTACGTTACAAGCAACAACTCCCTCTTTACGATCTGGCGGATGAACTTACCAGATTGCTTCCGGAAGAAATAAGATCTGAACAGGGAATTTATATCCAGGCACTACTCAACAATATCAACAGTTTTTCATCGCTGGAAACAGCAGACCTGAATTTGTTTATAGACCAATGGGAAAAGACCATTCAGTTCAAGAGTATTGTAGGCCCGCAAAACCAGGAGGCAATTCAGGTAATGACAGTTCATAAATCCAAGGGGCTGGAATTTAAAGCAGTGGTTTTGCCGTTTTGTAACTGGCCGCTTGACAATACCAGACAGCAGAGCCTGTTGTGGTGTAAGCCCAGGACAGCCCCCTTCAATGAGCTTGACCTGGTTCCGGTAAATTATGAAAAATCACTGGTTAATTCTCATTTTGCCAACGAATACCTCGATGAACTGATGCATCAGTATATTGATAATCTCAATCTTTTATATGTGGCGTTTACACGTGCAGAACAATCGCTCACTGCCTTTTGCCAGAAAAAGAAAAATCCGCCGGCTGAACTGAGTACTGTTTCCGATTTGATTTGGTTTCACTTTGAAGCCAGAGAATCGGATAACACCGATTTACCCGGAAACTGGGATTCTGTAAATATGGAATACGCATTGGGCGAAATGCATAAAATAACCCGGGAAGAAAGTGAACAAGAAGAACAAAATGAAATTCGACCTATATCAACCTGCCAACTGCCACTTATGGAAACCTTTGCCTTTAGAGATCGAATAGCCATACACCTGGAGAGTGATGAATATTTTGACGATGAGAACGAAGAAAGCGGTTTGACTTACGGCAAAATAATGCATCATTTGTTTGAAATGATTAAAACCCGGGATGACTTGGAAGATGCACTAAAAACGTTATGGTTTGAAGGTAAGATTGATGAAAAGGAGCAATTATCCATCCGGACCAAGATGGAAAAATGGCTGAGTAATCCTAATGTTAAGCATTGGTTTGACGGAAGTTATAAAGTATTACCTGAAGTAGCTATTTTACACAAAAACATAAGGCGTCCCGACAGGGTGATGATAGGAATAACAGAAACCATTGTAGTGGATTATAAATTTGGAAAAACAGATGCAACGAAACACCAGTTACAGATAAAAGGCTACATGAACAAAATTAAGACCATGGGATACCCCAATGTAAAAGGATTTATCTGGTACGTACCCCAAAACGAAGTAGTTCACGTGAATGATGAATTGATTCAGGGCAGTTTATTTTAAAAAGCAAAAAAGACGTTTAAAAGTTAATACATTAGTTACTAAAATGTTCTGAAAACGTTAAGATCACTAAAAAGAGATTCTTCATTATGTTCAAAATGACAATAGACTTGAAATTCATGATTTTTGGGGAAGTTTATTTGAAAACAAAAACGGCGGTTGATAACCACCGTTTTTGTTTTCAAAATGAATATTTTCTATTAACACTCAAATTTATCGTAGTTTAAAATTGTCCAATTTCTGACTTTTAAAAATATAGCTATCTTTCGACTAGAACCACTTCTTAAGTTTCTCCTTCACTTCATCCACTTTTTCTTTAACTTCAGGATCTTCGATTGCTTTATCCACCGCTTTTTTTACTTCTTTTTCTACCTCTTTTTTCGCTTGCTCTTTAAAATCTTCATCCAGTTTGAAATTCAATTTCGGATCCTGAACAGTTCCTTTCACCAATACGTTTACCTTTACATCGGAAGCACCTGAAGGCAGAGAAGCCCCCAACAGACCTGCGACACTACCCAATTCCTGTTTGGACACCGGCATCTCAATCACGTAATCCAATGACTGATCAAGATTTTGAGTGCCATAAATAGTCAGTTTTTTACCAAAAATATTGGCATCAAATGGCTCAACGATTACATCTCCATTTTCAAGTTTGAAGTTAATGGCAAGATCTTCAGCACGTGCCTTTTTGTACTTATCATTATTGAGCATGGTAGCCATGGCATTCTGCACTTTAGCTCCGGAAATCTCCACTCCTGCAGATTCAAGTAAACCACCACCATTTACAGTGTTCAGAACCGGCGACATATCAGCACCCATCAGACTGTTAAAATTCACTCTGGTATTAACAGTACCTTCAGCACGTTTCGCAATTGGCATTATACTATCTATCATGCTGAAAGAATTGGCTGCTTTATTAACGTCAATTGAATTCAGTGCCATATCGAAATCCACAAATGGTTTCAGTGTATCAGCGGTATTGTATTCGCCGGTAACAACCATTGCTCCTTCAAGCATATTGCTTTGTAGTCCATCTAAAATAATCCGGCCGTCAACAATCGTTATTTTACCAATCATTTCAGTCATTTCAAGCTTGTCGTAAACAAGCTTATCAATTTGGCTATTGAGAACAAAATTAAGGCTTTTAGGAACCAGTACCAATTCCATAGTTGTGGTATCCTCCACGGTTGTGGTGTCCTCCTCTCCTGCCAACTTCATCAGTTCATTGGTATCAACCAGTTTTGACTGATGATCCAGTCTGCCTTTTAATGTCCCGTCATTCAATACATAAGACAGATAGTTCTCAACCTTTCCCTGAAGGTCAAAATCACTTTTTCCAAAAGAGCTCTCAAAAGTTCTGAGTTCCATTACACGAGGTGTAATCTGCAAGTTGGCATTGCTGATCATGAATCCGGAAGGAAGATCAGGAGAACTAAAAAAGAACTCTTCGAGTCCGACAGTTCCGTTGGCATCAATATCTTCATAAAGCTCCTTTTCAACCATTTCGTAATCTCCATTGACGGACAAATCGGTAGAGATAATTCCACCCAACTCTATGCTATCCATGGGCACTGCTTCTGAAAGAGAGGCCAGGTCAATTACTCCTTCCATATTGCCTTTAAAAGTAGCATTGGAGATGGGGGTGCCAATCCATAAAGAAGCATCAAAAGGATTGTCTCCCAGCTTAAAATGAAACCTGTTTATATCCGTAACCGTCAGATCCATTGCTCCTCCAGGATTGTCAACCCTTACATCAATATGGATATCTTCAATAGATTTTGGAAGATCAGGATATTTTATCAAACCATCGTTCACATTCAAAACCAGATCAAAAGCAGGAACATTCTCTGTATCAATGTAAGTTCCTTTGGCAGAAGCCACCAGTTTTAAAGAACCTTCAGTTGTTAAATCCTCAAAATTCTGTAAGTAGGTTTCGGGAACCAAAGAAAGCAAAGTCTTAAAGCTTGTTTCACGCGCAGAAAGCTTTAGATCAAGATTATACCCATCTTCAAGCACACCTACTTTTCCATCAAATCCCAAACCCAAGTCGTTAAGTCTGAGTTCATTTTCCTGAAAAGCAAACTCCATATTTTCCAGATCGGCACCGATGATTGCATCCAATGAAACAAAAGCATCTTTCACATATCTGGTCCCCTCCATTTCCATATTCAATTTTTGAATAGTAGTCTTAAGATCAAGATTGGTCGATTGCTGAGACAAATCGCCTTCCATGGTGAAATCCAAATCATCAACATCCATTGAAAACGCCGTGGTCTGATCTGAAAAGTTCAAGTGGGCATTATCTATTTCAAATAACTCGAGATTAACAGAGAAATCAGATGCAGAAGCCGTATCTTCCTCCACCTCTTCCGATTCGGTCATGGGAATAATATCCCAATTGGCAACGGAATCATTATTAACTTTTAACCATACCTGAGGATCATTCAGGAATACAGAATTTACATTTATTCCATCTCCGCTGATGGCACTCCACATATCAACGCTGGCCGTAAAAGACCCCATATGAAGCAGGGTATCTCCTTCGAACGGTTCTTCATTGATAATGGTAAGTCCATCAAGTCCTATTGAGAGATTGGGGAAATTTCGAAACATTGACAAACTGAATTCGTCAAAAGAAACTGTGGCTGTGACATTATCGTTGATAACCTGAGTTACCTTCTGCTCAATTTTTCCTTTAAATAAAGAAGGAACTACCAGCAAAAGCAACAAAATTAGGGCAATGATACCTAATACAACTTGCAAAAATCGCTTCATGAGTAATGAATTAAAGTTTAATAATTATTGAAAAAGCAAATGCATTTTCATGTAAATTTAACAAAACACAGGGAATTAAACAGGCAGAGATGAAAAAATATTTTTCATCGATTTTAAATCTGGATTGCATTGAACCTTCGTTTTATAAAATTATCAATTACAATATTCAACTACCTGATAAATACAGACGTCCTAAATCAAGTTGACTTAAAAACAGTTCACTATTTCATTCGTATAATTATTGCTTAAGTTATTGGCTGAATAGAATTCGCATGATTTGAAGGTTATACATATTTCTTTGTGACAATCTTTTTCATACTCGTTTCATTCGTTTAAAAATTCTGTAATTACTTGATAAAAAACTAATTAAAAATTTGAGAACGAATGGAACCGCTTCGCTC
>CAYOFH010000089.1:0-13920 GCA_964403175.1 uncultured Marinilabiliaceae bacterium
GTCAGCATTATAGGTTTCATCCAAACTCTAACTTCTAAAAATCTAACGATCTATTACCTGTTAAGAGTTTGTCATATTTCGAACATTCGCCTGAGTCAACTCATTGGCTGGAAGTGGCTTAAAATCATCAATAAACTGTTGCCACAATAAGTGAGTAGAGATTACTGCAACCATTGCCATCTGATCTATTTCGGAAAAACCGTTTCCCCCAGTCAATCTGGCTGAAAGTTTCTCCACCGCCTGATAATCAAAAACACCTGCTGCTTTACAAACATCCGCCGACAACATTTCCGAAACGTAATCCGGCTTTCCGGATTTCAAAAAAGGCGCTGCCAGCGGGGCCCTGTAGGCTTGTTTGGATCTGTCTACGACTTGTCGTGGCAGACGATTTTTAAACTGATGCTTCAGCAGAACCTTCTCTTTTAACCCCCTTAATTTAAAATCATCAGGAAGCGAATGGCAAAATTCCATTACCCTGTGATCAAGAAACGGATATCTGCCTTCCACACTGTTTCCCATTGCCATACGATCCCCTTGTGAAGACAAGAGATATCCCGACATAAAAATGGAAGATTCCAGATATTGCGCTTTTCCCAAGTCGCTCTGATTTTCGAGCAACGGAATCAAATCCTGTTCCAGACGCTCAATCATCTGCTGTCCATCATTCATATCGTTTTGCATCATTTTTCGAATTCTGGACGTATTATTCCATCTCAACAAATGAGAATAAAGCACAGAATCTGTATCCTGCAAACGATAACCAAAAAACATTTTAAGCATATTGGGAGCCATCTTTTGCAAGTGAGGCAGATAAGGATAGAGACGTGCCAAAAGTAAGGGACGCAGAGCAGATCCCGGATTTCTGGCCCAAAATCGTCGAATCAGCATCTCCTTAAAAATATTATATCCCCCCAACATTTCATCAGCTCCTTCACCAGTCATTACTACTTTAATATTATTCTCCCTTACCAATCCGGAAAGTAACATCATCGGCAAGGGAGCGGTTCGTAAAAGAGGCATTTCAGCGTGCCAGACTGTCCTTGGAAAATGATTAACTATATCATCCTGACTGCAAAAAGCACGATGATGGCGGGTTTTCAATAAGTCCACCATACTGTTTTGAAAGGCCCCTTCATCATACTCATTATCAGAAAACCCTATGGAAAAAGTCTGCAATAAGCCTTCCGGTACGTTATCCCGGATAAGCCGTGCTATAACTGAAGAATCAAGTCCCCCGCTTAAGTAAGCGCCAACAGGAACATCGGCACGCAGGCGCAAATTGACAGCATCATTCAGCAGATATTCCAGATGCTCACCGGCTTCATCTAATGTTCCTTTAAAACGGTCTTTTTCCAATGGAATCCGGGGAGCCCAATATTTTTTTAATTGAATATGTCCCTCCTCAAAAATCAGAAAATGCCCCGGCGGTAGTTCATAAACCCCTTCAAAGGCAGTCCGCGGTGATAATGTAGTCCAAAAAGTAAAAACCTGTTGCAACGATTGTAAATCCAGATTTCGTTTAACTCCGGGATGTTCAAAAAGAGCTTTAATCTCAGAACCAAAAATCAGGTGTTCATCCTGAAAGGTGTAGAACAAAGGTCGAATACCAACCCTGTCACGGGCAAGAAACAGGCTTTTCTCAATGGTATCCCATACAGCAAAAGCAAACTGCCCGTTAAGTTTGTTGAGGCAATCAACACCAAACTCCCTAAAAGCCAACAACAAAACTTCAGTGTCACTATGAGTACGGAACCGGCAATCCAATTGCTCTAACTCGGCCCGAAGCTCTTTATAATTAAAAATTTCCCCATTGAAGGCAATCCAATATCGTCCGGAATCGTCACATAAAGGCTGTTGTCCGGTAGTAAGATCAATGATACTTAACCTTACGCTACCAAAATAAATTCGGGGTGATAAAAACACACCTGCTTCATCAGGGCCCCGATGCCTGATACGGGATAACATCCTGTTTAAAACAGCTAATCCCGCCTCTTCTCCCCCGGCATTTCCAGAAAAACCTACAATTCCGCACATACCACTATTCTTTTTTTTGTTTCACATACGCTTCAATGGCATTAAGATTCTGAAAATTTTCCTCCATAAGATCAATATCATCTGTTTTGACCCCGTATTTTTCCTCAAGGAAAGAAATCAAATTCAGCAATCCCATTGAGTCGAAGATTCCCTCCTCAAAAAGCATTGTTTCCTCCTTTATCTCCTGAGGATCTGTAAATGTAGTTTCCGCAATATATTCCTTAATTTCTTCTTTCATCCGCTTAAAATTTGATTTATTATTAGACTGATTGCACTCTTCCCGAGAAATCAAGACTCGTTTCACAGACATGCATTAAAAATTGGATTAATCCTAAACGTTAGAATCTACAGGCAAGATAAAAGGAGCCCACTTCATTTTCCACCCCTATTTGTCGGGTACCCCGAATATTTACATGAAATGATTCCAAATAGTGACAACGGTATAATTCAGGAGTTAATTACAATGGATGTCCGGGTCTGCCAAAAAATATACAAAAACCTGACAATAAGTATATTGAAATTTCCGGCTCCGGGAAAGATGAAACGAGTATGGCAATGTTTGCCTCAAAACAACAAGTATAACATTTTGTATGTGAGTGTTATCCGACCTTAATAATTATATTTTATACGCATAAAAATCTCTGTCATCTTAATCTTAGGGAGTCAATATATAATCCTTAGCCGGATACCAATGATTCAAAAAACCAATAATTTCCTTTTCATCTAACTTCAAAAACTCTAACCAATCATTATTTTAGGCAACTGACTTCTTCTTTGTTATTTATGAATCTTTTAAAGTCCCCCTCTTTTTCATAAACAATTCAGAAAGCATCTTTTTCTTCTGTTTATAGGTCTTTCCTTTAGATTTAAGCTTAAAATGACTCATCAACATCAATCGTTTCTGTATGTCAACAGACATTACTACTTTGGCAGGGTTTCCCAAGACAACGGAATTGGGAGGAATTTTCCCTTTAACCACGGCGCCGGCAGCAACAATAGTATTGTCTCCGATTTCAGTATTTGGTAAAAGTATTACATTAAAACCCAGACAAACGTTATTCCCAACTTTGATGGATCCAAAAATATCCAGATCCGGATGTTCCGGTCTTAACACCCATACAGCTCCGTCATGGGTTAAGAATCGCACATTATTGGATACTGCAACATGATCTCCCAGCTCTATAAGGTAAGGTTCAGTTCCCCAATCCGCATTAAACAAACGACAATTCCTGCCAATTCGAACCCCCACTTTCCTTAACAAATAAACACGCAATGAACTTGACGGCAAAACCCGAACCAATCGTAAAAGTAATTTTACAAATAGCTTCATACTTAATATATTTTTCTTTTTGCGGCATGGATTACCAAAAGCGTTTATTATTGCCCCGTAAGAGAGCTCTCGTCGGCTCTGTTTTCCAGCACATCCACAATCCGTTGGCTAAAAAACGGAGAAATACTTTTGGCAAATGAATGCGAAGGATGAGAATCTTTGGGTCCGGCAGCATTCTCGGGTAACAAAAAATTGCCTCCTTCAGTTTCCAATTGTCTAAAGTCCCAAAGAAAAATATTATCTCCCGGCTGATCCCACTCTTCCTTAACCCAGTTTGAAAAGGAAGTGGCTGCCTCAGCAGCCTCAGGGTTTGTATTTTCCCTGGTCAGTGCGGGAGGGGTCCATAACAAAAATTTAGTATCCGGATATTTAAGCATTTCATCTTTTAAAGCGGCATATTGAAGTTTATAATTCTCCACTCGTTTACTTTCTTCTTCAACAGAAATTTCCCCGTCAAAAACAATCCTGCTTGCAGGAAAACAGTGCTTAAAAATAATCAGATCATATTCCGGAGCAAGGGTTTTAAGTGTCGGTTCTTCCATAAAATACTCCTTATCCCCATTTTTTACCCATATATTATAATAATCGAAAGGATAATTTTTCCATCCATAAGGTTGTTTTTTAGGAAATTCCATTTCCGAAATGTGGTAATAAACCTTATTTTCTTTATTATACCGGGCAAACCACTTTTCAACGGCACTTTTCATTCCAAGTTTTCCTTTGACTTTCGTAACAAAATTATTACCCCCCTGCCATATGTTTTTACCGGTACTATGATGTAGAAAAAGAACCTTTTGTCTGCTATTATCCTTCATATCATCAGAATTAGAATTTTGACAACCAATAATTAAAATCATAATAAATGCTATACTGAAATAAATCTTTAATTTTTTTCCCATGGCTTTACTGTTTTTAAGTTTGCATTAGGCGAAAAATAAAGGATGGAAAGATAATTGTCCAGTTTTTTTTGACCAATCAGACATTTAAAAAGACAAAACAGAATTCTTCCGGATTTGTAAAATCTATATAACAAAAAGCTCCATTTTAGTATAAATCAGTAATTTTTGACAAACAACCGCTTTTTTTAGACCAATTAATTTAATTATTTTTAACACATAACTGCAAACCCTTGTTTTAAAGGTCATTCATATATCCAATCAAACAAAACGCTACTTCATTTTTATTGACGAAATAACATTTTTCGCAATTACCCGTAATTACCCCAAATCAAAATCATTAATAATCATTTTTAAAAAAAGGCCATGAAGAACAACTTTTTGAACAGGACATTATTGTCCATTGGAGTTATTGGGTTAATATGGGGTTGCGAATTGGAAGATATGGCTCCGGTTACAGATCCTATTACAAAAGAAACTCTGGAACAAGAGAAAAAAGAAGAAAGTAAAGAACAGGAAGAGACAGCACAGGATACCACAAGCACTTCTGACGATAGTTTTAAGGTACCTGCTTTTTCGGAAACCAAAGCTTTTCCAACAGCTGAAGGATACGGACGCTTTACCCGTGGCGGACGTGGCGGACAAGTGATTTATGTAACCACTCTGGAAGACAGTGATGCTCCCGGAACACTTCGATATGCACTTGAAAAAGCCACCGGTCCCCGAACTGTATTATTTAAAGTATCAGGAATTATCGAGTTAGATGACTGGGTAAAAATTAAAAGTCCCTACATTACCATTGCCGGTCAGTCGGCTCCCGGTTCGGGCATAACAATCAAAAATTCGGGAATCCAAATTGAAACTCACGATGTAATTATTCGTCATATCAGGATTAGACCAGGCGATGACGAAGAGGGTACACCTCCAACAGACCGAGACGCATTATTTATTTACAAAAACCGGAACTGTCATAACATTGTTCTCGATCATATGTCTTTTACATGGAGTATTGATGAAAATGTTTCTTTCTCTACAGGCACTAACAACCTGACTATGCAAAACAGCATTATTGCCGAGGCCCTTTCGAACAGTCGGCATGAAGAGGGAGAACACTCCAAAGGTCTGTTAATGCTAAACAACCTGGACAATATTTCCATAGTAAACAATCTTTTTGCACACAATTTGGGGAGAAATCCGTTGATATCAAGCAATACACGCAATGTGCATGTAGTAAATAATCTGATTTACAACTGGGGACACATGAGGCCGGGCTATGGTACCCACACACAGATTTTTCATGATGAGATACCCATCAATGATGCAGTAATTTACCGAAATCTATACCGAAAAGGTCGCACCAGTTCGGATTTACCACTTTACCGAACAGGAAACTGGTACCTGGTAGATGGCTCAACCTTCTTTATCGACCAAAACTATATGGACGATGGTGGAAATGTAAATCCTTTGAAAGAAGTAAGTTCTTCATATCTGGAGCATCCCGAATTCTTTGCTGAATTTATGATGAATAATGCTCCCTCAGGATGGGAATCTGAATACTCAAAAATCAGAAGCATTAACGAAGTAGAAGATTTTGTACTGAACAATGTGGGAGCCAGGATGCCTATTGTGGATGCCGTAGATGAACGTATCATCAACGAAACCCGTAATTATTCAGGTGATTTTGTTGATTCCCCTCGCGACCGTGGTGGATATCCTTCTCAATACCAGGATAATGCGCCCAATGACAAGGACGATGACGGTATGCCCGACAAGTGGGAAATCAGCAAAGGACTGGATCCCGATTCAGCTAACGATGCATCTGAATATACCCTTTCGCCTTTCTACACCAATCTTGAAATTTATCTAAATGAACTGGCCGGTGATTACGACATGTAGAAAAACACCTGTGAGTCAGAAATATAACTAATATCAGATTACCCCTGTAGCGAATGATCGCCTCGCTTCAGGGGTTTTTTATATCTCATCAGCCAGTTATATATGTCAGCAAAACGGCCGGCAATCTGCTTCCAGTCATAATCACGCTGCAATCGTTCATATCCGGTTTTGGCTATGCCCAAAGCTGCTTCCTTATTTTCTTCAACATACTTTATTTTTTCCGAAAGATCATCTGCATTACCCGTTTTAAAAAATAAAACTTCTCCTTCATCAAATACCTGAGTATTTTCCGGGATATCGCTACAAATGACCGGAATTTTTGCAGAAACAGCTTCCAGTAACATATTAGACATTCCCTCATGAAAACTGGGAAAAATAAACATTTTAGCATTTTTAAGATAAGCCATTAACAGCGCTTTTTCTTTTATAATATCAATAAAACGCACATTGAGAGAAGCTGCCATTTTTTCCAGTTGCCGGGAATAGTCAGGAGAATGAGTCCGGTTCCCAATAATCAGCACTCTTCCCGGATAATGAAGTTTGTCCAAAGCTTCCAGCATAACATGAATGCCTTTTGAGGCAATTACCCGGCCCGAAGCAAACAAAACATAATCCTTTTCTTCAATTTCCGGAAGAGGATCGCTATTAAAAACAATTCCGTTGGGAATAAATAATATCTCGCGCTTTGTACGATAACGAAACAACTCTGCAACCGGCTTACTGACAGAAGTAACAACATCAGCAGGCATCTTAAAAAAGAGCCACTCCATAAAAGCAAAGTATTGCCGTATCAGAGGCGACCATTTTGCAGCAAACTGCGGACGGGCCCTGTGCCCCGACACTACGCGGAAACGTAATCTCAAGAGTGGAACAATAAATGCGGCATCCACATGAAAAACGTGCACCACATCAAATCCACCTTTTAACAAGCAGTAAAAGGTGGAAAGAAGATAATAGTACATGGCATTCAGCCTTGAGATGAAGCACTTTCTAAACACAACCTGTTCTACACCATCATAAAGACCTGACTCTCTTTCGGTATGAGTATCTGTATTAAAAACAACAAAATGGAACCGGTCTTTCAAAATCTGAATCATATTTTCTCCGGCCCGCGCGGATCCACCATAGGCAGGAAGTCCTTTTAATCCGATAACTGCTATTCTGGGTTTTCTCTTGCTAGTGCTTTTTACCATAATTTATCATGTTGAGTTTCGTGTTCCGGGTTCCGGGTTCTGAGTTCCGGGCGAGTTCCGGACTGAGTTGTCCATGCGGATTGATGTTCCCCTTTCAGGGGGGCTACGGGTAAGGATGTTGGGTTCTGTGTTTTGGGGTTTACAGGTTCTGAGTTTCAAGGAGGCTTAGGTAATGATTCAAAAAAGAACGTGTTGAGAAACCTGCCCTCAGTTTTTCAATACCAAAGGCTCCCATTTCCTGTCTCAGCTTCTCATCATTAAGCAGAGTTCCCAGTCTATCGGCAATTGCCTTTACATCTCCTGGCTCCGTCAGAAAACCATTTTCCCCTTCCTCTACCAGATATTTATTGTCGCCAACATTAGTAGCAACAACAGGAAGCCCTGCGGCAAGTGCTTCCATCAAAGAATTGGAGAGTCCTTCCCGAACTGATGTACTGAGATAAACAGATGCTTCATCAAATATTTGTGAAAGATTGTCAGGCGCAACAAGCAATCTCACATAACCCTCAACACCTAAAGTCTTTATCCATTGCCTGATTTCATCTTCCTGATCCCCATAACCTGCCAAAATATATTTAAAGTCTTTATTCCTTTGGATCAGTTCTTTTATCGCCAACAGAGCTGTATAATGGTCTTTTTGAGGTAAAAATCTGGAAGCTGTAAGTATTATCGGCTTCGTTTTCTCAAACTCTTTCTGCCTCGTCCCATTTACATCAATTCCATTGTGAATGACCAAGATCTTTTCTTCTCTGAAACCACGATGAGCCAGATTCTCTGCGCCCGCATAATTATTGAAAATGGTATGGTGCGAAATATGATTGTGCAAAAACTTTTGCCAACGAAATTTAGACGGAACGATATCACAATTTCGAATCCCTCCAAATATCTGCTCCACACCTGCCATACGTCCGGCAAAACCACCAACAAAATTATTGACCAGCAAAAAATTAAACAGATGAGTTACCTTTTTGCTTTTCATCAGTTTAAAAAACTGAACAAACTTAGCCGGAGGCGATCCTTTCAGAAAAAAAACAGGTAGTTTGTTTTCATCAATAAAACTCTGATATTCAGGAGCCACCACTTTACTTGTCCAGACCACCAGAAAAGCCGGGAAATGCTGTATCAACTCGCGGGTAAGCAATAAACTTTGCTTTTCAGCACCTCCCAGACTTAATTGTCTGATAAAAACAGCTACTACCATAGAATAAAATTCGTAAATAAATCAGTTTAAAATTTACAGTCACCAATTATCAAATCTCCCAAAATATTGAGTGTGTGAAATGATGTTTTCCGACTGTACCACGGGAAATACATTTCTTCGGAAAAAGTCTCTTTATACTCCGTTTCAGAAAGCTTTAAAACCTCACAAAGGCTAATTCTTCCTCCATAGATGCGGGAACAATTCTGTCCCGGACGGTATAGTTTACCCTCTTTCCAGAAAAAAGCACCGCCCGGGCGGGCACGCCTGTTATCCGAAACAACAGGATTTTCAGGATGTGAAATCCATTGATCATGGAGAATATCCCTGCAATAAAAAAGATGCAATTCCTGGTAAGCAGAAGCATATTCTTCCGGTTTAAAAACTGAAAATATCCACCATTTTCCCTGGTAATACAACGGAGTAGTGTCAAGCCATTCACCACTATCAAAAACCTGGCGAAAATGAGCCCAACGATACGGAAAATCCACGGCTTTGTAAATAACCAACTCTTTTGCACCGCTGCTTTCGGGTATCATATACCATTCATCTTCTATCTGAAAAACAAAAGGATAGGATAAATGTGTATCCCTCTTCAGTATAGTAACCGGAGATCCATCTATTTGGTGCTTGTGTGAATTATATTGCGAAACTGCAAGGTGCCCTTTCCCTTTAACAATGTGTTCTGCAAAAAGATACATTTTCCCCTCGTGGGGTACAAGAAACGGATCTGCCCAGCCACCATCTTCTGCGGAACTCAGAGACTTTCCCTTTAACCTTCCACCATCCTGCAAAGCACTAGCTGTCATTTGTATAAGATGCCACCGGGGCTTGAGCAACCTGCCCCGTACTTTGTGATAAAACTCCCAGAACGGATAAGCAGCAAACTTTCTTAAATGATTGATTTTAGGAAATTTTCGCTGAGAAACAGGATAACCTAACGGACTCCTAAAAATAATATGATCAAGCACCTTTTCAATATTGAAGCGCAGATATCCAATATTTCTTGAAAATTTAAAGGCCCTGGTTTGGAACCAGGCATGAAAAAAGAATTTTTTATCCACATCTTCAATAACCAATGGATGTCCAAACCAAAAAAACTGAACAATGTAATTCCAGAAACCCCGGGATCCCGCAGATGTAAATAAACTACCCCCGGCCACAAAAAAGCATTTACCTGAGCAAACTTCTTCAGTCAGAAAATTTTTCGACCTGCCGGAGACAAATCCCAGCACAGGAGCTTTTGAAGTTTGCTCCAGTACATCAAAAGAATCCGCCATATTTTCAATACCAAAAACTTTAAAAAAACGGCAAAAGAAAGATTTTTCAACCCATGACAGATTTCTCTTCTTTTTGCTCATCAGCAATAAAAGTATTTTCACTCCTCTTTTTTTTGCATATAGCTTTAGTGCATTTGCAAACCATGGAGCAACAGAAGTATTTTCCAGCGCAATGACTATTTCTTTTTGCATCAATTTACCTCTTAAAGGTTTGTTATATGAGTTGTATTCATTTTTTCCGTCGCTTAATTACCACCATGAACCAAAGTTCCATGCTCGTTTCATTCTCACACCATTCCACAGTGAATTAACGGTTACAACTTCGTACTGTCCCGGTCTTCTGCCTATTGCATTGCATCCTCAAGCAATCGCTGCAGATGATTCTGTAATCTGGAAAATCCATTTTTATCCTTTTCATGTAAATTATCCGGCAGTTCAGATATTTGATTTTCTTTGGGGAGAGTCATTGAAATTCCCAATTCATCTTCATTTTTAATAATCCTACCTCTTCTTTGCCTGATATTCAACACCAACAGACTATCCACTCCATCCCTGCTGCGGGAACGGGCACCTGAAGAGGAAAGCAGTCGCTTTTCAATCGTTTCGGAAGAAAAAACTGAAGTTACCGAACTACCGAAAGGGGCCTTTTCGGCCGGTGAAAACCGATTGGAATTGTCGAAAAGCTGCAAATCAAAACTTTTCTGTAAACGGCCCTTGTGCAAAGTGGTATTATCTGACCAGAAAACATTCAGGGAATCAGCCACATGATCATGCACCGACAGCAGATAACGATTCATATTATCAGGGCCGGTAATGTAATGATTGCCCTTTAAAAGGGCATTTACAGGATAATTCCGGGGCCCTCTGCTTCCCAAATAAATAGCATGGGATGCCGAATTATAGATCAGATTGTTGATAACTTCCACCTCCCTTGAATCCCCTCTTATCGTGGGATTTCGGTCATCATTAAATGCCAGAACATTACGAATCAGACTCACCTCAAAAGAATTGAGCACCAATAAGCCGGTTGAGTGGTCCAGTGCATCGAGAGAATAACCAATAATTGAATTGCTGATGGTAATTCCGGGTCCGGCATTCAGAATGGTTAACGTTTCATCCAACCCAAAAGCAAATGAGCAATGATCAAAAACCACATTGTAAGTTCGCAAGCCAGTTCCCCTGACCGTTGCACAATCTGATTGTTTCTCATGCTTTGCTCCTAAACGAAAACGCATATCCTGAACCAACACATCATGAGTCCCAATCACAAAGGGATGTCCCCATACAGCAACTCCCTTTCCGGGGGCTGTCTGACCTGCAATATGCAAAAAAGGAACCCGAACCACTATAGGGCTTTCCAGGAAAATATCTCCTGAAACCTCAAAAACTATAATGCGTGGAAAGGGTCGGCTTAGCGCATGCCGTAGAGATCCAGGGCCGGAATCATTCAGATTTTTCACCTTTACAATTTGAGGCAACTCTTTTCCCCCGTAAGCCCCGTTAGATTGAGAACCCATCCCCTCTGCTCCGGGAAAAATATTCTGACCTCCCAGAGGTAAAGAAGCTATTATCAGAAAAAACAACACAATTATCTTGGAAATATTTGTTTTCATTCGTTTAAAATTTATTTGTTAAGGTCGGATGGACCTCGCAATTCTTTTATACATGCACTTTTGTACATATTTCTTTGTAAAGAAAGCGGCCGCCCGGCTTTGCTTCGCAATGAAAGCCGAAAGAGAAATCAAAGCATGATGCTCGGTTCAATAATAAAAACCATAAAAGAAAACTATGAAGCATTCAGGAAAAAAGGAAAACTCCGGATTCTTCTCGCAGGAAATATTTAAGTCTTCCCGGTAACTTCTCTGAAAACGGCTTCATGCTGGGAAACCAGTTTATCTATGGAGCATTCTTTGATCACATATTCATACCCATTCTCTCCCATTTCACGTGCCAGTTCAGGATTATCGAGTAATTCGCTTATTTTTTCTCCCATTTTCCGATAATCATCCTGAGGCACCAAATGACCTGTACCACCCTCCTGAACCACTTCATTAACTCCGTAAACATCAGTAGCTACAACCGGTTTTCGGAGAACCATATATTCCAACAGACTGTTGGAAGTACCCTCTCCAAAGGAGGCCAACACAGCCACATCAAAAATATTAATAACCTGTTCCACTTCACTGATACGCCCGGTGAACATAAAAAACTGCCGCAACTCATCAGGAATCATCGTCTCAAGCGATGGTCTGTCCGGGCCATCACCCACAACAAAAAACACCACATCACGACGGTTTTTCAATAAAGACATTCCGGCTTTTACATACATAGGAAAATTTTTCCGCCAATCGATGGTTGCAACCATCCCCACAACTTTTTTCCCTGGCTGCAAATTATATTTCAATCTGACCTGCTCCTGATTATTCAGTTTTTTTATCCGGTCGGTATTCATTCCGTTGCGAATCAGTCGCCCTTTTCCATGTGGAACTTTATAAACCTTCATTCCTATTTGGGAATTTCCGATAATAACTTCCGAAAACAGAAAAGAGATTCTTGCTCGAAACCATTGAGTTGAGAAAGGCGGTAATCTCGAATTCTGAACCATTTCGTTAACCAGCGGAACCCTCTTAATTATACTGTATGGGAGGGCCAACATACTGGGCAGGCCTCCCCAGCTATTGATCACATCAGGCTGAAATGCCGATGCCTCCCTGAAGAATCTGGCAAACACCAATGGATCCTTCTTATGCCGGCGATGAAGATATTTTACATCTACACGCTCCATCCTGAGAATCCTGTCAAAGTGAATTTCATCTTTCAAAATAAGCACCAGAATATAATATTCGGGCTTAAGGGCGAGCATTCTGACCAGTTCCTCAACCTGACGTTGCTTACCACCATCTCTAAGACTCTCTATTACAACTAAAACTCTCATACTTCGAAGTTCAAACTCAAAAAATTATTTTATCCGGGAGGCACTCCATTCCAAAATATCCGTTGCCCTCTCATCCCACGTATATTTCTCTAAAAAAGATTTAAGGGCAGCATCGCCCAGACTTTTCCTTAGTTCGGGGTTTTTCTCAAGTATATCCAATGCTTTTATCCATTCTTCAGATTCATCAGGTGATACCAACATGGCCAGTTGCGATGAAAGCACTTCTCTTAAGACAGGCATATCACTAACGATAATTGCTTTACCAGCCGACATATATTCAAAAATCTTCAAAGGTGACATAAACAAACTGGTGGAATAGGATTGCTTATCGGATACATAAACCTCCCGCTGATAAGGCGCCAACAGGACATCACAAACATTACGGTACCTATAGACTGATGACGGGGATACAAAACCGTAGAAGTAGCAATTTTCAGGCAGGTGACCATAAGTTTTCATGTCCTGTTTGTCCGCTCCAAAAAAATGAAATCCTACATGCTTTCTGGCATCAGCCATCTCCAGGATTCGTTCAATCCCACGTCCTTTAAAAACACTTCCAAAATACCCCACGTTAAAATTATGATCACCCTTTAATTTCTCTGTTTCATCCAGCGGAACCAGATCAGATCCGTCATGGGCCACAAAAAGCCTGTCGGGATTTATTCCTTCACTGATGTACAGCTTTTTCAATGCTTCTGAAATTACGACCATTCCCCTAAGAGAGTTTTTATGAAGAAGAGATTTAAAGAAAAACCTGTGAAAATAGCGGGCAGCACGGAAAAAAATAGTATGTGCTTCCAGAATTAAATTGCGTGCAACCTTTGACATAAAAAAAGCAGAAGTTACGGTTCGGGTGTAAGCCAAATCGGGCTTCCATTTTAACACTTCGCGCATTGAAGTGATTCCTAATACAAGAGATGCAATTCGCCCTGACCCCGGGGCTTTGATAAATCTGGCCTGAAAAACAGGATCAACCCCATAATATTTAAAACATTTTTCACTGGTTTCAAAAGTATCTCCCCGAAAAGCCAACAACTTAACCTCATGTCCTGCTTTAACCATTGAACGGCACATTTTCATCACATGAATGCTATCAGCTTTTTGTCCAGGCATAGTGGCCTCTGCAACATATAATATCTTCATAGTCTTTTATACAAT
>CAYOFH010000090.1:0-13720 GCA_964403175.1 uncultured Marinilabiliaceae bacterium
GAATTACCAAAGATACGCTGCTTATGCGAATGACTGAAGATCAGTGGGATGCAGTGATTACTGTTAACCTGAAATCAGCATTTAACTTTACAAAAGCAGTGCAAAAAACTATGCTGAAACAGCGTACAGGTTCTATCATTAACATGAGTTCCGTGGTTGGTGTTTCCGGTAATGCAGGTCAATCCAATTATAGCGCTTCCAAAGCCGGACTGATTGGCTTTACCAAGTCAATTGCCAAAGAACTAGGATCCCGCGGAATTCGCAGTAATGCTATAGCGCCGGGATTCATTATTACTGAAATGACAGGCGCTTTATCCGACGATGTGAGAAAAGCCTGGGAAGGTCAGATTCCATTGCGCCGCGGTGGTACTCCCGAAGATGTTGCCAATACATGTGTTTTTCTGGGTTCTGATCTTTCATCTTATGTGTCAGGACAGGTAATTAATGTTTGCGGTGGAATGAATACCTGATTCAATTAGAGATCGTTAGATCCATAATCGTTATATGATTATAAAAGGTGCTTTCAACAGAAGGTGCCTTTTATTGTTAACATTAAAATATAAATGAGCCAATATGCAAAATTTTAATTATCACGTTCCTACAAAAATCTTGTTTGGAGAAAAGAAAGTTTTTGAGATAGGAAAAGACATAAATAAGTACGGTTCGCGTGTTTTGCTGACCTATGGAGGTGGGTCAGTAAAAAAGATCGGTTTATACGATCAGGTAGTCAATCAACTTAAAGAAAATAGAATTTTCTTTGTAGAACTTTCCGGAATTCAGCCTAACCCGCGGATTACATCGGTTCGTGAAGGGGTAAAGCTTTGCCGTGAAAACCAGGTTGATTTCATTCTGGCTATTGGCGGAGGGAGCGTTATTGATGCATCAAAAGCCATTGCAGCAGCTGTAAATTATGATGGAGATGCCTGGGATTTTATGATGCAAAAAGCACGCGTTGAGAATCCTTTGCCATTGGGAACCGTTCTGACTCTAGCAGCTACAGGATCGGAAATGAACGGAAATGCAGTGATCTCAAATGAAGAAACACAGGAAAAACGGGGAATGGGAAGCGATTTGTTACGACCGAAGTTTTCTGTTCTTGATCCGACCTACACATTTTCCGTGAATAAATATCATACTGCAGCGGGTACTGTAGATATCATGAGTCATATTTTCGAAAATTATTTTGCACCGGGAGAGGGAACATTTGTGCAGGATACTATTGGTGAATCCATATTGAAGACCTGCATCAAATATGGTCCTGTAGCTCTGGAAGAACCTGAAAATTATGAGGCCCGCGCCAATTTGCTTTGGGCTGGTAGCCTGGCGCTAAATGGATTGACCCTTACCGGTAAGAAAACCGGAGACTGGGCCACGCATGGCATAGAGCATGAGGTGAGTGCGATTTATGATCTCACTCATGGTGCCGGGCTCGCCATTATACACCCTGAATGGATGAAATATGTTTTGAATGAAAAAACTGCCCACAAGTTTGCGCAAATGGCACGGAATGTGTGGAATATAAAGGAATCAGACGATATGGAAGCCGCCATTAAAGGGATTGCCGCCGTCAGAGATTTTTTCAATGTACTAGGCATGCCAGCTTCGTTATCCCAGGTAAATATCCCGGCAGAGCATTTCAGTGAGATGGGTAAAAAAGCTTGTTTTTTTGGGAGAATTGGATCTTTTCAGCGGTTAGATGCCGATGATGTAGTCGCTATTCTGAATCAGGCCCTGTAAACTAAACAAAAATGAACCGAATCAAAAAATGGATTTTCTCCGGTTTAATATTGCTTGTTACCGGATGTGTTTCTCCTTATTCAATTTTCAATCTGGATGTTTTAAAACCTGCCAAAGTTGATGTCCCAGTTGAAATAGCCTCTGTGGTAGTGGTAGATAATGCTTATCCCATGCAGGCCGGAGATAGTGTAGTGCATAAAATAAAACTTCCCGTACAGGAATATTCCATTGATACCATATTGCTGGATAATTTTGGACAAGTTGCCATTGAATCTTTTGCTGAATCCCTGAAATCAAAATCCTTTTTCGATTCGGTTTATGTTGTAAATGAATCTTTCAATACATTGGAAGACGGAAAGCCTCTTGCTCCCCTGAGTGTGTTTCTTATAGACAGTTTGTGTAATTATTATAATGCGCAGGCAGTTATTGAATTAGGATACTATCAGTATGGAACAGTTTTAAATGTAATTGATGCAGGGGAGCAATATTATTCTGCTCTTGATGTCAGGGTTAACACTTACTGGAAGATACATAACAGGTTGGCAGATAGCGTCATGAATGTGCATCTGCAAAAGGATACTATTTTTTGGGAAGGAGCAGGAGCAACAGTTGAAGAATCCATTGGGGAACTTCCTTTTTTGAAAGATGCATTAAAAGAGGCTGCCTTATATTCAGGCATACAGTATTCCGGATACATTGCACCTACCTGGCAAACTACCCGGCGAGTCTTTTTTAAACAGGGGCATACTTTGTTTTATGAAGCTCTCGAATATGTAAACCGAGATCAGTGGGATGAGGCTGCCAGAGTGTGGTATCATATTTACGAAACTGGTAAAGAAAAGCAAAAAGCCCGGGCTGCATATAATCTGGCACTTGCTCAGGAAGTGAAAGGAAATTTTATTGAAGCCACTGCATGGGCTTATCGATCTATGCAGCACTATAAAGAATTGGCAGGTCTTGGTGTAAATAAAGAAGAAAAAATGGCCAGGGATTATTACATAGATCTTGCTCAAAGATTGCAGGAAAAGAAAAAGCTCGACAAACAATATGGAATATATGAATAAGCTTGTGTTTTTTTCCGGAGTTGGGATCTTTCTTTTTTGTGGAACCTTTCTCTTTTCTCAGAATGTGATTAAGGAGTTACCTGATCATGCTTCATATTCCGTGCTGGTAAGAGATTTGAAAACCGGACATGATGTTGCGTATTTAAATGCCGAAAAAGCAATGATTTCGGCCAGCCTCATGAAACTTGTTACTACTGCAACGGCTTTTGAAACTATGAGCCCCCGGTTTTCATTTTATACACGGTTCTGGATTGATGGAAAAGTCCGGGATGGCATACTTCATGGAGATTTGATTGTTGAAGGTGGGGGTGATCCTTCTTTAGGATCCAAATATTTTAATGATCAAAGTCCGGAAGTTGTTTTGAATAAAATTAATGAGTTTTTAAAAAAGGAAGGAATTAATTCCCTTGATGGGAAAATTATTATTGATGAGAGTCGATATGACCCTTTTCGTTTTCCATCCAAAAGATTGTGGGAAGATATGGGGAATTATTACGGTGTTCCACCTTCTGCCCTGACCTGGCGTGATAATTCTTTTGAAGTGATATTAAGATCGCCTGCTGAAAAAGGTGCTGTTTGTGAGGTTATATCAGTAAGTCCATGGGCTAAAGATATTGCCTTCACAAGTTTTGTGAAAGCTGCTTCTCATCGAAAGGACAGTGCATATATTTATGGTTTTCCTGGCCTGGAAAGATGGCAAATCAGAGGGTCCATTCCTGCCGGACGAAATCATTTTTCTATCAAAGGAGCTCTCCCTGATCCGGGTAGGGCTTTGGCAGAAGAAATTCGCGGTCTTTTTATTGAGAAGGAATCTATAAAAATAATGAAGAGTGATAATGAAGAATGGCAAAGCACGGCCAGGGAGATTGGAGTTATTAAATCTCCCGTTTTAGAGCAAATTAACCGCCTGACAAACCAAAAAAGCATTAATCTTTTTGCCGATCATTTACTCCTGGAAACAGGACTCTCAGGCAATGCCGCTTTTGCCTCCATTTGGGATAAGGGTCTTTGGAAAACAGAGCAGTTCTGGGGTGACAGAATTGATGATGGTTTTTTCAAGATGGAAGATGGGAGTGGATTGTCGCCAATGAATAAGGTTTCTTCTTTATTTTTGGTGGAGATGCTGGAATATCTGTATCACGAAGGTGATTACTTTGAGGCGTTTAAGAATTCTCTGGCTCAAAATGGTCAAAGCGGAACCTTAAAATATATGTGGAGGCATCCGTCATTGAGCGGTAAAATATATGGGAAAAGCGGATCGATGAACGATGTTTTGGGATTCGCGGGCTATTTTTTTCCTGATCAGGAAAGTCCGATGGTTTTTTCCATTATTATTAATCATCATGATATGGAACCAAGAAAAGTTCGGAAAATAGTGGAACGTTACATGTCAGATCTTTTTTTAAACAGAAAATAGTTTTTATTGGCTAGTTGAAAATTGTGATTATTTGCTGTCTGTGGGGACGATTTATGTGACCAGGTTTTATTAAAATACAGTAAGTTCATGAAAGTTACACTTCTACAACCCGGTTTGTCGTGGGAGGATATTGAAAATAATTTCCTTCTTTTTGAGCGTCTTTTTTCTGAAACAGAGCAGATAACGGATATGGTTATTCTGCCGGAGATGTTTTCAACCGGATTTACCATGCAACCTGAAAAATTTGAATCTGAAGAATTAAGTAAAATACCTCGGTGGTTGCAGGAAATGTCCGATAAATATGATTTTGCAATAGCCGGGAGTTCTATTGCGCGTGAAGAAAATAAGTTTTACAACCGCTTTTATTTCACCACTCCGCAAAATGATATTTCATTCTACGATAAACGCCATCTTTTCCGTATGGGAGAAGAACAAGATCATTACAATGCCGGAAGAGAAAGAAAAATTTTTCAATATAAAACATGGCGCATTTTGCCGCAGGTTTGTTACGATCTGCGCTTTCCAGTGTGGAGTCGAAATCAGGACGATTATGATTTGTTGATTTATGTGGCCAACTGGCCTGCTGTTCGTCAGGACACCTGGCACACTCTTCTGAAAGCCAGAGCTATTGAGAATCAGGTTTATGTTATTGGAGTGAATCGAACCGGAAATGATCCCAGGGTATTGTATGAAGGTGGATCAGTGGTTTTTTCACCTAAAGGGGAAGTTATTTCAGATTATATAGACAACAATTTTGAAAAGCTTTCTGCTGATTTGAGTATGTCGGATCTTAATGTATTTAGAGAAAAATTTCCTGTTTGGAAAGACCGGGATCATTTTATTATTGAAGACTACCGCTAGCCAGGTAAAATGAGAGATTGCTTAACTGCGTTTGTAAAGATGGAGAATTTGATGGAACAGGAAAATACAGAAAACTTAATAAAAAGAAACTACCCCAATCTGGACAGGGTCTTTAAAATTTCCATGCTGTTAATTTCCACCTTCCTGTCATCTATATTAATAATTTTGTCGTTTTTGAATTCTGTAAGAGTTCTGATAAAACTTTCTTTTGTTGTGCCGGCAAATTGTGCAAGTTCTAATCTGCTCAGAGGAAAGCAAAACTGGTGGTCTTCTCCCAGTAAATTCCAAAAATAAAGAAGCGTGTCTGCTACTCTTCCGGGCAGTTGTTTATGATGTTGGTTACTCATCTTTTCAAGAAAAAAAGAGGCCTCCTGCGCCAATAATGTCATAATAGTTTCTGATAAATCCGGTTGTGAACTCAGGTATTCTATAAGCATTTGTGCATTTAAAATCGAAACATCCGATTTGGCAATTGTTGTCGCACTGTAATGATGGGATTTTCCGGTAAAACAATCAGATAATCCGGCAAAATGATTTGCTTTTTCAACCTTCAAAATTGAACATCGACCTTTGGCGTGCTGTCTGTGAAGTTTTACTAATCCGTCATGAACATAAAAGAAACTTGAAACCGGGGAGTTCTGAAAAAACAGGATCTGACCTTTTTCAAAATTGGTACGTATTCCGTGTGTGTCAATATATTTAGTCAACTGGGAGGAAATGTCGGGATCAGTAAGTAAACTTTGAATACTAGCATAATTCATAGGCACCATTTCTCATCTTGTATGTAAAAGTACAAAATCAAAGGTTTAGATTCAATTCAAATAGATAAAGAGTCAGAATGAAAAGAGTCTGGTTGATAGTGTTCTATGGGGTAAGATGATGAGGTGATTATTTAATAGTTACAACCTATATTCTTTGATCTCGTTATATATTTAGTTATTAATGAATCATAAACCATACACCAGACTAATAAAGTCGGTATCCAAGAATTCGAAGTATGCTGAATTTGTATCAAAAATTATTTGATTATTCTCCACACCCAACGATGTGTTATAAATTTATACCTGATAAAAGCGGACATGTTTTGGAATTTGAAAGAATATTGGTAAATCAGGCTTTTTTAGAGGTCTTTGGTGATGTCTTGAGTAGAATTACCTATAACGAAGGGATTCTTGATGATTTAGACCTGTTCATGTTATTAAGCAAAGTATGGACAAATGAGGAGTCAGAAGATTTAGTCCATCGTTTTTCCGGTTTTACTGTTGATTATCGCGTAGAAATCAGAAAACTTGACAATTCCGTTTTAGTGACGACCTTTTTGCCCACTGATCAGAAAACAGAAATGGAAGATAATGTAAAATTATCGCAGAGGGTGGAGCCATCACCTGTTTTTCTGGAAGATGAAGGCATCAGGAAATTATCAAGAGCTGTGGAGCAAAGCCCCGTTTCCATTGTAATTACCGATACTAACGGCTTTATTGAATATGTAAATCCCGTTTTTTTCGAGCTGACCGGCTATACCCGCGATGAAGTTATGGGAAAGAACCCGAAGATTCTTAAATCGGGAATGGTTCCCAGAGAGGACTATGAGGACCTTTGGGAAACCATACTTTCCGGGCATATCTGGAAGGGCGAATTTATTAATAAAAAGAAAAACGGTGATCTTTATTTTGAATCGGCAACTATTGCTCCAGTTTTGGATGCGAATGAACAGATTACACATTTTGTTGCTGTGAAACAGGATGTTACAAAAAATAAAAAATACGAACAGGATCTTATTGATGCTCGTGAGAAAGCGAGGGAAAGTGATATTTTGAAGGCAGCATTTCTACAGAATATGTCTCATGAAATCAGAACCCCTATGAATGCTATTCAGGGATTTTCTGAGCTGGCAAAAATGCCCGGAACATCCTCGCAAAAACGAAATTCATATTTAGATATTGTTATACAATCTACCCATCGTCTGTTGGGAATTGTTGATGATATAATAGATATCAGCAAACTTGAAACAGGCGATATTGTGTTTAAAAGCAGCCCTGTACGATTGCAGGGGTTTATGCTTGGATTGCATAAATCTTTTGCAGATAAAACAGGAAATCAGGTGGTTCTTGAAAAACCGGTAATTGATCCTGCTCTTCAAAAAGCTACTGTATCGCTGGATTCATCCCGTTTGAGACAGGTTTTAGAAAAACTTTTGTCTAATGCAGTAAAGTTTACCAAACAGGGGTTTATAAAATTTGGTTGTCATCAGATTGGCGGATCCCTCAGATTCTTTGTGGAAGATACCGGTATAGGCATTCCTCCTGATGCGCATGATCTGATATTTCAGCCTTTTTACCAGTTGGATATGGGAGCTACCAGAGCATTTGGAGGTAATGGTCTGGGACTTACCATTGCTGCCAGAATTATTGACAAAATGGGAAGTTCTATTAAAGTGGATTCTCAACAAGGAAAAGGATCTGTTTTTTATTTTGATATCTGGACTGAAAAATCTGAATCGTATTTTGGTTTTGAAGATATAATAAACTTAAATCTTCACGAAGAAAGGAATCACTATAATTTACTATTGGTCGTGAATGATGAGATGGACTTTATTCTTATGAAAGAACTATTGGGGCGTGAATTTGGGAAGAAACTAAAAATATTAAAAGCTTCTTCATCTTATCAGGCTATTGAGATTTGCCGGGAACAGAAGATGATAGATTTGGTTTTATTGGATATGAAGTTGTTGAATTTTGATGGGATTTCAGTTGCCCGCCAAATTAAGAGCATTTTCCCTCATGTGCCGGTTATAGCCCGGACAACCAGTCTTGAGGCCTGCGAGAGAAAACAAATTGAAGAGGCCGGTTGTAATGATTTTATAAATAAATCAATCCAGCGGGATTCTTTTATTAGTTTGATATACAAATATTTAAAAACAGCAATGTGACCTTCGGTGACACAAATCATTTCTGACGATGATGTATATCACCGGTTAAAAAGTATCTGACAAAAGCATCCATACGTATATTTGTCCAAATTCCTTTTAGTAATTAGTATGGAAAAGAAACTTGAAGATTATATTTTAATAATCGATGATTCAGAAACGAATAATGTTCTTCTTGAAGCTCTTTTGGAAGATGTTGGCTATACTACAAAAACGGCATTATCCGCCTCGGAAGGATGGATATTGGTTCACAAAGAAAAGCCAAGGCTGATTTTATTGGATTTATTAATGCCTAAAATTTCAGGCTTTCAAATGCTGGATAGATTAAAAGCAACCAAAAGCTTTTCAGACATTCCTGTTGTTATTGTATCTGCTCTCAATGATCCTGATACTATTGATACTCTGATGCAGGCAGGTGCAGATGATTTCTTTTCCAAACCAATTAATATTAAAACTATCATTTCCAGGGTTCAGGAATTATATCCGCTCGAATCCGCCACCAAATAATTCCGGTTTTTTCTTTACGCTTATTGGAACAGGTGCAAAAATGCACTTGCAGGATCTTTCTGTGTCTTTATGAATGCAGGTTTTAATGAATAATAATCTGTAATACAATTACTTGTCATGCCATTAAAAGAGTTAAGAAAAGAAAATCGCCGAAAATAGAAAAGTCATCAATCCAAAATATTATTCGAAATGCATAATTCCTTTGAAAATTTTCAGTCCAGATTTATTGATGAAGCGCTGGACAATATTGCTGATCTGGAGCAGGCATTAATGGCTCTTGAGCTTTCGCCAAATGATAAAGGACTTGTAGAGCGTGTTTTCAGAGCCATGCATTCGCTCAAGGGAGGGGGAGCCATGTTTGGTTTTGAGCGATTAAGCGAGTTTACTCACAGAATGGAAAATATTTATGAGTTGGTTCGTTCAGGTCATTTGTGCATTTCATCTGAATTATTAGCAGTTACCCTTCAGTCTGTCGATTTGCTACGTGATCTATTGGAAGAGCCCGGAAATGAGATCAGTGCTTCTTTAAAAAAGCATTGTAAAGTCATGGAAAAGGCCATTGATAAAGTGGTGAAAGAAGAAACAGAGCGAATGTTAAATTCATCACGATCTTGTGAGGATGCACGTCAAAAGCATAATGAAGTAGATGATGAGGAAGGGATGGCAACTTACTTTATTCATTTTTATCCTAATAAGGATATTCTAACTAACGGAACCAATCCTTTTTATTTACTGGATGATTTAAGTGAGCTTGGAGAGATGTTCTCTATGCCCGGAGTACAAAATGTTCCATCATTTCATGAATTGGAACCCGATAAGTCATACGTGTTTTGGGATATATTCCTGGCTACAGAGAATAATATCAACGAGATTCGTGATGTTTTCATATTCGTGGAAAATGATGCCGTATTTGAAATACACCGCATTAGTAGATCCAATCTATTCACGAACGCCCTTTTCCGGGAAAAGATGACCGAACTGTCTGACAGACAGAAAAAAGTAGATATCTCTGAAATAACCCGTATGGCAGTGGATTATACTCCTTTAACTGAACCTAAAGAGCAGATTTCAGAAGGGGTGAAGCAAAACAGTATTATATCAAAAGATGAAGATGTTGAAAACATTCCCTTAGAGGGTAATGGAAATGGTAAAAGGAGATCTTCAGGCTCCATAAGAGTTGCAACGGAGAAGATTGATGGCTTAATGAATCTTGTCAGTGAAATGGTTATTACTCAGGAAAGGTTAAATCTGATTGCCTCCCGTCACCATATTCCGGAACTTAAACTGGTAACTGAAACGGTTCAGAAACTTACGGCCCAGCTCCGGGACAGTACTTTTAGTATTAGTCTGATTCCTCTGGAAACCCTGCAAACCCGTTTTCAGCGTTTGGTTTATGATTTGAGCAACAGTCTGGGTAAAAAAATCTCTCTACAGGCTTCAGGACTGGAAACGGAACTGGATAAAACCATGATCGAAAGTCTTACAGATCCTTTGCTGCATATTATCCGCAATAGTATTGATCATGGCATAGAAAGTCCTGAAGTACGCAGGAGAAACGGAAAACCGGAGGAAGGAACAATCAGTTTAAATGCCTTTTACAGCGGAGCTAATGTAGTTGTTGAGATAATTGACGACGGTGCAGGAATTGATACCCGAAAAGTTTATCAAACAGCTGTAAAAAAAAGGATTATAGCAGGAGATGAAGATCTCTCTGAAAGTGAAATTCTGAATCTGGTATTTCATTCCGGTTTTTCCACCAATGAAAATATTACGGAGGTTTCAGGACGCGGAGTGGGAATGGATGTGGTAATGAAAAATATCCAGGCAGTCAGGGGTATGGTAAACATCACTTCTGATAAAGGAAAAGGAACAACCGTTACCATCACTTTACCTCTCGTGCTTTCCATTATTGACGGTTTGTTGGTGCGCATTAACAATACTAAATATGTGATTCCTTTATCGTTGATTGATCGCATTTTTCCTGTCAAAGCGTCCGAAATATCTAAGTGCTTCAATAATATCATTTCCCTGGGAGGAGAACAACTATCATTTTTTAATCTCCGCGATGAACTAAAAGAGAATGGAAACCCTCCTGAAAAGATGCAAATGATTGTGGTTCAATATAATGATGTAAGAATAGCCCTAACTGTTGATCAGGTAATCGGAAAATTACAGGCAGTATTGAAACCATTGGGAAAGATGTATCATGACCAAAAACTAATTTCAGCTGCTACCATCATGGGTGATGGTTCCATCGCTCTCGTTCTTGATGTCAATGCTCTGGTAAACGAATGTGCAGAGAATGTCAGCCATAACAATAATGAAATCCAGTAAAACAGTTAGTATGGAAAACGAAAACAAGAAAATTATTAACTCCTATCTCTCTTTCAGGTTGGGGGAAGAGGTGTTTGCTCTCCATGTTGGAAAAGTCCACAAAATTCTGGAGATGACAGAAATAACCGAAGTTCCCAGATCTCCTGATTACATGAAAGGAGTGATCAACCTCAGAGGCAATGTATTGCCGGTAATTGATATGAGGGTAAAGTTTGGTATGCCGCCTGCCAAATGGACCAAAACCACTTGTATATTGGTAATAGAAGCTGAAATTGAACAGGAATCCGTAATGGTGGGTCTGCTGGTAGACGCTGTCCAGGCAGTTCAAAAAATTAAGGACGAAGAAATTCTGCCACCTCCAAGCATCGGAAGTAAATTCCGATCTGATTTTATTTCAGGTATGACAAGGGTCAACGATCGTTTTTATATGGTTCTTAACATCGATCTGCTACTCTCGTCTGATGATTTAATCAATCTGAAAGCTCTTCAGGAGGTAAAAGAATCTGTAGTTAAAGAAGAATTAAACAAACAATAACTTAATTAACCTTATTGAAATGAAATTTAAAGATTTTAAAATAGGCCGGAAAATCATTACAGGATTTTCACTTATTGCTTTTATTGCCTTGGTGATTGGTGTTATCGGGATGACCAGTATGAGAAATGTAGGAAACTCGTTTAATGCAGTTTCAGACATACGTCTGCCAAGTATTCAGTATCTGGGTGAGATGGAAGCTTCCTTGGAAAGAGTTCAGAGAGGGTATGTTGACTTACTTAATCCTCAGCTTGACAGAGCACAGAGGGAACAGTTTTTACGTCAGATAAGTGCTGCCCGTGCTAATTATCAGAAAGCACAGGAAGCTTTTGCCCCCCTCGAACAAACCAATGAAGAGGAAAGGGTTTACAATGAATACTTAAAAAATGCTGAAGCCTGGCGGAATTTCAACATACAGAATGTGGATCGCATGCACAACCGCCTGCTGGAAATTGATTTGCTAAATCCTATGGAAGTGGTTAAGAATCTTGAAATGTTCATGAAAGATCATTATGCTCTTGAATTACAAACAATAAATGCCATTCAGGACGGTACTACTTTTGAAGGCGGGGAAAGCGAAAAAACCTGTAATTTCGGACAATGGCTCCCTGATTTCACTACCCAGAATGCCTCCATAAATGCTAATATCCGTGATATGCGTCAGTCTCATGCCGACTTTCATAATGCTGTGCACCGTATCAAGAATCATATCAATCAGGGTAATATTCAGGCAGCGCAGACTCATTTTCAAGAGGTTATGGAACCATCTGCCGAGGGTGTTTTCACAAATTTCGAGATGATTAATCAGGAAGCCATGCAGGCAGAAAGACTTTTCAGGGAGATGACTGTAGCCATTACTCAGGAATCAGCAGATTTGCACAGGCAAACAATGGAGAGTATTGACCAACTGATTCTGATAAACGAAACGATTGCTCATGAGGAAGCTGTGCAGGGAGACAATGTTATCGCAGTAAGTAATTTGTTTATTGTTCTGGCTATAATTATCGGTCTTTCGATCGCTGCTATATTGGCAGTTGTTATTACACGGACCATAACAACAGGTATTAACAGGGGAGTATCGTTTGCAGAAGAAATTTCCGATGGCAATCTAACGATCAATATTGATGATGAGTTTAAAAATCGCAAGGATGAAGTAGGTCAACTCTCACGTGCATTACAACATATGGTGGAACAACTTCGCAGTATCATTGGGGATGTGATGGGTAGTTCCGATAATATTACCAGTGCCAGTCAGGAGATGAGTTCTACATCGCAGCAAATGTCGCAGGGAGCAAGCGAACAGGCTTCATCGGCTGAAGAGGTGTCTTCTTCAATGGAGCAAATGGTTGCAAATATTCAACAGAACACCGATAGTGCTCAGCAAACTGAAAAAATTGCTTTGCAGGCAGCTTCGGGTATCCGCAAAGGAAGTGAAAGCACCAATACTGCAGCTATGTCTATGAAAGACATTGCAAAAAAAGTGACTATCATTGGAGATATTGCCTATCAGACCAATATTCTTGCTCTTAATGCAGCTGTTGAAGCCGCTCGTGCAGGAGAACACGGTCAGGGATTTGCTGTAGTGGCAGAGGAGGTTCGCAAATTAGCCGAACGCTCACAGATTGCTGCAGAAGAAATTGATGAACTTTCAACTAACGGTGTGCAAATTGCTGAAGAAGCCGGAAAGCAATTGACTGAAATTGTTCCGGATATTGAAAAAACTGCCAAGCTGGTACAGGAAATTGCAGCTGCCAGTATGGAACAAAATTCAGGTGCCGATCAGATTAATAATGCTATCCAGCAATTGAATCAGGTTATTCAGCAGAATGCTGCTGCTTCTGAAGAAATGGCTTCCAGTTCAGAGGAATTATCCGGTCAGGCAGAACAAATGCGAGAGGTAGTTTCCTACTTTGTGTTGGATCAAAAGCGAAGTGTTTCCAAGCAGAAACATAATCCTGCCAAGACAAAAGCCAGGAAGAAAATAGTTGCAAAGCCTTCTGAGCATCAGGATTATTACGAAGAGGAAAGCGGTAGTCCCAAATCTTCCTCTAAAGGAATTGATCTGAAGATGGGGGATAATCACTCTGATGATGATTTCCAAAGGTTTTAATAAGTGCTTGCAGGAAAGCGCCAATTGCAGCGTTGGGTTTGCCTTCAAAACAGTCATTTACGAAAAGTAAACTCCTGTTTTTCAGTCATCACCCGCCTTGCACTTGACGCTTTCTTATCAAGCACATCTGAAAAATACTGGTTTGTTTGCTGCATTAATAATAAGTCCGATGAACCAGAGGTTGTCTAAAAAGTCAAAATAACTGCAGTTTTTGTCATTCTGAACGCAGTGA